>CANFJQ010000007.1 GCA_947447615.1 Comamonadaceae bacterium
AGTGGCGGTGCGCGATGTCAGCACGGGTGCCCCAGTAGCCAATGCGCAGGTGGCGATCAACCAATTGCCCGGCGGCAAAACCACCTGCACCACCAACGCCAGCGGCAGTTGCGCAGTGGCCAACTTTTTTGATACCGCCGCGTCCATCAACGTGGAAGGCATTAGCGGCAGCTATATGGTGTACGACGCCTCGCAAAATCTGGCGGTGCAGCTACGCCTACCCCAACCGCCCTATGGCGCTTATGCGATACCGACCAAGATAAAGGGCTAGCACCGCAGAGCTGGCCTGTTGGGGAATGCCACGGCCGGGGCCGGGCAAGCATTGTGCAGGGCAGATGCAGCGCTTGCCAAAGCGCAGTCCCACGGGCGCATTGCAGGGCGTGGCATCAGGGATTGGGTACATTTGCCAGTCCCTTCTTCCACCACACGAATAACCGGTGAGCGCCATGCACGTACTTTCCATTGAAGGCAAAAACATTTCTGAGTCGGAAGTGATGCCGCAGCAGTTGCCGCCGCTTGGCTATGTGTGGCTGAGCTTTAGCCGCCGCGAATTTGAGGTGATGCAGCCTGAAATTCATGATCTGCTACAGAACTTGTGCGGCGTGCAACTGATTGATTTGCACGTATCGGATTTGCTGAACAACCAACTGCCTTCGCATTACGACTACACCAATGAATACGACCTGCTGGTGTTTCGCCGCCTAGCGCGCGGGCGCACCGAGACCGATGTGGCCAACCCCGGCCAGATACTGCACCGCGCCAGCAGCAAAGGCGGCCCGCCGATTTTGCGGCGCATAGACACCAGCCCGATTGGTTTTTTAGTGCTGGACCGGATGGTGATTTCGGTACACCCGGCCGATTGCACCGTGCGCGACGCCTTTGCCAACCGCCTGCTGCACAGCGGCGCCAACCACACCGCCGCGCGTATGCCGGCCAACCCAGCGGACCTCATGCTGCGCATGATTGGCGTGATGGTCGATGGCTACTTGGACCTGCGCCGCGAGCTGACACGCCAGCTAGACCACTGGCAAAGCGAGCTGATCAACCCCCGCACCCGTTTTAACAACTGGAGCGCCTTGCTCGATTCGCGCCTGACGCTGCACTACCTGGACGAAGTCTGCGAAGACCAGCGCGCCGCTGTGCAGGACTGGATCGACGCGCTGGACGCCTGGCACGAGGACGCCGCCTTGTCGGCTAAAGAACTGGAGATGCTGCGCGTGCGCAGCCGCGATGTACTGGAACATATTGAGCGGGTGGTCCACCACGTCAGCCGCTTGGAGCAAAGCGCCGAGACGGCGGTACAAATGCACTTTAATGTGCAAAGTAACCGTAACAATGATGTCATGAAGACGCTCACAGCACTGACCGCCATCTTTTTGCCGCTGAACCTGATCACCGGTTTTTTTGGCATGAACTTTGAGCACTTCCCCTTCCTCAAGTCCGACATCGGCCTGGCGCTGACCGAGGGCTTTATGGTGCTTTTGGCGCTGGGGCTGGTGGCCTATTTTTGGATGAACAACTATTTGGGAAGCGCGCCAGGCCGTAAGGGAGATGATGTTTAATAGGGCAAATTTCACGCTACTGTCATAAATCCTTCACGGGTATAGACGACATTGGAGGCTATGGTGAACGTACAAACCGCAGCAATCTCTATCCGCGAGGCGCGCAAGCGCTTTGGCCGCACGCAGGCGCTAGACGGTGTTAATTTACAGATTCAGGCCGGCGAGTGTGTAGGCCTCTTAGGCGCATCGGGCTCGGGCAAATCTACCCTGCTACGCAGCATTTGTGGCCTGGAGTTGCTAGATGGCATGGACAGCGGGATTGCCTTGTTTGGCCAGAAGCTGCAATCGGGCGGGGCACTAAGCCCCGATGTACGCACCCTGCGACGCCAGACCGGCATTATTTTTCAGCAATTCAATTTAGTCGGGCGCATGGGGCTGCTCAGCAATGTGTTGACCGGCCTGTTGCCGCACATGCCCTTGTGGCGCGTACTGAGCGGCACATTTACCCATGAGCAAAAACTGCGGGCGCTGCAAGCCCTGGACTCGGTGGGCCTGGCCGACTATGCCTTGCAACGCGCCTCTACGCTGTCGGGCGGGCAACAACAACGCGCCGCCGTAGCCCGTGCCCTGTTGCAAGGTGCACGTATCTTGCTAGCCGATGAGCCGGTGGCCTCGCTAGACCCCGAGTCAGCGCGCCGGGTGATGTACTTGCTCAAGCAGCTCAACCAGCAAAACGGCATGACTTTGGTGGTGAGCCTGCACAACGTAGCCATGGCGCGCCAGTATTGCTCGCGCATTGTTGCACTGCGGGCTGGCGCCGTGGTGTTTGACGGCCTACCCGCTGATTTGACCGATACCCATTTACGCGATCTCTACGGCAGCCACAGTGACGAACTGCTGCTGGAAGAAGGGCATGTTCCGCTGCGCTCAGCCCATCGCGATATGCCGGTTCCCGTGTAGTTCCCAGCCGTTTTCTCTCTTTTCATTTTTAGGAGTTGTGTGATGAAACCCATGCGTTACGTGTTTGCTTTGACCCTGCTTTCGGCCAGCCTGCTGGCAGCCGCGCAGGAAATTAACTTCGGCATTATTTCCACCGATTCGGCGAGTGTGCAGCGCGAGCGCTGGGAGCCGCTGTTTCGCGATATGGAGAAACGAACCGGCTTGACCGTGAAGGCTTTCTACGCTCCCGACTACGCGGGAGTCGTCGAAGCCATGCGCTTTAACAAAGTCCAAATCGCCTGGTACGGCAACAAGGCTGCGATTGATGCGGTGGACCGCTCTAACGGCGAAGTGTTTGCCCAAATCCTGCGCTCCGATGGTTCTTTGGGTTATTACTCCCTGCTGATCACGCAAAAAGACAGCCCCTACAACAACCTCAATGACGTGCTGAAAAACAGCAAGTCGATCAACTTTGGCA
Source organism: Comamonadaceae bacterium (assembly GCA_947447615.1). GTDB lineage: Bacteria > Pseudomonadota > Gammaproteobacteria > Burkholderiales > Burkholderiaceae_C > Allorhodoferax. The sequence goes on from CANFJQ010000007.1 coordinate 2,920, forward strand.
TTGGCGATCCAGGCTCCACGTCCGGCTTTTTGGTGCCCAGCTACTACGTGTTTGCCATGAACAAGGTAGACCCGCGTACCGCCTTTAAAACCATCCGCAATGCCAGCCATGGCGCCAACATCCAGGCGGTACTGGCCAAGCAAGTCGATGTGGCTACCAATAACACCGAAGAGACCGATAAGCTGGAACTCACCAAGCCCGAAATGGCCAAAGAGTTGAAGATTATTTGGAAGAGCCCGCTGATTCCGAACGACCCCATCGTCTGGCGCAAAGATCTGGACCCTGCGGTCAAAGCCAAGGTCAAGAGCTTCCTGGTGGGCTATGGCAAGACCGATGCCGACAAGGCGGTGTTGAGCAATATTTATAACTACAGCGGCTTCAAAGAGTCCACCAATGACCAGTTGATTCCTATCCGCCAGTTGGAGTTGTACAAAGATCGCGTCAAAATCGAAAACGACGCGAATTACAGCGCTGAAGAAAAAACACGCTTGCTGGCTGACATCGACAAAAAGCTGGCCGCTCTGGCCAAGTAATTGATAGCTACAGCGCCCATGAGCACCGGCAACACGCCTGTAAGCCCCAGCGCCGACCGGCTCAAGACCTTGCTCGCGCAGGCCGGTGCGGGGCGCTCATCTTGGTCGACCACCATCGTCTGGGGCGTGGTGATGCTAGTGCTGGCCTGGGCTTGGCAGGGCGCAGAAATGCGCCCTTTAGACCTGATCCGCGATGCGGACAATATGCGGGTCTATGCGCGGGAGTTTTTTCCGCCTAATTTTCATGACTGGCGCATTTACCTGCATGAAATGGTGATCACCCTGCACATCGCCCTGTGGGGTACCGTGCTAGCGATTGTGGCGGCAGTTCCGCTGGGCTTGCTGAGCGCCCACAACGTGGCGCCGCCTTGGGTGCACCAACCGGTGCGCCGACTGATGGATTTATGCCGTGCCATCAACGAGATGGTGTTTGCCATGTTGTTTATCGTGGCCGTAGGGCTGGGGCCGTTTGCTGGCGTATTGGCTTTGTTTGTGCACACCACCGGCACGCTGGCCAAGCTGTTTTCGGAAGCGGTAGAGGCCATCGACGAGCGCCCGGTAGAAGGCATACGCGCCATGGGCGGGCACAAGTTGGCCGAGGTGGTGTATGGTATTTTTCCGCAGGTCATGCCCTTGTGGTTGTCGTATTCGCTGTACCGTTTTGAGTCCAATGTGCGCTCTGCCTCGGTCGTGGGCATGGTGGGCGCAGGCGGCATCGGCGTGGTTTTGTACGAGGTCATCCGCGGCTTTCAGTATGCGCAAACCTGCGCCGTCTTGCTGATGCTGGCGATCACGGTCACGGTGATTGATATGTTTTCCGCATGGCTGCGCAAGCGCTTCATTTAGGCTGGCACAACCCGGTGCGCATCACCTGGGGATGTGGCGCCTTGCGGGACTTGCAGTGGGAGCAGCCAGTGGTCGTGCTGGCCGACCGCGCCGCGCTGAGCGCCGACAACGCAGACTTTTTGCGCGACACCCTGGGCGCGCATTGCCTTGGCTGGGCTTGGTACGAAGGCGGCCTGGCCACGGTAGAAATGGCCCGGCAACTGTGCAAAACCTTGTGGCCCGCCATGCAGCGCCAGCCGGGCACGACGGTGATGGCCCTGGGGGGTGGCAGCACCTTGGACTTAGCGAAGGCTGTGCGCTACCGCCTGGCGGACACTGCGCTGTGCGCCAGAACCTGGCGCCATAACCAACTGCCCGAAGTCTATGAGCGCCATCCGCTGTGGCTGCTGCCCACCACGGCGGGAACCGGCAGCGAAGTGACGCGCTGGGCCACGCTCTGGGATACCGAGGCATTGCCTGCGGTCAAACTGTCCTGGTCGCCGCCAGATGGTTTTGCCGAACGCGCCATCGTGGATCCCGAGCTGACCTTGAGTTGCCCCCTGCCCCAAAGCCGCGATTGCGCGCTCGACACCCTGGCGCACGCACTGGAATCCTTGTGGAATAAAAAGAGCAACCCGATTACCGAAGCCCTGGCGCTGGAAGCCGCGCGCATCGTGATTGCACAGCTACCGGTCTTGCTGCAAGGACAGGACGCGCATGCGCCGCGCATTGCGCTGGCGCGGGCCAGTGTGCTGGCAGGCTTGGCGATGTCTCAAACCCAAACCGCCTTGGCCCATGCTTTGTCCTACGACTTGACGCTGCACGAACACCTACCCCACGGCCACGCCTGCGCGGTCTGGCTGCCCATGGCCTGGGAATTGGCGCAAGAGGCCTCTGGCGATTGCGCTGCTTTGTTACAACGCGTGTTTGAAGATAGGGCGATTTCGGGCGCACAACAATTAACCCAATGGCTGGCCGCACTGGATGTCAGCCCGCGCGATCTGCGCACTTCCTTGAGCGGGCGGGAGCATTTAAGCCGAGAACTTGGCTCCGCCCGGGGCCGCAACTTTGTCGGCTCGCCCGCTGAAGCGAGCTAATCACCACCGCATATTTTTAGGGAACCGCCCCATGACGAATCCAAAAGACGACGAGTTGGTGCACCGCATCCGCATGGACCTGCTGGACAGCTTTGACGAAGAGCTGGAGATGGAGGTGGAGGACCGTGCCTTTAGCTCGGAAGATGCGGTCAACGCCACCGATGAGTCGCGTGCAGCTCGTGCCCACTACTTTCGCGAGCTATTTCGCTTGCAAGGCGAATTGGTGAAGCTGCAAGACTGGGTGGTAGCCAGCGGCCATAAAGTGGTGGTGCTGTTTGAGGGCCGCGATGCAGCGGGCAAAGGCGGTGCTATCAAACGCATCACACAACGGCTGAACCCGCGTGTAGCCCGTGTGGCCGCCCTGCCCGCGCCCAATGACCGCGAGCGCACCCAATGGTATTTCCAGCGCTATGTATCGCACCTACCCGCAGCGGGGGAGATGGTCTTGTTTGACCGCAGCTGGTACAACCGCGCCGGGGTGGAGCGCGTCATGGGATTTTGCAGCGATGAGCAGTACGAAGAATTTTTCCGCACCGTGCCCGAGTTTGAAAAAATGCTGGTGCGCTCGGGCATCCAGCTGATCAAATACTGGTTTTCGATTTCGGACGAAGAGCAACATTCCCGCTTTTTGGGCCGCATCCACGACCCCTTAAAGCAGTGGAAGCTCAGCCCCATGGACTTGGAGTCGCGCAAGCGCTGGGAAGACTACACCGTGGCCAAAGAGGTGATGCTGGACCGCACCCACATCGCCGAAGCGCCCTGGTGGATTGTGCAAGCCGTGGACAAGAAAAAGGCGCGCCTCAATTGCATAGCGCACCTCTTGGCGCAAATGCCTTATGAGGAAATACCGCATCCGCCCGTAGTCCTGCCCGACCGGGTACGCCACGAGGACTATGTGCGGCAAAAAGTAGCCGCAGAAATGTTCATCCCCGAGATTTACTAAGCCCGCCACTTGCCGCGGTAAGGCGGGCAATATCCCCGGGCACGCAGTGCGCCACGCATCCTAAGCAAGCCTGTCAAAGACGGTACAAGCCCTTCCAAGGCTTTTACCGGAAAACTGCCGTCTGTGCGGGCCATGCGCCGCCGGATTGACTTGTATCAAGCCGCGCCGCCATATATCCCGCATATCGCAATGAGTTTCCCCAAAACGGTGCGTCTCACGCAAGATGCCGCTTTGCTTTTTGCGATTGGACCCGACTTATGAATCCCCCTGCGATAGTGCGCGGCCTATTGGCTGCTTGCCTGCTTATGCTGACGGCCTGCGGCCCTGCCACCAAGGTGGCGTCAGACCCCTATGACGCTTCCAAGATAGAGCTGAAATCACCCCCAGCGACTTTGAGCGCCGCCCGTCACACCGGGCCGTTTTCCAAAGGCGATTCGCTCAATTTTGATGCCCAGCTCAAGCCGCTGGACCCTGCGCCTATTAAATATGTACAACTAGATACCAGCCATAAATTGGTTGAAATCGCACCCGGCGTGAAGTTCAGTGCCTGGACTTTTGGCGACCAGGTGCCCGGCCCTACGGTGCGGGCGCGGGTGGGCGACAAAATCCACTTCAGCATGACCAACCGCAGCGATGAAACTCTGCCCGCCATGTCGATGGTGGTGGCGCCCATGATGCACTCCATGGACTTCCATGCCGCCATGGTGTCGCCGCAGGACAAGTACCGCTCCATTGCGCCAGGCCAGACGATCGAGTTTGAATTCACTGCCAATTACCCCGGCATCTTTATGTACCACTGCGGTACGCCCATGATCTTGGAGCACATCGCTTCGGGCATGTATGGCGCTGTCATTGTCGAGCCCAAGGAGGGATACCCCACCAAGGTGGACCATGAGTACCTGGTGATTCAGAGCGAGTTTTATGTCAAGCCCGACCCAGCCGGCCACAAGGTCGATGGCGCGCCGGTGTATGTGCTGGACGCGGACCGCCTCAAGGCCGCCCAGCCGACCTATACCGTGTTCAACGGGGTGCATAACGGCATGGTGAAAAAGCCGCTGGTAGCCAAGCCTGGTGAGCGCGTGCGTTTGTTTGTGCTGAATGTGGGGCCTAGCAAAACCTCGAGCTTTCACGTGGTGGGAACGATTTTTGACCGCGTGTGGCTGGAAGGCAACCCGGACAACCAGATGCGCGGCATGCAAACCGTGTTACTTGGTTCGAGTAACAGCGCCATCGTGGAGATGATGATTCCCGAGGCCGGTTCTTACATCATGGTGGACCACCATTTCGCGAATGCGTCACAAGGTGCGATCGGGCTGATTTCCACACTAGCCCAGGCCAAACCGGCTGATCTGGAACACCACAATATGGAGGCCAGCAGCGCACCGACCGACCCGAAAATCATGCAGGGAAAAATGGCCTTCGAAAGCAAATGCCTGGCCTGTCACTCGATTGGGCAGGGCAAGAAACTCGGCCCCGATCTGGCTGGTGTGACGCAACGGCGCAAAGATGATTGGTTAGCGCAGTGGCTGGCCGCACCTGAAAAGATGCTGCAAACCGACGCCACCGCCAAAGCCTTGCTCAAAGAGTTCAACAACATCCCCATGCCGAACCAAGGCCTGAGCAAGCCCGAGATCGCGCAATACATCGCCTACTTCCATTGGGCCGACAGCCAAAAGGCCGGTGCGGCCAAAGCGGAAAGCGCGCATTGAGCTACGCATACAGCCCCTGGCGCCGGGCCTTGCTGGCCAGCGCCTTGTGCACCATGCCGGTGCTGGGCATGGCTTGCGGGCACTGCCTGGAAGATCGGGTCGCCTCGGTCTATGACCATGCTTTGGTGGAGCAGGCCAAGCAACACCGGCAAACCATGATGTACCTGGTTTGGGACGGGCCGGTGGACCGCACCGCCGCCACGCGCCAGTGGCTGCTCAAGGCTATCGGTGCCGTCCAAGGCGTAGTGGGGCATAGCGTGCGCGTATCCATGGAGCCACCCACCATTGCCCTGGCCTACGACCCGCTGCGCACCCGCGCCGCCGATCTGGAAAAAGCCTTGCAAGGCAAACTCGCGGCCAAGGGATTGACTGCCAGTTCACTGCCCATGTAGCTGGGCGCATGCGGCTTTGCAGTCGCCCGCGAGCGCAAAAGGAAAGCAGCCCGCCCACAGGGTCGGAGCCGGGGCTGGGGCTGGCACCAGGCCTTGGCCATGCGAGAAGCGCTACCATGGAGGCACAGGCCCTGTTCTTGCAGGAATGTCTGCACCGCCCGACGCCGTCATTGCGAACGCAGTGAATCAATCCAGATGGCTATGGAACCCCGGTACGCCTAGATAGGCTGATCGCGTCCCTCCATCTGATGCGGGATGTACGCAAACATTTCAGTAGCAAGGGCCAACCTTGTACCCTAACAAGCGTTGAAAAGCGCTGCCACCACCATGCTGACTATTGAAATGCTCAACTCCTGCGCACAATTTGCCGCCTTTGACCAAGCGGACCGGTGCACGCTGCGCGCACCGGCTCTGTACGCCTTGGCGCGCATGAAAGCCAAGGCCAAGGATTTGACGGCCTTTGTGCAAACCTACGACCCGCAACTGCAAGCTAGCCCTGCCTGGCAAGCCTGGCCCGCCGGTGAAGCATGGGGCTTTGCTTTGGGGCAGGCCCATGCCTGGCCGCAATACCGCGATATGTTTTTTCAGTGGCTGGCCTATGAGGGTGCGGGGCGGGTCTTGCCACAGGCCTTGCCACGCTTAACCCTGTCATGCGGCGCGGCAGGCTTTGACGCTTTGCTGCGCACCGCCTATGCAGTGGAGTCGCGCCACCACCATGAACTGGCCGACGCCCTAGCCCTATGGGCCTGCTGCTGGCAAGCCCGCCCGCCGCTGCCCGACGCCCCTGCGGGCGCAGGAGGTGATGTGCTGAAAGTGCTGCGCCAACTGCCCCGCATCACCCACCACCATAGCGACTGGACACAGGCCGTGTACCAAGCGGCCTATACACCTTCTTTGCTCCGCGCTGCAAGCGCCCTGCACACCGGCCCGGACACTCTGGAGCAACTGTCCGGCCTGGCTGCCCAAGCCTATGCCTGTAGCGGCAATCCGGCTGCACTGGCGCTAGTGACCAGTGCGGATGCCATGCGCCGCCTACTGCCGTGCATGGATGAGCCGGACCTGGCGCTGCGCAGTTATTGGCTGGACTTTGCCGCCATCGTGGCGGTAGCGGATCTGCAAATTGGCAAAGCGCCGACCGCCCTGCCCTGGCCCGAACTGCTGCGCCAAGCCCGCAGCAGCAGCGATGTACGTACTATCACCTTGGTGGACTGCTGCCACCATACCGCCAAAGTCTATGGACGCGACGGTTGGTGGCAAAGCGCGGCGACGCGGGCAGTACAAGCTGCTGCCGCTTAGGTGCCGTCAGACTTCTCATGCGCCTGTCATAGCAATGCGACTCCGCAGGTATGACAAGGACTTAGGCTGCTATCGCTTATATTGAGGCTTGCTCTCGCGACCTGTTTCACTTTTGATTTGCACACCTTGTAATGCCCGCTTACGCCTTGTACATGCGAATCCTCGTAGTTAGCATTTTTTCATTTTTGGTCAGCCTGCCCTGTTGGGCGGCACACGGCTATGCGCTGTGGGGCGAACTCAAGTACCCCGAAAACTTTAGCCATTTTGATTATGTAAACCCGCAAGCCCCCAAGGGGGGCGAATTGCGCATGGTCAGCGGCCTGCGGGTATCGACGTTTGATAAGTTCAACCCATTCACCATCAAAGGCAGTGCACCAGCGTACCTGGCCAATCTAATGTTTGACAGCTTGCTGGCTGCCTCCCAAGATGAGACCGATTCGGCCTATGGCCTGCTGGCAAAAACCGTAGAGACCGCGCCGGACTTGCTGTCTGTCGTGTTCAAACTCAATCCGGCTGCCCGCTTTCATAACGGAGACCCGGTACTGGCCGCCGACGTGAAGTACAGTTTTGATACCTACCTGGGCCCGCATACCTCACCGGCATTTAAGACCTTGCTCGCCGACGTGGCCGCAGTGGACATCGTGGACGACCGCACGGTACGATTTAGATTCAGTCGCGCCAACCGCGAGACGCCGCTCACCGTGGGTTCCATGGCAATTTTCAGCCGCAGCTGGGGCGTCGAAAACGGCAAACCTAAATCCTTCGACAAAATAGTGATGGAGCATCCGATTGGCAGCGGCCCCTACAAGATCGGGCCGGTCAAGTTCGGCAAAGACATTACCTATGTGCGCGATCCCCAATACTGGGCCAAAGATCTCAATGTGCGACAAGGAACTGCGAATTTTGACCGGGTCACGATAAAAATTTACAAAGACAACACTGCCAGGCTCGAAGCCGTGAAAGCCGGAGAGTTCGACCTGATGCGCTTTTTTTCTGCCGGCGACTGGGCACGCAGGGTAAACGGTAAGCGCTTTGACAGCGGCGAATTGGTCAAGGCTGAATTCAAGCACCGCCTGCCGACCGGCTTTCAAAGCTTTGTGTTCAACACCCGGCGTCCGCTATTTCAGGATGTGCGGGTGCGCGAGGCTATCGGCCTGGCCTTGGACTACGAGTGGATGAACCGCCAGATGTTTTATGGCGCCTACCAGCGCGTGGTCGGCCTGTTCGGCAATACCGACTGCCAGGCAAGCGGTATGCCCGCCCAGGAAGAGCTGGCCCTGCTGGAGCCTTGGCGCAAGCACCTACCCGCCGCCAGCTTTGGCCCTATGGCCAAGCCGCCGCGTACCGACGGAGACGCGTCTTTGCGCGGCAATCTGCGCCGGGCACTGGTCTTATTAAAAGGAGCGGGCTGGGAAGTACGCGACGGCAAACTGCGCAATGACAAAGGAGAAATTTTTCGCATCGAGTTTCTCGACAGCAACGAAGGCTCCGCCAGGTTGACGGCGCCTTGGGTGCGCAATTTGGAAAAAATTGGCATTGAAATGAATTTCAGGGCCGTTGACTTTTCTTTGTACCAGGAGCGGCTGCAAAAATTTCAATTCGATATCGTGTCCATCGCCTACCAGGGAACCAACAACCCTGGCCAGGATTACGTGGATTTATTCGGCAGCAAGGCAGCCGATACCGAGGACTCTGGCAATTTGACCGGCATTAAAAACCCGGCGGTTGATGCACTGCTGGAACGCTTGACTAGCGCGAAAAGCAAGGAGCAGATGCTCCATGCCTGCCGAGCGCTGGAACGCGTGGTCGCTCACAGCCATATATTTGTTCCGCAATGGACCGCAGGTACGCATCGCATTGTGTATAGCGCCAAGCGCTTAGCGCTCCCTCCTAGCATGCCCCCGTATGCAGCCAATGAATTATGGGCAGTCCAAACTTGGTGGGCGAAATAAATATGTTTCAATATATTCTTAAGCGTATTTTGTTGATGATCCCGACGCTGCTGGGCGTGTTGTTTGTCACCTTTGCGGTGATTCAATTTGTGCCCGGAGGACCGGTAGAACAATACTTGGCAGAGGCCAAAGCGGCCGGCCCTGGGGCGGAGGGTGCCGGTATGTCTTACCGCGGATCGCAAGGTGTTGATACCAAGCGTTTGGAGCAAATCAAAGCACTTTACGGATTCGACAAGCCGCCTAGCGAGCGCTTTATCCAGATGATCGGGCAATTTGCGCGCTTTGATTTGGGTAAAAGCTTTTTCCAAAACAAGGATGTCAGTACCTTAATTATTGAGAAGCTACCGGTATCGATCAGCCTGGGCCTCTGGACTTTTTTCATCAGCTACCTGGTGGCGGTGCCACTGGGTATCGCCAAAGCGGTGCGTGCCGGTACCCGGTTCGATTTGCTCACGAGCGTGCTAGTGCTGCTCGGTTATGCGATACCCGGCTTTGTCCTGGGCGTGGTGTTGCTGGTTGTTTTCGGGGGGCAATTGCAATGGTTTCCGCTGCGTGGATTGACCTCCAGCAATTGGGAAGAATTAACTTGGGGCGCGCGCATCGTGGATTACCTTTGGCATATCGTGCTGCCTGTTACGTCCATGGTATTGGGCAGCTTTGCAGTGATCACTATGCTAACCAAAAACGCATTTCTAGAGGAAATTCGTAAGCAGTATGTAGTCACCGCACGCGCCAAAGGCCTTGCGGAGCGCCAGGTACTTTGGAAGCATGTCATGCGCAACGCTTTGATTCCGATCGTGACCCATTTTCCAGCAGCCTTTGTCGGTGCGTTTTTTACCGGCTCACTGCTGATTGAAACCTTGTTTTCTCTTGATGGCCTGGGCTTGCTCAGCTTTGAGAGCGTAATTCGGCGTGATTACCCGGTCGTACTGGGCACTTTGTACCTCTTCACCCTGATCGGACTGGTCACCAAGTTGATTTCCGACCTGTGCTACGTGTGGGTAGACCCGCGCGTGCGATTTGATTGATCGACAGGTGCGCCAATTGAACCAGGCAACCATGCAAACCACCACACTCAGCCTCTCCCCAGGGCGCCGCGCATGGTTGCGCTTTAAACGCAATAAAGTAGGCTACTGGAGCCTGCTTATTTTTTGCTGCATGGTGGCGCTCAGTTTGTGCGCTGAGTTGATCTCCAACGACCGCCCCTTGGTCGTCCGCTACCAGGGCAAGACCTATTTCCCGGTGCTGCACGAATATCCAGAAAAAACATTTGGGGGCGATTTCGATACGCCTACTGATTATCTGGATCCTTTTATACGTGAGGCACTTACGAAAGAGGGGAACTGGGCAGTTTTCGCTCCCAATCCTTACGGCTACAAAACGCTCAATTATTTTGCGAAAGAACCGAATCCTTCCCGCCCCACCAAAGACAATTTCTTGGGCACCGATGACCGGGGGCGCGACTTATTAGCCCAGCTGATTTACGGATTCCGCGTCAGTGTGCTTTTTGCGCTGGCCCTGACGATCAGCGGAACCCTGTTGGGAGTCATCACCGGCGCGATTCAAGGCTTTTTCGGTGGCCGCACCGATCTGGCATTTCAGCGCTTTATTGAAATTTGGGGGTCCATGCCCGAGCTGTATTTGCTCATTATTTTCAGCGCGGTGTTTGCCCCTAGCATTGTGCTGTTGCTGGTATTGCTGAGTTTGTTTGGCTGGATGGGGCTTTCCGACTATGTGCGCGCCGAGTTTTTGCGCAACCGCCAATTGGACTATGTGCGCGCGGCACGCGCCTTGGGTGTTAGCAACTGGCGCATCATCACCCGGCATATATTGCCCAATAGCATGACGCCGGTGGTCACCTTTTTACCGTTTCGCATGAGCGGGGCGATTTTGGCGCTGACATCGCTGGACTTTCTCGGGCTGGGCGTTCCGCCAGGCACGCCGTCTTTAGGAGAGCTCTTGCTTCAAGGCAAAAACAGCATCGATGCCTGGTGGATATCGGTTTTCACTTTTTTGGTCTTGGTGGTCACTTTGTTGCTGCTGACCTTTATGGGTGATGCACTGCGCGATGCGCTCGACCCGCGCAAGGCAGATCAAGACGCTCCTGCGGGAGGGCCGCAATGACACTGCTGAGCGTCTCCAATATGCGGATCCACTTTGGCCCTAAAGAGGTTGTCAAAGGCATAGACTTCTCCATTGCCCCCGGAGAAAAACTGGCGCTGGTGGGCGAGTCGGGCTCGGGTAAGACGGTTAGCGCGCTCAGCCTCTTAGGCCTGCTGGGCAACGGGCGTTGCTCTGGCACCGCAAAATTCAATGGTGCCACTGGCGCAAAAGAACTTTTCTCTTTGTCAGAAGAAGCCATGCGCGCCGTCCGAGGGCAAGAAATTGCCATGATTTTCCAAGAGCCGATGACAGCCTTAAATCCGCTCTTCTCCATTGGCAATCAAATTGCCGAAGTAGTCCAACTCAAACTCGGCCTGAACGCCTCACAAGCAGCGAAAGCCACGATTGAATTGCTAGAGAAAACCGGCATGCCGGAGCCAGCGCGCCGCGCCAATGCATTCCCGCACCAGTTGTCTGGCGGTCAGCGACAACGCGCGATGATTGCGATGGCATTGGCCTGTAAACCGCGTCTGTTGCTTGCCGATGAGCCCACCACCGCCTTAGACGTGTCCGTACGAGCGCAAATTTTGGATTTACTCCAAGACCTACAGCGTGAAACCGGCATGGCGGTTTTGATGATTACCCATGACCTGAACTTGGTGCGCAAATTTGCCGATCGGGTAGCCGTGATGGAAAACGGCCATCTGGTGGAGTCTGGCAGTGTCGCTGAAGTGTTTGCGCATGCCCAGCACGCCTACACCCGCAAGCTGATTGACAGCAGGCCCAGCCGAGACCCCCTGGAAGCTGCCGCCATTGCAGGCCCCGCTTTGTTGGAGGCCAAAGATGTGAAGGTGGATTACCCGGTACCGCTACCAGGTTGGCGTGGGTGGTTTAAAAAAGGCAGTTTTACGGCGGTGCACCAGGCTAGTTTTTCGATTGGTATGGGGCGCACCTTAGGCGTCATTGGTGAATCCGGGTCGGGCAAGTCCAGCCTTGCGCTGGCGGTCTTGGGCTTGCATCCACATGGTGGAAAGATACGCTTTGATGGCCAAGGCTGGGGCAAAAACAAATTGTCCGATCAGCGACTACGTCGCGCCATGCAAGTGGTTTTTCAAGACCCATTTTCATCACTCTCACCGCGCATGACCGTGGGAGAAATTGTAGGCGAAGGCCTGCTGGTACACCACACCGAATTAGGCCCAGCGCAGCGCCAAGAACGCGTGTTGCAAACCCTGGCCGAGGTGGGCTTGACTGAGGCGCAGTTTCCCAACTTGCTGGCGCGCTACCCACACGAGTTTTCGGGGGGGCAGCGCCAGCGCGTGGCGATTGCGCGGGCCCTGATTGTCGATCCGCGCTTGCTGGTCCTCGATGAACCCACCAGCGCGCTAGACGTGACGATTCAAAAACAGGTGCTGAGCTTGCTGCAGGGCTTGCAGCGCAATCGGGGCTTAAGTTATTTGCTGATCACCCACGATGTGGCGGTGATTCGGGCCATGGCCCATGAGGTCTTGGTAATGAAAGATGGACAGGTGGTCGAAATGGGTGCCACCGACGCAGTGCTCAATGAATCGCAACACCCCTACACCAAGACCTTGATCGCTGCTAGTGCTTGAACCCTGCGGGCGCAGGCTTTAACTGCGCCAACCGCTAATCGCATCCTCCGCGCGCTATAGCCAAAAAAATGCCACCCGAAGGTGGCATTTTTGCTGGAGCAAAATTTAGGCCAGTGCTTTGTGCGCACCATCACACAAGGGCTTGGCAGCGCTGTGTTTGCAACCGCAAAAATACACCGTCTTGGTTTCTTCGGTGTGGTATTTCACCGGAGTGAACGCGCTGCCTTTGTGCGAACCATCGCAAAATGGTTGCGACTTGCTTTGCCCGCAGGAGCACCAGTAGTAATCTTTACCCGCCTCCACATTGCTGGCGTACGGGGACTTTTGGGCGATATGGGGTTCCATGGGCTTTTCCTTCTTGTTAAACATTTTTCAAGGTCACAGGCCACGCCGTGGTATGCGCTGCGTGCGGGCTATAGCCCACCCATTATGCGCCCGGCCCCAGGCCTGGCGATGCACGCCAAAAAGGCGCCAAACGCGCCACAAACCCCGGTGTATCTTCAAAATACGGCAGTGCGCCGCCTGGCACTAAAGCGGACTGCCAGCGCTTGCGTGTTTTGAGCAAGGCCAGGCCCCGGTAATCGGTGAAGTCGCCGCGCGTGGCCATGGAAACCCATACCGGGCATGGCAGGGCTTCGTAAACGGTGTGAATGTCAGTACTGAACATGGCCATGGACAAAAAACACAAGGGCGCGTGGCGAGCACCCGGCTGGCGCGCCGTGACTACGCAGTAGTGCCACAGGCTTTCGTCGATGGCCTCGCTACCAAAAGTGCGGCGCAGGAAATAGCGCACCACACCAGGCCGCGTAAGCAACTCAAACAAAGCTTGCGACCACAATGGCCGTTGCAAAAACGCGTGTACGCCTGCCTTGTACAAAGTGCTGCCTAAGGGCGCTTTACGCACGCGGCGCCCACTGAGACCCGTGGGGCTGACCAGTGCCAAGTGCGCAATGCGATGTGGCGCTTCCATCGCCGCCCTTGCGGCAAACTCCGAAGACAGGGACACCGCCAGAACATCGATAGGGACATCACCATGGCGCTGGGCCATCGCTGCCAGCACGGCATGGATGGCATCGGTCATCAGCCTGGGCGTGTAGAGCTGCTCGGCTCGCTCTGAAAATCCAAAGCCTGGAAGCTCCATGGCCAACACAATGCGCTCTGCGCTGTAGTGGCGAAACAGCGGCGCTACTTCGGCAGCCGATGCCGCCGCATTCACGCTGTGAATCAGTAGCAGCGGCGCCAACTGCACATCGGCCTTTTCGGGTAGCGACCAATAAACACTGACTCGCCCGGCCGCCGTGTCCAGTTCTACGCGTGCCGCGTCTATGCAAGGGCTTAGCGCTTGGGCCATGGCATTCATGGTGTCCATCATGCACGCCCTGCGCTACTTTGCGCCACGCCTTGCGGGCTGGCTGCCAGTTCGCGCAAAAGCGGCTCGGCGACAGGTTCTATGGCCTGGTCAGCCACGGCTTGCAACGCTTGCGCGCTCACCAAAGCAGGCGCAATATCGGCCAAAGGACGCAAAACAAAAGCCCGCTGGTACATACGCGGATGCGGCACGGTCAGGCGTGGGCTGTCGATACGCGCGGCGCCATAGAGCAAGATATCCAAATCCAGCGTACGCGGGGCATTGCGGTAGGGGCGTTCGCGCCCGGCACCACGCTCCAATTGGTGCAAGCGGTCTAGTAATTCGGGAGCGCTCAGGCGCGTGGAAATTTGCAGCACGGCGTTGAAGTAGTCCGGGCCGCTGGAATCCACGGGCGCGCTGCGGTACAGCGGGGATGCAGCATGCAACTGGCAGTGTTCAAACGCGCCGATGGCACGCACAGCGTCTTGCACCGCCTGGCGTGCGTCGCCCAAATTGGCGCCCAGGCCAATGGTGGCAATTAGCGGCTCGCGCATCGGACGGCTTATTTAATTAGATGCGGCAGGGTCGCCCTGCAATGGGCCATCGCCCGCTGCACGACCAGCACCACCACGACGACGTCGACGGCGTTTTTTGGGGGCCAGCCCGGCATCGTCAAAGCCGCCTTCTTCACCAGCGGCAGCGCGCGTCGGAGCTTGCGCTTGGGGCGTGGCGCCCACGCTATCGCCAGAATCGGCAGAAGGGCGCGGCGCGGACGCAGGCCGGGGTGCGCGCACCGCACGCGGGCGCTTGAGGTTTTCTTTGCGCACCTGGTCCACCAAGTCTTCGCGCATGGCATCGTCGCCGGTGGAGAATTCTTGCCACCAGTCAGCCAGCACTTCGTCCACTTCGCCAATATCGGCGCGCAGGCGCATAAAGTCAAAAGCGGCGCGAAAGCGCTCTTGCTGCACCAGACCAAAAGGTGCACTGCCCACGCGTTTTTCAAAGCGCGGTTGCATCATCCAAATCTCGCGCATATCGGCGGCCAATTTGCCACGCCCGGACACATCGCCAATGCGGGCGTTAAACACATCGTCTATCGCATCCTGCAAAGCCGGGTGCGCGTGCTGGCCCTGGGCCTGGCGCGCGGCCCAGCCGTCGCGCACATCGGCCCAGAGTACGCAGGCCAGCAAAAAGCTAGGCGCTACCGGTTTGCCCTCGCCCACGCGGCGGTCGGTGTCTTGCAAAGCGGTGGTGACAAACGCGTGGTCGGCACGCTCGACCACCAGATCGAGCAAGGGATAAATGCCGCGCTCCAGCCCGAGCTTGCGCAATTGCGCAATCGAGGCCAGTGCATGCCCGGTTTGCAAGAGTTTGAGCATCTCGTCAAACAAACGGCTTTGCGGCACATCGGCCAGCAGTGGCAGGCATTTGCGCAAAGGCGCTGCGGTTTTGCTGTCCACCTTAAAGCCCAGCGGCGCCAACTTGGCCGCAAAGCGCACTGCGCGGATGATGCGCACCGGGTCTTCGCGGTAGCGCACACCGGCGTCACCAATCATCTTGAGGGTTTTGTTTTTCGCGTCTTTGATGCCACCGTGGTAATCCACCAGCACTTGCGTTTGCGGGTCGTAGTACATCGCGTTGATGGTGAAGTCGCGGCGCACCGCGTCTTCTTCTTGCGGACCCCAGACGTTGTCGCGCAGCACGCGGCCTGTAGAGTCCACGGCGTGCTTCATACCGGCCAGCTCACTCTTGCTGGTTTTTTCATTGCCCGCCACTTGCTCGGCAGCGGCATTGTCCAAATAGGCGCGGAAGGTGGAGACCTCGATCACTTCATGCTCGCGCCCACGGCCATAGACCACGTGCACGATGCGAAAGCGCCGCCCAATAATGAAGGCGCGGCGGAACAGGGATTTGACTTGTTCGGGCGTGGCGTCGGTGGCGACATCAAAGTCTTTGGGGCGCAGGCCCAGCAGCAAATCGCGCACCGCGCCGCCGACGATGTAGGCCACAAAACCGGCGTCTTGCAAAGTACGCACCACGTTGGCGGCGCGCTCATCGACGAGCGAGGGGTCTATGCCATGGGTTTTGACCGGCACGTCCACGCGCTTGCCCAAAGCGGGTTTGCCACCGGGACTGGTGTTGCCGCCAGTAGCTTTTGCCAACAAGTCTGTAATAAATTTTTTGATCATAAAACTAGGGTTGCGCCTGGCCTGCGTGTGCGGGGATAGGGCGCGTCGCCTTTAGGCGAAGAGTTCGAGTATGCGCCATCCGCGCGCTTGGGCAATCGCGCGCAGCGGCTCATCCGGGTTGGTGGCCACTGGCACATTGGCCTTTTCTAAGAGCGGCAGGTCGTTGATCGAGTCGGAGTAAAACGTGCTGTGCACGTCCTGCCAGCCCAAATTACGCGCGGCCAGCCACGCTTGCACACGCGCCACCTTGCCTTCGCGAAAGCTGGGCACGCCGCGCACTTCGCCGGTAAACCAGCCGCTGCCGCCGGGCGTAGTGTCGCGCTGCAAATCGACAGCCATTAATTCGTCCGCGCCCAGGGCAGCAGCAATCGGGCGGGTGACAAATTCATTGGTCGCCGTCACCACAATCACGGTGGCACCATCGGCTTTGTGCTGGCGCACCAAGTCAAAAGCTTGTGGCAACAAGCCGGGCTTGACCACTTCTTCCATATAGCGCGCATGCGCCTGGCGCGCAGCAGCTTCGCCACGCTGCACAAATGCGGCGGTGGCGAAGCGGGCGTATTCAAAAATGTCCAAGGTACCGGCTTTGTACTGGGCGTAAAAAATATCGTTGCGCCGGGTGAACTCCACCGGGTCGGTCCAACCCAGGCGGGCGGTGAACTGGCCCCAGCTGTAATCAGAATCAAAAGGGATTAGCGTGTGGTCCAGGTCAAACAGGGCCAGCTTGGGCAAACTCATGTGTTCTCCAACATAGAACGAATCAAGGGGATGGTGATGGCGCGCTGGGTTTGTAGCGCGTAGCGGTCTAGCTCGTCGAGCAAGGCCAGCAGGCTGCCCAGGTCGCGGCTGAAGCGGCGCAAGGTGTAGTCCATCACTTCATCGCTTAAAAACAAGCCGCGCGCATCGGCCGCCTGGCGCAGCACAGCACGGCTTTGCGCTTCGCCCAGGGGCTGCATCAAAAATATATGGCCCCAGCCTAGGCGGGTGCGCAGGTCTTCTCGCAAGAGCAAATCGGCCGGTGCGCTGCTGCCAGCGGCCAGCACCGGGCGTTGCAGGCTGTGCGCCTGCACAAACCACTGAAAAGCGGTGTGCTGCTGAGCGGCGGAATACAGATGCACATCGTCCATCAGCACCATGGCCCAGGATTCGTCAAACTCGGGCGGCGTGGCGCCAGATGCATCCATGCACCCGGCGCTGGCGCCGCGTGCGCGCAGGCCTTCTTCTACCGCGCGCAGCAAATGCGTCTTGCCGCTTCCTTCTGGGCCCCACAAATAGGTCGGCACGGCGAGCGCGTCAGGTGCTGGCTGGCCTTGTAACAGGCGCTGCAAGTGCGCATGGACGGCGCTATTGGGGCCGGGGAAAAAATTGTCCAGCGTCGCCGGGCCGGGCATGGCGATGTCGAGCGCGATTTGCCGCATCACCATGAATTAGCGCTGGTACAGGCCACTGGCCATGTAGCTATTACGCAAACGGCGTATCGCGACCAGCAACACGGCACTGGCCGGCAAGGCCACCAAAATGCCGACAAAGCCAAACACCTGGCCAAAGGCCATGAGCGCAAAAATCACGGCCAGAGGGTGCAGGCCGATGCGCTCGCCTACCAGGCGCGGCGTGAGGAAAAAGCTCTCAAGTACCTGGCCCAGGCCAAAGACCACGGCCACCATGGTCAGCGCATAAGTGGGGCCGGAAGTGGCGGAGAACTCCAGCAGCCCGGCCAGCAGCGCCAGCACCATGCCCAGCCCAAAACCCAGATAAGGCACAAACACCGCCAAGCCGGTAAAGGTGCCAATGGGCAGCGCCAGGTCCAATCCAAACAAGGCCAGGGCCACGCTGTAATAAACCGCCAGCACGCCCATGACCACGATTTGCCCGCGCAGGTATTCGCCTAACACCTGGTCGGCATCGACCAAAAAGCTTTGGGTGTTTTCGCGGTAGCGCGGCGGGATGAGGGTGCGCAAGCCGACCATAAAACGGTCCCAGTCCATAAGCAGATAAAACAAAACCACGGGAATCAGCACCAAATTGCCAGCCACCGCCAATGCTGCACTGCCACCGAGTTTGATCGAGGAAAGAAAGGAGCCCATCACGTCTTCCACGTTGGCGCTCAGGTAGGTCATGACAAAGGCTTTGATACCTGCCGGCTCAAGGCTGAAGTGCAGGCCCAATTTGCGCAGCGTGGGCTGGATGGCCGCATTGAGTTGCTCCAGGAAGCCGGGCAGTTGCTCGCGCATCAGCGGCAGTTCCTTCACCAATATCGGCACCAGCAGCAGCACCAAGCCCACCAGCAGCACCAACACCAGCAATTCCACCAGCACCACAGCCAACACGCGGGGTACGGTACCGCGCAGGCGGGCATCGAGCCAATCGACCAGCGGGGTAAGCGCGTAAGCCAGTACGGCGGCGACGGCAAAAGGCGCCAGCACTGGCGCCAACAACCAGAGGGTCAGCACGCAAAAGGCAATCAGGGCTGCCCAGGCGGCGGCGCTTTTTTGGGAGTCCGTCAATGCTTCTCCAGAAGGGGCCGGGGTAAGACCGTAAAATCGAAGGCTGATTCTATCGGGCGCGCCCCGATTCCCCTCTCGCAGGCACGCCTGCCCCAGCCCCGCCCATTCCATGACCACTTCGCCCCCGCCCGCCGCCAGCCCTTTGTCCTACAAGTCTGCCGGGGTGGACATAGCCGCTGGGGATGCATTGGTCGAGCGTATCAAGCCCTTGGCGCGCAAAACCATGCGCGAAGGCGTGCTGGCGGGCATTGGCGGCTTTGGCGCGCTATTTGAGGTGCCCAAACGCTATAAAGAGCCGGTGTTGGTCAGCGGCACCGACGGCGTGGGCACCAAGCTCAAACTGGCGTTTGAATGGAATATGCACGACACCGTGGGCATCGACCTGGTGGCCATGAGCGTCAACGACGTGCTGGTGCAAGGCGCCGAGCCCCTGTTTTTTCTGGACTACTTTGCCTGCGGCAAGCTGGACGTGGACACTGCAGCAGCGGTGATTGGCGGGATTGCCAAGGGCTGCGAGCTGTCGGGCTGCGCGCTGATCGGCGGCGAAACCGCGGAAATGCCGGGCATGTATCCGGCAGGCGAATACGACCTGGCCGGGTTTGCGGTGGGCGCGGTGGAAAAATCCAAAATCTTGAGCGGCGCCGATGTGAAGCCAGGCGACGTGGTGTTGGGACTGGCCTCCAGCGGCGTGCATTCCAACGGTTTTAGCCTGGTACGCAAATGCATTGAGCGCGCCGCCGGGCAATTGCCCGCCACCTTAGATGGCAAACCCTTTAAGCAGGCCTTGATGGAGCCGACCCGCCTTTATGTAAAAAACGTATTGGCCGCGCTGGCCGCGCACCCTATCAAGGCCTTGGCCCACATCACCGGCGGCGGTTTGCTGGAAAACATCCCGCGCGTGCTTCCAGAAGACTGCGCCGCCCAGCTAGTTAAAGGTAGCTGGGCGCAAACCGAACTCTTTGCCTGGCTACAAAACACCGCCGGGATTGACGACATAGAGATGAACCGCACTTTTAATAACGGCATTGGCATGGTGGTGGTCATCGACGCCGCCCATGCCGCCGCTTGCGCCCACACGCTGCGCGATGCGGGCGAAGCCGTGTACGAGATCGGGGCAATCGTGCAGGCGCAGGTGGGAGCGGCCAAGGTAACGGTGGGGTGATTACGCGGCTGACACAATAGGTCGTTAGGATGCGCGCCTGTTGAATAGAAAGGGACTTTGCATGCACCAAAAGAAACCTTATTTTGCGCACTTATTTTGCGGACTTGGCGCACTCGGACTGCTTGCATTTTTTAATGCAGCCATAGCCCAAAACGCAGTGCCCGCAGCGCAAGCCGCCAGCGGCGCAGTTACTGCGGTGGTGACGACCAACCCCTACGGATTAGAAGCCCTTTGGGAAGGCTCGGACCTGGTAACCAAAATGGTCTTGCTGCTGCTCCTGATCATGAGCATGGGTAGCTGGTACATCATGATTGTCAAGGTGCTGGAGCAAAGCAAGATGGGCCGCCAAGGCAAAGACGCCCAAGCATTTTGGAGTGCTGCCACTGTGGCCGAAGGCACGGCAGCGTTATCGCAAGAAAGCCCCTACCGTTTCTTAGCCGATGCCGCTGGCGCGGCGGTCAACAAGCACCACGGCCTGATGGGCCATATCCCTCTCAATGACTGGATCGCCATGGCCATCCAGCGGGCGGTGGACCGGGTGCAGAGCAATACCCAAAACGGCCTGGCCTTTTTGGCCACCGTAGGCTCCACCTCTCCCTTTGTCGGCTTGTTTGGCACGGTCTGGGGCATCTACCACGCGCTCACTGCCATCGGCATCTCCGGCCAAGCCTCTATCGACAAAGTAGCCGGCCCCGTGGGCGAAGCGCTGATCATGACAGCCATCGGCCTGGCAGTGGCCGTGCCCGCAGTGCTGGCCTACAACTGGCTAGTGCGCCGTAATAAAGCGGTGATGGACGAGGTGCGCGCCTTTGGCAACGACCTGCACGCCGTGGTGCTGGGCACCATCAAGAACTAAGGCCCGCTTTTTCTTCGCAGGCGCAGCACTATGGCAATGAACGTGGGCCCTGGCCCTGATGACAACGACGCGGTCATCTCTACCATCAACACCACGCCTTTGGTCGATGTGATGCTGGTCTTGCTGATCATCTTCCTGATCACCATCCCCGTGGTCACCACCGCCATCCCGGTGACCCTGCCCAAAGAGCGCATTGAGGTGCGCGAGACCAAGCCGGAGAACGTCATCATCTCGGTGGATGCGCAAAGCAATATCTTTTGGTACGAAGCGCGCGTGAGCAACGTAGAGGCGCTAACCGAGAAGCTGAAGAAAGTCGCCACCCAAAAGCCCCAACCCGAGGTGCAAATCCGGGGTGACCTGGCCGCGCGCTACGAAGGCGTAGGCAAGGTGCTGCTGGCCTGCCAGCGCGCAGGCATTGTCAAGGTGGCCTTCATCACCGAACCGCCTCCCCTGAATTAAAGCGCAGCAGGACACTTCCACCATGGCCATGAACATTGGAAACCGCGGCGCCAGCGACGAGCCAGAGCTGATGATGGAGATCAACACCACGCCGCTGATTGACGTGATGCTGGTCTTGCTGGTGATGCTGATCATCACCATCCCCATCCAGCTGCATGCGGTGAACCTGGAAATGCCGGTGGGCGCGCCGCCGAATCAGCAAAAAATGGAAAAAATCCAGATCGATATTGATTCGGCCAGCGTGGTTTATTGGAACGGGCTCGCGATGTCAGGCACAGAGTTGGACCAAAAAATGCAGGCGATTGGCCAATGGGCCGTGCAGCCGGAGGTGCATATCCGCCCCAACAAGGATGCGCGCTATGCGGTGTTTGCCCATGTGCTCTCGGGTACCAAGCGCCACGGGCTGACCAAGATTGCCGTGATCGGCGCTGAGCAATTTGTCCAATGAGCGCTTTGGGTGAATTGGCGACCTCTAGCCGTGGCGCCAGCAGCGCCTGGCCTCACGGTTTTGGGCAGCAGGACAAAAGCCGCAGGCTCAAAGGCATTGCCTTTGTGCTGGTCGTGCATTTGGTGGTGGGCTATGTACTGATCTCCGGCCTGGCGCGCCAAGGGTTGACAATTCTCAAAAAGCCGCTTGAGGCGGTACTTATCCAAGAGGTAATCATCCCACCGCCACCACCGCCGCCTCCCCCACCGCCCAAGAAAATCGAGCCGCCGCCCGAGATGCCCAAGGTACAGGCGCCGCCGCCACCTTTTGTGCCGCCGCCGGATGTTCCGCCACCGGTAGCGACTACCGCACCAGTAATTCAAGCTGCACCGACACCGCCGCCCACGCCGCATGTGATTGCGCCGCCACCTCCTCCCGCCCCTCCGGCACCGCCTGCGCCTGCGCCTGCGCCTGCGCCTGCGCCAGCGCCACCGGCGCCACCCCCACCCGCACCAGCGGTCTCACCGACACCCAAGGCAGTAAGTAATGTGTGCCCTAATGCAAATGCAGCTGAAAACAAACCCAATTACCCCCGTCGCGCATTTCAAGATGGTGTGCAAGGGGAAGTCGTCGTGCAAGCATTGATAAAAAACGGGCGCATACAGGAAGTCAGTTGGGTGTCAGGCCCCAAGGTTTTTATGAATGAAATCAAGGCCGCCATGGGCAAGTACAAATGCAATGGCGACTACGAAGGCCTGGTGCCCGCTGTTTTTTCCTTCAAACTGGATGAATGATCCAGTAGGGGCGACTCAATTGGACTCGCGCCGTTTGCCCAATTGCCGTCTCAGCAAATCCACTTGGCTGCTGATAGCCTCAGCATCAACCACGTCATTGGCATTGACGACGTAGCACTCCAGGTCTGCCAGTGCTTCCCCGTGGTTACCAAGCATAGCGTGGGCCAGGCCCCGGTCGCGGTATTCGGACCAGGCTTCGGGCGCCAGCACGATCAGCCGCTCTTGCACCGCAAGCCATTGGCTGCCGTGTTTTTGGCTGCGGAAAATCTCTTTCAAATTACGCAGCATGCGCGTCAGGATGTCGCGCGGTGGGGAGGCTTGCAAATACAGGCCTAGCGGCACCTCAAAATCCGCCCCGTGCTTGCCGCCCAAGCGGTAGGGTTCGAGCATTTCCTTGAGCTCTTCGCGGCTGAAAGACTGCCCGTTCATCGGGTCGATAACCGCCTGCCCTGCGGGCAGCGGCACCTTGATTAAAAAATGCCCGGGGAAGCTAACGCCCTTAGCATCGAGCCCCAGGCCTTGCGCCAGTTCCAACCAGATGACGGCCATCGAGATGGGGATACCGCGCCGCGTCTCCATGACCTGGTGTAGATAGCTGTTATCGGGTGCGTAATAGTCGTTGAGGTTGCCGGCAAAGCCTAGCTCTTGGTAGAAAAAGCGGTTGAGTGCCATCAAGCGGGCCATGCCCGCAGCATCGGCGGGCACGCGCTTGCGTAAGCGCATTTGCCATTGGTCCATGCGCGAAAGTGTGGCTTGCACGTCCAGGTCGGCATCGCGCATATAGCCCAATGCGGCAGCAGCTTCAAACAGGGGAAAGCCGCCGTCGCTGTGCACCAGGGACGCGAAATACGCCAAGGGGCTGGGCGGTTCAAAAGAAAAATCCATGCGCAACTCTATCGCAAATCAGCCAAATTGCGCAGGCCTAGCGCCGTAAAAATTGGCGCAAATTCAGCCCCAGCGCCAGGATGCTGCCCAGGTACAAGAGCGCGGCACCGGCCAATACTAAAGCCACCCACAACACCCGCTGCAGCGGACCGCCGGGCATGTCCAACCACGTAAACGCTTGCGCCGCCCAAGCCAGATAGGCGCCCAAAGCCACACACGCAAGCAGGACTTGCAGCGCAAAGCGGCCCCAGCCGGGTTTTGGCTGATAACTGCCCCGCACCCGCAGCCCACGCAATAGCCACAACGCATTGAGCAATGCGCCCAGCGATATCGACAAGGACAAAGCCGCGTGCCGGAAATAAGGCACCAGCGCCCAGTTGAGCACCTGGGTAATAACGAGCACCAGCACCGCAATGCGCACCGGCGTCTTCACGTCCTGGCTCGCGTAATAGCCAGGTGCCAGCACTTTGATTGCCACCAAGCCCACCAGGCCCACACCCCAACCGGTGAGGGCCAAGGCAGTTTGCTGTACATCAAAAGCGGTGAAGGCGCGGTAATGAAACAACACCGCGACCAAGGGCTGCGCGAACAACAAAAGCGCAACCGCGCAAGGTGTGGCAAGCAAGACCACGATACGCAAACCCCAATCCAGCAGCGCGGAATAGTCGTCGGCATTGGCCGTGGCGCGCGCTGAGGCCAGCCGGGGCATCAGCACCACGCCCAGCGCCACGCCCAGCATGGCGGTGGGAAACTCCATCAAGCGGTCGGCATAGCTGAGCCAGCTGACGCTGCCAACGGCCAGGTGGGAAGCAATCTGGGTGTTGATGAGCAAAGAAATTTGCGCCACGCTCACACCAAGCAAGGCGGGGCCCATGAGGCGCAAAATCGTGCGCATGCCGGGGTCCTTCCAGGCCGCGCGCAGCGCGGACCAGCCCAAGCCCAGTCGCGGCAGCAAACCCAAAGCCGCTAACGCAGGTATTTGCAGGCCTAGCTGCAAGAGGCCACCGGCCATCACCCCCACCGCCATGGCAAAAATCGGCTCTATGCCTTGCGCGCCAAACCAAGGCGAAAGCCACCAAGCCGCCGCAATCGTGCTGACGTTAAGCAGCACCGGGGTGGCCGCCGGAATGGCAAAGCGCTTGTAGGTATTCAAAATCCCCGAGGACAGCGCCACCAGCGACATGCAGCCGATGTAGGGGAACATAAAGCGCGTCATCCACACCGCAGCATCAAAGCCCGCTGGTGGCAAGCCGCTGGCCATGGCCCAGACCATCCAGGGCGCAAGCAATACGCCTGCCACACACACCAGCACCATGGCCCAGGCCAGCAGCGTGGCTACTTGGTCGATCAGGACTTTGGTGGCGGCATCGCCGTTTTGCGCTTTGCTGGCGGCCAGCACCGGAACAAATGCCTGGCTGAAAGCGCCTTCGGCAAACATGCGGCGAAACAGATTGGGGATGCGAAAGGCGACATTGAACGCGTCGGTCAGGGCGCTGGCGCCAAAGAGCGCGGCCATCAGGGTTTCGCGCAGCAAGCCGGTGACGCGCGAGGCCAATGTCCAGGCGGACACGGTAGAGGCGGACTTGAGGAGGCTCACGGCGGGAGTTTAGCCGCTACCCCCTGCAAGGCTATAATGGTGGGCTTTGCTGGCAACATCCACAGACAACTAGGAAATACATTTATGGCATCCGGAAAACCCAAGAAAAAGAACCCGCGCTTAGCGTCGGGCCGCAAACGCGTCCGCCAGGACGTCAAAATCAATGCAGCCAACACCTCGCTGCGCTCCAAATACCGCACCGCGGTGAAGAACGTTGAAAAAGCCGTTCTCGCCGGTGACAAAACCAAAGCAGCCGAGCTGTTTGGCAAGATGCAGGCCGTGGTGGACACCATCGCCGACAAAGGCATCTTCCACAAGAACAAAGCCGCCCGCGACAAGAGTCGTTTGGCCACCAAGGTAAAAACCTTGGCACTCGCCGCCTGATTCTTCAGGTGCACAGCCCGAATCCTCCCGCAGGATTCGCCGTTTGAATCGGGTGCGCTGCCAGCAAAGCAAAAAGCCGTCGCAAGACGGCTTTTTTGTGGGCGCAACATCGGCAAACCGTGGCGAAAACGCCGTCAGCGCGGCCGCACCATGCGAAATAGCTGTTCCGGGCCGATGCTGAAATAGTCCGACGGACCGCCGCCGCGCAGTATGGGGCGGGCAGCCGCCGTGTCGTAGATACCGCCTTGCAGGAGCGCGCTGGCGATATGCACTTTGACTACTTCGCCAAACACCATCCAGGTGTTCAGTTCCTCGCCCTGTGCCGAACGCAAGGGCATGTGCTGGCTGACTTTGCATTCAAAGCTAACCGGGCTTTGGGCCACACGCGGCGCCCTGACCAGGTCGGAAGGCAGCGGGCTCAATCCGGCTAAGGCGAATTCGTCCACTTCGGGGGCCACATGGGCGCAGGTCTGGTTCATGGCTTCGGCCAGGTCTTGGGTGGCTAAGTTCCAGACGAATTCGCCGGTTTCAATGGCATTGCGCACCGTGTCTTTGTAGCCCAGGCTGCTAAAGCCGATGATGGGCGGCACGTAATTGAAAGCATTGAAAAAGCTGTAGGGCGCCAGGTTCAACACGCCGCTGAGGCTGCATGTGGAAATCCAGCCGATCGGGCGCGGGCCGACGATGGCGTTAAACGGGTCGTGCGCCAGGCCGTGGCCCAAGCGGGGTTCGTAGGAGTGGATGCTTGTGGTCATTTATCAATGGTGGAGAAGGAGCGCATTTGCGCGGCGGGCTTGCTCATAGGAGAAGGTGGGGCCATGCGCGCCATGGTAGCGCCACTGCGCTAGGCCGCGTTCTGCGGACAAGCCGCGCCTTCAGCAGGGTGCGCGGCACTTATTTCGACAATTCCGGCGGCAGGCCCTCGCTGGTCTGCAAATCGTTATCGCGCGCGAAGTTCAGGCAAAAGTCCCAGGCCATGACCTCGTGGTCGCGCAAATCGGGG
Organism: Comamonadaceae bacterium; assembly: GCA_947447615.1. Classification (GTDB taxonomy): domain Bacteria; phylum Pseudomonadota; class Gammaproteobacteria; order Burkholderiales; family Burkholderiaceae_C; genus Allorhodoferax. The sequence goes on from CANFJQ010000007.1 coordinate 28,991, forward strand.
TGGATGATGACGCATTTGGTGTCCCCAATGCTGGTGGGTATGCACCAGGGCGAATAGCCCAAATGGCTGCCCGGCTGCGGGCCGCCAGGGCGGAATTGGCTCATCACGCCGGCCAGGCGCTCGGCCCAGTCGCTGGGGCGAAATGCCCGGCCCTGGCGCGTTAGGCCCAGGATATAGATTTCTTTGGCGAGGGTGGTAGCCATGTGCTCGGGATGGGCCGCTGTCAGGGTGGCAGGCGGCAGGTTTGCATTCCTGCGGATCGCGGGCGTGTTGCACCGCACCAGGCAGTTTACCTGTTGCGTGTGCGCATCAAGTTACACAATATGAACAATTGCAGGCCTGCGCCGCCAAAAGGCGCAGACTCTAAAATCCGCCTTCAACGGCCCAACTCGCGTTGGGCTGACTGCTTTGTAGCACCGCGCTTTTGCATTTTTTCCCCGGAGTGAGCCCATGACCGCCCCCGCCTCCCCATCAGCCGCCGCGTCCCCGCATGTGATGACCACCTATGGCCGTCTGCCATTTGCCCTTTCCCACGGCCAGGGCTGCCGCGTCTGGGATACCAAAGGCCGCGAGTACCTGGACGCGCTGGGCGGTATTGCTGTCAACACCCTAGGCCATAACCACCCGGACCTGGTGGCCGCTTTGCAAGACCAGGTGACCAAGCTGATCCACACCTCTAATTACTACCACGTGCCCTTGCAAGAAGCGCTGGCGGCCAAGTTGGTGGAGCTATCGGGTATGGAGAACGTATTTTTCTGTTCCAGCGGGCTGGAAGCCAACGAGGCGGCGCTGAAACTGGCACGCAAATTTGGGCATGACAAGGGCATAGCCAAGCCGCAGATCGTGGTCTATGACAAAGCCTTTCATGGCCGCAGCATTGCCACGCTGAGCGCCACCGGCAACCCTAAAGTGCAAGCCGGTTTTGGTCCGCTGGTGGAGGGATTTATCCGCGTGCCTTTGAACAATATCGACGCCTTAAAGGCCGCGACCGAAGGCAACCAGAACGTGGTGGCGGTGTTTGTGGAGGCGATTCAAGGCGAAGGCGGCGTCAACCCCTTGCACATGGATTATTTGCGCGATTTACGCGCCTTGTGCGATGCGCGCGACTGGTTGCTGATGATTGACGAAGTGCAATGCGGTATGGGGCGCACCGGCAAATGGTTTGCGCACCAATGGGCCGGTATCGTGCCCGATGTGATGCCGCTGGCCAAAGGCCTGGGTTCGGGCGTGCCGGTGGGCGCTATTGTGGCCGGGCCGCGTGCGTCCAAAGTGCTGGGCTTGGGCAACCATGGCAGCACTTTTGGCGGGAACCCGTTGGCCATGCGCGCCGGGGTGGAAACCATACGCGTGATGGAGCGCGACGGCCTGCTGGCCCATGCCCAAAACGTGGGCGCGCACCTGAAAGCAGCCTTAAGCAGCGGCCTAGCCAAAGAGTTGGCAGCGGGTACCGTGAAAGAAATTCGCGGCCAAGGCTTGATGCTGGGCATTGAGCTGTCTAAGCCCTGCGGCGCGCTGATGCAACAAGCGGCTGACAAGGGCCTGCTAATTAGCGTGACGGCCGATTGCGTGGTGCGCCTGGTGCCTTCGCTGATTTTGACGGCGGCAGAGGCCGAGCAGATCGCCGCTATTTTGTGCCCGCTGATTAGCGCGTTTTTGGCGGCCTGAGCACGCTGGATTTTGCGCCCGGTCGGCTTATATATTTGGTAACCCTCTCATGCAACATTACCTGCAATTCAAAGACTTCAGCGCCGACGAATACGCGTATTTGTTTGCGCGCGCGGCGCTGATCAAAAAGAAATTCAAGGCCTACGAAAAGCACCATACCCTGGTGGACCGCACGCTAGCGATGATTTTTGAGAAGGCTTCCACCCGCACGCGCGTGAGCTTTGAGGCCGGCATGTACCAGCTGGGCGGCAGCGTCGTGCACCTGACCACGGGCGACAGCCAACTCGGGCGGGCCGAGCCGATAGAAGACAGCGCCAAGGTAATCAGCCGCATGACCGACCTGGTGATGATTCGCACCTTTGAGCAAACCAAAATCGAGCGCTTTGCGGCCAATTCCCGCGTGCCGGTGATCAACGGGCTGACCAATGAGTTTCACCCCTGCCAGGTGCTGGCCGATATCTTTACCTACATAGAGCACCGCGGCTCCATCGCCGGCAAAACCGTGGCTTGGGTGGGCGATGGCAACAACATGGCCAATACCTGGCTGCAGGCGGCCGATTTATTGGGCTTTACCGTGCATGTCAGCACGCCCAGCGGCTACGAGGTGAACCAGGCCGTGGCCGGTTTGCGCTCCAGCGACAGTTACCGCGTGTTCACCGACCCGCTGCAAGCCTGCCAAGGCGCGCATTTGGTAACCACCGATGTCTGGACCAGTATGGGCTATGAAGCGGAAAACGAGGCCCGACGCGCGGCCTTTGCATCCTGGTGCGTAGACCGCACCATGATGGCAGCCGCAGCGCCCGACGCCCTGTTTATGCACTGCCTGCCCGCGCACCGGGGTGAAGAGGTGGAAGCCGAAGTCATCGACGGCCCACAAAGCGTGGTGTGGGACGAAGCGGAAAACCGCATGCATGCGCAAAAAGCGCTAATGGAATATTTGCTGCTGGGCCGCGTGGCCTAGTGGTGGGCCGCCGGAGGCGCCGCTTTTTTCTCTTCCTTGATCGTCTGCCGGATCTTGGTTTTCAGCGGCGTCGGGCACTTACCAATGGCCGAGTTACTGTATACCTGAAACATCTTGGAGTGATCTGGATCGCGACATATATATAGGCAAATAAATTGCCCTTTCTCGGCTGCGACTTCACTGGAATCGAAGTCGCAGACAGCGTCAATAATTCGAAAAGGCTTTTTTGTCGCTGCTTTTTTGTCCTCAGCCACGGCATTGCCCATGCCGGCCAGCAGGCATAAGCTTGAAACAAATATTAAATGAAAGAATTCGTTTTTTTTCATAGGATTAGCAACAAATCAATGGCCCCAAAGAAGCGCTTTGGGGCATGCAGATAGGCTCAGCCAGTTTATACGGCATTTATATCGGGGATGTACTGAATTTTGTCTGAACCGACTAAGGGCGGGCGGCAAAGTCGTAGAAATTTCTCGTTTTAAAATTCCGCGCCCTGCGCCGTTGGACTATTCTTAGCTTAACCTCATCTATAGTGTCACGTAATCAGAGGATAACCTCCTGCGTGCGCGGAGAGGAACATCCTTGGAGCTCAGCGCCAATGCCCTCTCTTGACCCTATTTCCGTGGTGGTTACCACCTACAACCGAAGCGAAGCGCTAGTGGCTGTTTTACGCGGCCTAGCAGCGCAAGATGATGGTGACTTTGAGATCATCATCGCCGACGACGGTTCACTGCCAGACCATGTCCAAGCCATGCAGCGGGCGGTTAACGAACTGGGTCTTGCAGCCATTCATGTTTGGCATCCGGATATTGGTTTTACGGCCGCCAGAGTCCGCAATTTGGGTGTATCGCTTTGCAGCGGCCGATACATCGTATTTTTAGACGGGGACTGCGTACCGGAAACGGACTTTATAAGTCGCCACCGGCAGTTGCGCGAAGATGGTTGTTTTGTTAATGGTAGTCGCGTGTTGCTCAGTCCCAGCCTGACTAAGGCAGTGGTCGATGGCCGAGAACGGATCCACGGCCGCAATTTAAGTTATTGGTTTTCCCGCTGGCGAGAGAAAAGTGCCAATAAATGGACGTCGCTCATCCGATTTCCTGATCTTGGAGTGCGAAAAAAGTCCAAATTTTCTTGGCGGCGCATCCGAAGCTGTAACTTCGGTTTGTGGCGTTCGGATTATGAAGCCGTAGATGGATTTGACGAGTCCTTTGTGGGATGGGGCCATGAGGACGCCGACCTGGTTTTGCGGTTGCATCATCACGGAGTTGTCAGAAAAAATGGCTTTTTCTTCACGGAGGTTTACCATTTGTGGCACCCGGAGGCCAGTCGTAATGAGGAGTCGCTAAACGCCCAGCGCGTCCGGGATCGAATGCAGTCTTCCCAAATCAAGGCAGACCGCGGCTTGAGCCAATGCCGCATTGATGAGCAGGTAATTGTTGAAAGATGGGGCCAACACTCCAAATAGCTATCACCTAAGTAAGAGGTTAAATAATTTTTTATGGAGGTGCTGTGAGGATCGTCCACTTGGCTTACACAAAAAAACGGACACCCTCTGTTTTACCCGACTGTCCCAAGTGATCTATTCGGCTGCGCCTAGTATTCTTTGTGGATTCTGCACGGCTGTAGTAAAAATCAGCCTTCTTTAGTAGTTCCAAATAACTATCAAGTTCATCGGGTCTTGAATCATTGAGCATTTCCTCTTCGTCACGCAGGTAACCATTGGCTTGTTCAAACTCATCCCACTCCTGTTCGGTAAGTGCATTTTGCAAGTGCCTGCGAGCAATGTCTGCACCTTCGTTCATTCGGGTGAGTAATTTTTGCAATCGCTTTAATCGCCGTGCTGCAACCTTTGGTTCATGTTCAACCGGAGCCAAATCATTGCCAGCGCCTCGCTGCAATTTCGCCCTAATTTCGCTTATGGTGGTCAAAGAGGCTCAAGCCAACCTATCAGTAGCCGTTAATTTGCTGTATTGCCGCTCAATCATCGCCGCACTATTGCCCATCTGCCTAGCCAGCGTTTGTATGTCCGTGCTGTTAGCCATTTGTTGAATTTACCGAAAATTGATGACTCTAAAATGAGAATTACTCTCTTCTTTTTGGAAGAGCGGGGGTGGTTGTATCTGATTTGGTAAACCCTTTAACAACGCCACGAAATCCTTTTACTTGAACACAAAAATCTTGAACCCATGGAAGTGGCTCGTTAGTTGCAATACTCCAAGTCGGATTTACTAGAATATCGGAACTTTGATCTTTTGCATTTGCAATCCTGAGGGCATCGAACATAGCAGCAGCCTTTGCTCTATCCAATGGAGTCTTGGGTTCATTGCCTGAGGTACTTAGGAAGGTGGTGTCTCCTTGGTTATAAAAAGCAAACCACTGACGAGCACAGCCCCTTCCTGCTATCGCTTCCATAATTTGAACATCAGCAATTGAGTCTTGTGTATAAATAGTTGGCGCGAAAAAATCAGAAGTTTTATTTGTATCGACAACTGAAGAGCATCCATATAAAAAAAATATTGCGCTTGCAATTAAAAGCAAAGAAATAAGTTTTTTCATTTTTAAAACTCCAACATTTATATAATCCTAATTGTCGTTTAAAACAGCACCTCAAGCCAACCTTGCCGCCGCCATAGTGGCAGTCAGTTTGCTGTAGTGCCGCTCAATCATCGCTGCACTATTGCCCATCTGACGAGCCAGTGTGTATATGTCCATCCTGTTCGCCAGCAGTACCTGCGTCGCATAGGTGTGTCTTAGCGAATATAGGGTTCGGATTTTCTCTGCCCCATCCACGAATAAGCCAGCATCCCTAAGCAGCCGTCTAAATGTTCCATTGAAACTCAAAGGCTGATAACCATTATGGATGCGAAATAATTTCTGACATAACCTCTGCTGGAATAACGCTTCAAACTCTATGTGCTGTATGTTTGCTTGCCTTAGGTGCAGCCGCTTTAATACTGCGACCGCCTCGTGCCGGGCTATCAACCACCTGCCCCCGGTCTTTCCATCCACCCACACCCGCAAATACCTCGTGCCCTTGTCCGTGTGCCACTCCAAGTGCCGCCAGCATATGCCCATAGCCTCTGTGCCGTGCCGCATACCGGTGTAGAGCAGCATTTACACGTAATCCACTAGCAGGTAGCGGATTTCGCCTTCCACTGCCTTGACCGCCCGATCCTTCCAAGTCTCCATATGAAAAGCCGGCTCTGACCAAGCGGCTCTCAGTACGGCAAGTGTATTTACAAATGCTGGCCAGATTCTGGACCATCCGCGCAATTTATCGTCTGGTCGCATACGGTTACTTTGTCCTTGGTGCCATGCACTGAGTGCTTGGATTATCAATCAGGCGTATTCCACTGCAAATTGGCTAAAAAATATCAAGGCACAGACAGCGCCGTTATTTATTCAAGATACTTTCCACCACCCTGGGAGACTTTTTGTGACCGTAAGAATTATATAAATGATAGCGTGGCGCAACATAGATATCGCTTATGTCTGTAGGCACATCAGTAAATAATTTATCGTATTCTCGGTTAATAAAAAAAGCATTCGCGCCATTATGCGAGTTGCAACAAATCAACCTATATCCATATTTGTCAAACATTTCCACCAAGTTTGTTAACGCTGCGCCAAAATAGTCGTCTCCACTCCACAGATGTTCCGGATCGTAGGCTATCTGGAATTTTGCTGGAGGAATAAATTTACCATTATATTCAGCGATGAATAACTTCGGGTGAATATCATTAGCCAATAATTTTTCCAGAAAATAAATATCGTTACCATCTAAGTCAAGAGACAATATGTCAATCTCACTTGCACCCAAGGCTTTCATGCCTGAATGCGCGTGTACCAAAACGTTATCGATGGTAATCCAAGATTGGATATTATGGAACTTAGTGGCTTTACTGTAGTCAAAAACCAAGTCCTCTCCACCAACCCAGAATCCCTTCCAACCACAGGCTGCAAGTATTAGGGTATTGTTTTCAAGACCATTGCCCACGCCAAATTCAGCATAAACGCCACTTGATAAACCCAACCTTCGCACAATTTCCAAAGTAATGCCATCCTCATCCGTCTGGGAAAAGCATTTTTTTCCGAAACTGTTCAGGGGATTTTTATGGGCGGCTTGTAACTGCTTGGTTTGAAAATCCAACTGCAAATCTTTAAATTGCGCCAATAAGCGCAACATCGACTGCTGAATTTGGGCGCTCGCAAGAATATTTTTATCAATATTTTCGATTCGCAAATCAAAATTCTTTAAGACGTCTAAATCAGTCATAAATCTCGCGCCCTCAAAATTCGTTGTTAAAGTCGTTACTACCGCGCATGCTTAATGCGCCAGATAAACGATGCCGAGCTTGAAGTGTAAGGGGTCAATTTTGGGTGGCATTCAACAGCCAGTGTCAGTTGGGCAATCTGTGCAAACAGGTGTGTTCGGTGTGCTAAGCCCAACCTGGTGCGGTAGCGGGCTTCATCGTATATATCGCAGGCACGGGCTATGGCTGCTTCTATGCTGCTCGCTCCAGTAGTCTGTCTGTGCCAAGCACCTGAGGGAAGACGGAAGCGGCATTGGTAGCGTTGGCTGCGGCTGCGGCGATAAACCGTCAATGCACCATCACGCAGGACTATCTGTTTGGGTGGGTTGGTGGCGGACGATGGAGGGGTGTGGCGGACTGGGGCGGCGGCTTGGGCTTTAAGGGTAAGCGACTCAATCACCACCGCACCTGACTGGACAAACAAGCATCCAATCCCACAAAGACAAAAGCCACCGCAGGGTCACGGTGGCTTTTGCAAGTATGAATCTGGTGGGACGTGCGGGGGTCGAACCCACGACAAACGGATTAAAAGTGCTTATGCAATTGATAATTCTCCAATGTTTGCAATGTTCTTTCGCCCCCACGCCGTCTTGGTGTGCAGCAAATTGTGTAGGACAAGTTTTTTGAATGCGGTGCGTGATGGGGCTTGGAAGTATTTGAACTATACCTGTCATGCGTGCGTCAGTGTCGTTTAAAACGACATGTAAATCGCTGCCAATACCCACGCTTTTATGGGGTTCTTGCATGGTTAGCAGCCATTTACTACCCTTAACACCCAGCGTAGCAAGCCTATAGCCCAGTGCTGATACTGCGTTGCTGTCGCTGCCTGCGTTCGTTTTCACGCTGCTGCCGCTGCCTGTCCCGTTCAGCCTGTAGTTGTTGTCTGTCCGTTTCAACATTTTGTTTCAGCGTTGCTATGCGTGCCTGTGCCGGATTTAGGGGTGGCTTGGGTTTGATGGGTTTGATAGTTATTTCGGCAATACGCATCAAGTATTTACGCACTTGCTGCGTACTGCCTTTTTTGCATCAATCCATCTGCGTGTAGTTCAGCACCATCCCTACACCATACTGAGCCTCTGCTAACTGCTTAGCAGCCCAAGCATTCTCAGCGTAGATAACGGTGTTGGCGGTTTGGTAGGGGTTGATGCGTACCCATATCAAGTACTTGTTCATTTCCCAAAGCCTGCACGAAGTTTTACTGATGCTGCGTCCAGTGCTGCATCCAACTCACCAGCCAGTACCGCCGCCTTAATCAAGTCCAGTGTTGCGGGTAAGTCCTTCTCAGCGGCAATCTCCACTGCGTACTTCCCACGTGCAAGTTCAAGTAATTTCGTCCCATACCTAACACTCAGGCTCAACTTGCCCGTGTCAGCGACGAACCACCACTGCTTGATGCGTTTGTTGGTTTGAATGCTTTGGCGTGTGCCAGTGTGCTTGTCCGTAATAGTGCGATAGCGGGTGGGACTAAAGGTAGTACCCGCTGCCTGTGCCCGTGCCAGTTCTGCCTGTTCCCACAGCCGCTTGGCAAGTTTGTTGCGGCGTAGTTGCACAGGGCTCACGTGCGTGGGCTTTTGTGCTGCTGTCAGTTTCAATCCGGTTAGTGTTGCAGTAGTCATTGCTGGTTTCCTTTCTTAGTAGCAATGCAGACAACTTTAGTTTCGGATTTGGCGATTGAGCAACCTCTTTCTGCCACATCAAACTAATTTACCCAAAACCCTCTAAAAACACCAAATATCGCACCAGTTTTAGCCAGTAATTTCTTTGGTAGTGATAAATAAATGCGAGTGGCGAAGTGAGTTGCGATGAGTGGCTATGTCACAAGAAACTAAAAAAGTTACTTGTTGCAAGTTACACGTAACAGGTTACCCGTTACTTGTTACACGTCACACATGTCACTCGTTACCAGTGACTGCGGTGACACAGGTGACGAGTGACACAGGTAACTGGGTAACCAGCAACCAGTAACCGGCAACGCCTTTTTGGCTCTCTGTGACAGAGCAACTAAAAGGCAACAGAGGTAACAGGTAACCAATAACGACACAAGCAACTACGCCACTCCAAGTAACTTCAATCATTTAAGGAGATAAAAATATGAAGAGCCAAAGAGAAATCGCAGTACGTCTGTACGCCAATCCCAAACTGGGAACCACCTACGCTAAAGGCATGTACCACTCAGCAGTATTTAACGCCGCTGCAGATGTTAAACATCCCTATGCCAAGTACCTGCTGGACTACCACACCTATGAGCGATGGGAGCATTCAGCCAAAACGGATGAACAGATGCAGGTGCTGCGTGAGACACATGGCATGACTGCCACTGATGCACTTTTTAGTTGGGTGGTGCAGTACGACCCCAGCACCAAAGCCAAGCAGCCCGTCTTTGGGTTTAGTTACCTGAACCTGGCAGACAACTCACTGGGCTTACTGGTAATGCCTGAAGGTGAGGACGAACCCGCACAATGGATACTGACTGCCAAGCCCTGCAAAGAACGCATGGGCTGCAAGAGCCCTACCCTGCTGGCTACCAACGCAGATGACTTGGGCAGTTGGTAATTAAACAGCCCAGCGGGTTTAGCGTATTTAAACCGCCAAATCCGCTGTCCTAGCACCTGCCCTGCTACCCATGTAGGGCTATTCAGTGTGTGTCTATGTAGGTGTATGTAATTCCACGTGCAGTCACATTGCTGTTCATCAAAACACAAATGACATGCCACGTCCTAAGTGGGAATAGGTGATGCACATGACAGGTGACTTAGATTAAAACCACCAGCACTGATTAAACAGAAACCACGCAGATTATGCACAGCAGGTTTTTTGACTGCTGCTATAGAGGGGGCGGACTACTTTGCACAGCAGCACCTCAAATCCAGCGATAGTGCGGCGATACACCACCTAGCAAGGGCTTGGGTGCTGGGCACTGCGTAGGCTACGTGTAGGGCGTTTTACGCTGTACGTCTGCATCTGTTCCGCATCTGTGTCCGCTGCCCCACACCCAGCACTAAATAGTCAATACCAAAGAGAATTAGTAATCTACTTGCTCGGCAGTGCAAGTCATTGAAATTGAACGAATCAGCAATACACCGCCACTTTGGCGGGTTTCGGTTGCCCTCTCTGCGGCTAAGACTACATACTGCAACAACACAAACTATTTGGAGAAAAGAATGGCAGCAGCAAAATCCCTAACCCCCGCAGAAATTGAGCGTGTTTTGCAATACATGTCCCACCGCTCTTTTGCACAACGCAATCGTGCCATGCTGATGATGACGGTGGCAGCGGGCTTGCGGGTTGGAGAAGTGGCGGGACTTACGCTGGGTGATGTGCTTGAGGACGATGGCTCCGTGCGTGGCGAGATTTACCTTGCAGCACATCGCACCAAGCACAACCATGCAAGAACCATTTACCTCAACACCAGGCTACAGGCGGAACTGGCTGCTTACATCCAACAGAGAACCGTTCGTCCCGCAAACTTTCCCCTGTTTCCCACCAATAGGGGCGATAGGTGTGCGTTCAGTGCAAATACCCTCACCCAGCACTTCTTTTGGATTTACAAGCGGGCTGGGCTAAAAAATTGCAGTTCGCACAGCGGACGCAAGACATTTATAACCTCACTCGCATCGCAAGGGGTTAGCGTGTTTGTACTCGCTTCCCTCGCCGGGCACCTATCCATTGCTACCACCCAAAAATATGTGACTGTGAATGACGACATCAAGCGTAGGGCGGTGGAGTTGGTTTGACTATTTGCCAATGTAGAAAACGACATCGGCTTTCTTAACCTTACGTACCCTTGCTTTGGACATGTCAATTTGAAATATTGGACCGCGTGTCTTTAGCCTGTGCTTGAACCACAGACAATACACTTCTACATCCTGCCATCCATCAAAATCAGTTAGAACCTTTTCGGGCTTAGCCAGTACAAAGGTGCCGCCGAAATGTGCGTTTCTATAGGTTGCATGTGGTGCGTCAATCACTGTCATGTTTTCCACAGTGATGGAATCCACAGTTCTACCTTTAGGATATGTGTGAGGACAACGGTGCTTGGGTACATCATCGTTCCAAATCGGTGCTGAAAAATACTCATTCATACTTGGCACTCCTACCAAAAATTGTTAATTAGCAAGACACACCCTATTGTCGGGTAACACGACACCCTAGCGGCTATTTGGAAACTGCCCCTTACCCGTGTTGGCGACGATGCGGGCGGCATCTTTGAAATAGCGACTAACGGTGGCTGCCATCACGCTTCTCTTATCCATCGCCTCACTGACGGTGTCTTTGGGGTTGGGCATGGCGGTTTTAACCAAACCCAAGTCAGCACCAATTTTTGCTAATGTCTTTTTTACCCCTCCCCGCCGCACCGCCATCACCTCGTCATAGACAGCCAGTTGCTGCTTAAGCGTTTTAGTGCTGACATTGCGGTGCAGTTTGTATCGGGCGTTACTTGCATCTTTGTCACTTAGGGCTTTACGCCCCCGCTTACCTCCATGTCGCTGCTTTAACAAACGGGCGAAAAATCCCTGCAAGTAGCGTTTAGATATGTCCAGCGGCACAGCCACCACCATCACCTTGTCCTTAGTCCATGCAGCATCCCATTCGCTGGGATTTGCAAGTTCCATCAATTTGACGGGTTTGGACTTTTCCGCAAACAGGCGGTATCCATGTTGTCCCCACCACTGCTTAAAGGTGTCGTGTGAAACGACACCAAAGTCAGCGTACAGGGCTGCCATCTCACCCGTGCCGCCAGCAGCACAACAGGCGGCATAGGCTTCATTACGCCGCAAGAACTCCCACCACCAGTAGTAGGGGCTGTCCTCCTGCGTACCTGTAAGGGAAGACTTCTTTCCACGTCCCCACGTAGGGTGCTGTCCTTTAAAAACTATGCCCATATTGTATTAACACTCTAATTACATCTAATGTACTGCTACTGACACAAGGTGACTATACCAAATATAATTTACCCATGTTCAACGCATCGCCGTTTAACTGAAAAGTTCATTAAAAATCAACGACTTATATACCTTAAACGTCTTCTGACGCTAACGCCTTGTGCGTATCTTTGTATCTCTTTTGGGTTCTTTATTTTTAACATTCTATTTGAAAGAAAATTGTATGACTACTTCTACTATCAACTCTGCCGCTAACGCAACCGCCAATGCTGCAACACCTGTCGTGTCACACGACACCCCCGCTATCAGCCCGCTAATGGCTGCTGCACTGACTGCCGCCAACAAGGGCGTCAATGAAGCAATTTTCACGCTGGAACGCTTGGAAGGGGAACGTGAGACTTGGGAGACAAAGGAATTGGCTGCCAGCCGCAACCGTCTGTACTCCCTGCTGACGGACTGCTACTCCTACTACCTGTCTATGAAAACGGACAACCGTGCCGCAGTGCGGGAACAATTCAAAAAGGGATTGGAAACCTTCATCACCGTACGCAAATACACCTTTACCCCTACATCGCACGACATTAACAAAATCGTTAAGTCTGTGTTTGGGGTGGAACGTCGTCGTGTCAGTGCCTACAGCCTGGCACTTCGTGCAGCACTCACTGGTGGTGCAAAGGACGCACAAGGTAAGCAGCACCCCGTGCCTGCTGCTGACTTGGCGGCTTGGTTGGAACAGCAAGGCGGCGTGGAGGAGGTGCGTATGGGTAGCAAAAACGCAGGCATGACTGTGAAAGAACGTGCAGACGTTGCAAAAACCGCACTTCAATCTGCGGTGCTTATGACGCTTAAGGCTGACGCAAAAGTCATGCCCTTTGACACGGATGACGTGGATAAGATGATGGTGCTAGTTGCTACCTACCGCCCCAACGGTGAATTGGACATTAGTGCTGTCGTAAAAAACGACACCGCCGTACGTGCCGCACTGGCTGCGTATTACAGCGGCAACAAAGAGGGTGTGCAACAGGCTGCTGACAAGGCGGCAAACGAACCTGCACCTGAGAGTGCCATCACGCTGGCACTGGCACAAACCGCCTCTGTCCAATAAACAATCAACTTCAACTTAGGACATGGGAGGGGCAACCCTCCCATTTTTATTGCTATGAACATTTATCCATCAAACTTTAATAGCCCCTTTAAACCCACCGCACTGGCAGACTTTGTCATCAGCGATGACGCATCCCGCACCCAGTTGGACAGCATCGTTAATGGACGGCTGCCATTTCCCCTGTTTGGTAAGAACGCAATCTGCCTGTGGGGTATTAACGGCAGCGGCAAAAGCACACTGGCACTGATGCTGCCTCAACTATTGGAACAATCAGCCCGCCTGATTGGTTCGCAGCGGGCAGCAGGTATGTTTGCAAGTTCTCACTACTGGGAACTGACGGAGTGTGCAATTGGTATGAACAGCCTGTCCATGCTTACGGACTTGAACAAGCGTTGCAAGGACATGATGGCGACAAGTCCCAGTGGCTGGCACTATGAGGTGTTGGACGAAGTGGATTTGCTAACCCCTGCTGCAATGGCGGGGCTGAAAACTGCCATCACGTTTGCAAACAGCAC
>CANFJQ010000008.1 GCA_947447615.1 Comamonadaceae bacterium
CCACCCGCCGCGTATCGCTCAACGCGCGCGACCCGGCTTTTTATCGCAAGCCTAACGTCGCCTATGCCACCTTGCACGCGCAGTGCCCGTTGTTTTATTGGGAGGAACAAGCGCAGTGGTTTTGCTGCGGCTATGCGCAGGTCAATAGCCTATTGCGCGACAAGCGCTTTGGGCGGCAGATACTGCATGTAGCCACGCGCCAGGAACTGGGCCTGCCCGCGCCCGCGCAGCATTTGCGCGACTTTGACCAGGCCGAGCAATGGTCGCTGCTGTCGCTAGAGCCGCCCGAGCACACGCGCTTGCGCACCATGGTCAACCGCGCATTTGTGTCCGGGCAGATCGCGCGCTTTCGCCCACAAATCGCCACGCTGGCGCATACGCTGATCGACGGCTTTGCCGCCCAAGGCCATGCCGAATTGCTTGGCGACTTTGCCGACATCATCCCCGTCACCATCATCGCCCGCCTGCTGGGCGTGCCCGAGACGATGGGCCCGCAGCTGCTGCGCTGGTCGCACGACTATGTGCGTATGTATATGTTTGGCCGCACCCATGCCGACGAACTGGCGGCCAACCAAGCAGCCGCCGAATTTGCCGCCTATGTGCGCGCCCTGGTCGCGCAGCGGCGCAGCCAGCCGCAGAATGACCTGATCAGCAACATGGTCCGCAGCGACCGCGCTGGCCCGCCGATGACGGACGAAGAACTGGTCTCCACCATCATCGTGCTGCTCAACGCCGGCCACGAAGCCACGGTGCACCAAATCGGCAACGCGGTAACCACCATCCTGGACAGCGGGCTGGACCCGGCCACCTTGTTTGCCGACGACGCCGCCACCCAGGCCACGGTGGAAGAATGCCTGCGCATCTGCGCCCCGGTGCATATTTTTTCGCGTTATGCACTGGAGGACGTGCAATTAGCCGAGGGCGTACACATCCAAAAAGGCCAAAGCATAGGCCTCATCCTGGCCGCCGCCAACCTTGACCCGCTGCAATTTACCGAGCCCCTGCGCTTTTGGCCGCAACGCGACCAAGGCGCCAACCTGTCCTTTGGCGCGGGCATCCACTTTTGCATAGGCGCCCCGCTGGCGCGGCTGGAGCTGCAAATTGCGCTACCCATCCTCTTTGCCCGCCTGCCCGGCCTGCGCCTGGCGCAGCGGCCTGTGGTGAAAGATGTTTACCACTTTCATGGGCTGGAGCGGGTGGACGTGGTTTGGGGGCAGGGCCGCCCTCTTGGGTAACCCTGATAATCGCTACCCCGGCATACGGCCATCTGCTGATGCCATCGGGTGACCAACGACAACTCAACAATTCATTTTCCCCCACCGCTTATGAAAATCAACACCGGCCGCCCCGTGACCATGGGCCCTTCCTGCATGGTCACTTGCCCGCATTCTTTGGCATCGGCAGCGGGGGTGGACGTGCTGCGCGCTGGTGGCTCGGCGGTGGATGCGGCCATCGCCACTACCGCGGCTTTGGCGGTGCTCTACCCGCACATGACGGGCGTGGGCGGCGATGCGTTTTGGCTGATTTACGACGCCAAAACCAAGGCCGTGCGATACCTGGACGGCGGCGGGCGCGCTGCGGCCAGCGCCACGGTAGATTGGTACAAAAGCCAGGGCCACACGGAAATCCCGTTTCGCGGCATTCTGCCCGCCACCACCACCACACCCGGCGCCGTGGCCAGCTGGGCCGAGGCGCATGCCGCCTACGGCAAGCTGCCCCTGGCGCGCAATCTGCAAAGCGCGATCGGCTATGCGCGCGACGGCTTTCCGGTGACGGCCCGCTTGTCCGGCTTTATCGACGCCACCGCCAAAGACCTCGCGCCCCACGCCGAGACCATGGCCATCTTTATGCCGGACGGCAAAACCCCGCGCCCGGGCGCGCTTTTGCGCAACCCCGGCCTGGCCAAGACTTTGCAAGCCATTGCCGAGCGGGGCCGCGCCGGTTTTTACGAAGGCGAAGTAGGGCGCGAGCTGGCCCGCTTTGCCAAGGAAAAAGGCGGCTTGTTTACCGAGGCCGATCTGGCCGCGCAAACCGCGCGCTGGGGCGAACCCATTAGCGGCACCTACCGGGGCGTCCAAATTTTTGAAACGCCCGCGCCAACGCAGGGCTTTACCGTGCTGGAAATGCTCAACCTGTTAGAGCCGTTGGCGCTGCACGCGCGCCCGCACTTGGGAGCAGACCATGTGCATTTGCTGGTGCAGGCCAAGCAGATCGCCTACCACGACCGCGACCGCCATCTGGCCGATCCGGCTTTTGCCGATGTGCCCATGGAGCGCCTGATTTCCAAAGCCTACGCCGACGAGCGCCGCAGCCTAATAGACCCGGCGCGCGCCTTGCCCTGGGACAAAGTGCCGTCTTACGGCAGCCTGAGCGGCGACACCGTGTTTATCGCCACGGTGGACGCCGAAGGCAATGCCGTGGCGCTGATTCACAGCCTGTATGGCGTGTTCGGCTCGGGCGTGGTGGCGGGCAATACCGGCGTGGTGCTGCAAAACCGCAGCGCCTATTTCAACCTGGACCCGACCCACCCCAACCACTTGCAGCCGGGCAAGACGCCGCTGCACACGCTGATTGCTTCTATCGCCTTCAAAGACGACAAACTCTGGGGCGTGGTCGGTTGCATGGGCGCCGACGGGCAGCCGCAAATCCATTTGCAAACCTATATCAACCTGATTGACTACGGCTGCGACATCCAGGAAGCGCTGGAGGCGCCGCGTTGGCTGTCGGGCCGCTTTGGCCTGCTGGAGTCGCGCGACACCTTGCACATCGAGGCGCGTTTTCCTGCCGAGACGATTGCCGAGCTGGACCGGCGCGGCCACCTGCTCAACCGCTGGGGCGACTGGAACGAGTTTGCCGGCCATGCGCACGGCATCGTCATCGACCCGCAATCGGGCATGCGCTATGGCGGTTCCGATCCGCGCTCGGACGGCGCGGCTATCGGCTTCTAAGGGACCAGGCTTTGGAGGCCGGGTGCGCCTACTTAGCGTACTGCCTCAAGCCCACTGCACCGGTTGATTGGCTGCGTACCAAGCGTCCAAGCGAGGTTCAATGGCTTTTTCGATATTGGCGCGTTTGATTTTCATGGTCGGCGTGAGCATGCCGTTTTCGATTTGCCAAGGCTGCTCCGCTACGACGATGAATTTGAGTTTTTCATAGTCTGACACGTGGCTATTGACCTCGGCCAGTAGCGTCGTTAGCGCGCTTTGCACTTCGGCGCGCACCGCGGCGTCTTGTTGGCGCGGGCGCAGGTCCTCGGCCAGCACCACGATGGCAAATGCCGCCTCGTGGCTGGCGCCGCCGACCAAAGACATTTCCACCAACGGATGGTTGTTGATGCGGTTTTCGATCGGTGCCGGCGCCACGTATTTACCCTTGCTGGTCTTGAAAAGCTCTTTCATGCGGCCGGTGATCTGCAGTTGGCCATCGGGCGCCAGAGAACCCAGATCGCCGGTGTGGAAAAAGCCGTCTTCGGTAAATGATTCGGCGTCCAAGTCCGGGCGCTTGTAGTAGCCGACCAATTGCCCGGGCGACTTGATCAAAATTTCCCCTTCCGGGCTGATGCGCACTTGCACGCCCGGGTTGGCCACGCCGACAAAGCCCGGCTCGCTAAAGCGCGGCGTAGCGGTGTGGGAATAGGCGAAGTCCTCGGTCATGCCCAGACCTTCGAGCAATTGCAGCCCCAGGCTGCGGTACCAGCGTATCAGGTCGGCGGGCAGGGGCGCCGAGCCACTGAAGGCAGAAATCGTTTGGTCCAGGCCCAGGTTGGTGAGGATTTTTTTGGCGATTATTTTGTTCAGAATCGGGATGCGCAGCAGCAGGTCCAGCTTTTTTTGCGGCATCTTGGCAAACACTGCTTGCTGAAACTTCAGCCACAAGCGTGGCACGGACACAAAAATCGTAGGCCGTGCGCGCTGCAAATCGGCCGCAAAGGTGTCTAGTGATTCGGCGAAAAACACATGCAACTGGCCGCTCACAAAGCTGGCGCATTCCACCACCGCACGCTCAAACACATGCGCCAGCGGCAGGTACGACAGTACGCGGTGGACCTGGTTATCGCCCAGGTTTTGCGACATGCTTTGCGCCACAGCCAACTCGGTGGCGACGGTGATACGCTCAAAGCTGTGCATCACACCTTTGGGCTGGCCGGTGGAGCCGGAGGTGTAAATCAGCATCGCCAGGTCGGTACCCGCGCGCTGCGGCTGCCCGCCGATGGGCGCGCTGCGGGCGGTGATGGCGTCCCAGGTTTCGTACGGGGTGGCGGGTGCTAAGGGGAAGGCGATGCGTGGCATTGCGGCCGGAACGCCGGGTTCTTGGTCCGGCCAGGTGTCCAACTTGCCGACAAACAGCAGGCTCGCTTCGCTGTGCTCCAGCACAAAGCGTATGGTTTGCGCGCTTTCCGTGGGGAAGATGGCCACGGTGGTGTAACCGGCCATCCAAATGGCCAATTCACTCATAAAGAAATGGGCGCAGTTTTTGGACAGGATGGCAATGCGCGCGCCGGGGTCAAAGCCCAGGCTTTGTAAATGGGTGGCCATGCGCCGCGCCTGGTCCAGGGTTTGCGCCCAGGTGTAGTCCACCACACGCCCGCCGCCTAATGGCTGGGTCAAGTACACCTGCTGGGCGCGCTCTCTCTCGTGCTGGTAAACAAAGTCAAGAATGAGCTTGGCGGGGTTGGTCATTGGGGGAGTCTCCTTCGGGGTGGGGGCGAATGCAAATTCATTCTAGGGTGAGTTGGTCACGTGTCACGAAAGCCCTGACCGGGGGCAAGCCCGCTAAGCCCAGAGATCGTGAAGTGCGAACGATTGTCAAATTTGCAATCAAAATAGATATGATGCAAAGCCCAGCGCCATGTGGCGCCCCCACACCACGGAGAACCGCCCACTATGGCCCCTGCGGCAAAGACTTTGAAGTGCCTGGTGGCTCGGCTACCGGTCCGTTTGAAGCCAAGCCATGGCCAGGGTTTGCAACGTGTCACGCAGCGGACAAGGGGCAATCCCCTGCTTCAGGGCTGAGACATGAATTTTTTCGAGCAACAAACCCAAGCACGACGGCGCACCGGCTGGCTAGTGTGTGGCTATGTGCTCGGCCTGGCGCTGGTGGTCTATGCAGTCTTTGTCGTCACTACGTGGTCACTGCCCTTGACCATCGCGTTTGGCCACCCCATCAGCCCGCTTGCACCGGCCTGGTTCGCGGCGGGCGCAGGCACGCTGCTGGTGGCGTGCACCTACCTGGGCTGGCGCAATACCGATGGCGCTGCTCTGGCGCAAGCCATGGGTGCTAAGGAGCTCGCCCTTGGCACGGTCGATGCGGGCGAACGCCTATACCTCAACGTGGTGCAGGAGATGGCGATTGCCGCAGGCTGTGCAGTCCCTGTAACCTTTGTGTTTGAGGACGCAGCTATCAATGCGTTTGCCGCTGGTGGCGGGCCGGATACCGCCGTGATCGCCGTATCGCGCGGCGCCCTGACGCATTTGACGCGCCACGAGTTACAAGCCTTGGTAGCGCATGAATTCAGCCATATTTTCAATGGCGATATGCGGCTCCATATGCGCATGCTGGGCGCCTTGGCGGGTTTGATGTGGATCGGTGTGGCAGGCCGGGTGGCGTGGCACAGCCGCCGGGCGCAGTGGCTGGTGGTGGGCGCTTTGCTGATGGTGGTGGGTGGCATCGGACTGGTGGTAGCGCAACTCATCAAAAGTGCGGTGGCGCGTCAACGCGAGTACCTGGCTGATGCCTGCGCCGTACAGTTCACCCGCAATCCATCCGGGCTCTATCGGACCTTGTGCAAAGTCGATCGACTCGGTGCGGCATCTAGGCCGGCGCTCGATACGTCCCCGATGCGGGAGCCGGGAGCGCCCATGTCGCAGTGGTTTGCGCAGGACGACGCCGAGCCCGCGCTGCAGATGGCGGCCCTGAAGCAGGCGATATGTGCGCAACTCATGGGACATTTCTTTTTTGCACCCACCGGCGCGTTTGCACTGGGCGATTGGCTGGCCACCCATCCCTCGGTGGCTGACCGCTTGCACGCGATCGATCCGCAAGGTCAACTCGCGTCGGCCCCGCGGGTGCAGTCACCGGCCCAAAAAGCCAAGCCATTGGCGCCACTACCCAAGCCCCGTTTGCATATTGCCGACGGCGCGCCTATTGCTTTTGTCGCAACCGCTGGCGCGGAGCGCGGCGCCGACTACCGCAGTGCGCTGGACATTGCTGCGGCATTGCGCCAGCGAATTCCACCGTCGCTGCGCAGTGTTTTGAATTTCCCCGGCGGCGCCAGCGCCGTGGTGCAAGGTTTGTTGCTCAGTGCACGCCCCTTTGTGCGAAGCGCCCAGCGCGACATTTTGATGGAACACAGCAATCTGGTGATGGTCGATGCGGCCTTGCGAGCCCAGGCGCAAATGGTGGATTTGCCCCAAGTACTGCGCCTGCCCTTGTTGGATTTGGCCTTGCCAGCGCTGCGTTCTTTGGCTCCACCAGAGCAAGAAGCCCTTCTAAAAACCGTCCATTTGCTGGTGCTGGCCGATGGCAATGTAAACGCTTTTGAATTGATGACCCAGGTGTTGCTGCAACGCGTGCTGCGGCCAGAGCCCCTCGCACGGACTACGGGCACGGCAGCGCAGCATATGCGGGTGGTGTTGTCCTACATCGCCTACTGCGGTGCACGCGGCGAGGTACAAGCGGCCCATCAGGCTTACCAGGAGGCACTACGCCAAGTGCCGCAGCTCTCGCTGCGTGATCTCCTGGCGCTGCAAGAGTGCAAGCCCCAATCCGTGCGCCACAGCATGCTGGCCTTGTCCGGCCTGTCGCCCTTAGACAAGCAACGCTATGTGGCCTTGGTGCAGGCCTGTGCCATGCGCGACCAGGTGGTGCGCGTCTCGGAATGGGAAATTGTGCGGGTGGTGTGCCAATGCCTGGAGGTGCACTGCCCGCTGGCACCGCCGGGCCTAGATACCCGGATTTTTATCAGTTAACGAGGAGGAACTATGTTTGAAAAGTGGTGGGTAATTATCGTCGCGCTTGCCGCGCTGCTGGTATGGGCTGTGGTGGCTCATAACCATTTGGTGGAACTGCGCAATCGGTTTCAAAATGCATTTGCGCAAATTGACGTGCAACTCAAACGCCGCTACGAGCTCATTCCCAACTTGGTAGAAAGCGCTAAGGCATCGATGGCGCATGAGCGTGCTACTTTGCTGGAGGTGATAGCTGCGCGCAATACCGCCGACAGTGCGCGCCAATACGCCGCGCAGCAGCCTGGCGATGGGCAGGCACTGCGCGCACTCGCGCAAGCTGAAAGCGCCATGGGCGCGGCATGGGGGCGCTTTATGGCCGTGTCGGAAGCCTATCCCGACCTCAAGGCCAACCAAACATTAGGGCAGTTGATGGAGGAATTGGCCGCCACTGAAAACCGTGTGGGCTTCGCACGTCAGGCCTTCAATGACGCCGTCATGTTTTACAACACGGCCCGGCAAAGTTTCCCCACACATCTGATAGCCAATCACTATGCCTTCGGGCCCGCGGAGTTGTTGCAAGTTGACAACCCCGAAGAGCGCAAGGCAGTGCGGGTGGCGTTTTAAACGGCCCGCTTTATGACGATTCTTTGGGGGGTTAAAAATTGCCTATCTATGCATCCCGACGCCAGCGCATTAGCGCAGCCTTCATTGATTCCATCATTCTTGCGCCCATTGCAATAGTCACAGGGCTTGTTTTTTTATATTTGCCAACCCTATTTGTCGTCGTGGGGCTCTATTTGTGCATGGTCCCGACTTTGTATTTGGTGGTATTTACCGTGCGATCGGGTCAAACACCAGGCAGGCGCTGGTTGGGCCAAAAGGTGACTCGCCCTGACGGCCAACTGCTGTCTTACCGCGCAGCATTTTTAAGGGAGATCGCTTCCCTTGTGAATGGCATACTTGTTTGGTTCCATGGACTGTACCTTGTCGGCATGATGAAGCGGCTCCACTTGCCGATTTTGGGGCTGGAAAAAGCCTTGGAATTGTCCGCTGAATTACCTCGCTCGGGTCTAGATTCCCTCTCTGATGCCGTTTACTGGTTTGTATGGATATCCTTAGCCTGCACGTTTTTAAATGAAAAAAAGCGTAGCCTGGAAGACTTTTTGTCGGGCTCGGTGTTGGTGGTGGAGGCTAGCGAAAGCGCCGATGGGCTTGCCAGGGGCAGTTAAGCCTTAGGCGCAGACTTACCTTCGCGGCGCCTCACTCATCCCTGAAAAATGATTTCTTTTTGTGGAAAATGGTTTATTTAATAGAATGGAACGTGAATATCCATTTTTTGTTGGAAAAGCTTTTTCTTAGCGATGATGGCTGCTATTGACAAAATCTCCCTGTTTCGACGCCCTTTGGCCATGCTTGGGTTGCTACTTGCCGTGGTGCTAGCGCAACCCGCCTTGGCTTACAAAACCGAGCGCGTCTGCGAAATGACCGAGCAGACGGCCAAAGCCAAGCCCCGCAAAGTTTGTAAAACCTTTTTGGTCATGACCGAAGCCCAAAAGGCGGCGACTGGTAAAAAAGAAGAAAAGAAAGAAGAGAAAAAAGGCGGCCACCACTAGTCGCCCGGGCACGCTATTGAGGCAGCTTGCTTTATCGCGGCCCTAGGCCGCTTCCAGTGCAGCACTGGCACTGAGCCACTGGTCTTCCAAGGTTTGCAGTTCCTGGTGGATGGCTTGGAGCCGCTTGCCCAGCGACGCAATCTCTTGCGGCGTGGGCGTGGCGCTGATCTGGCTTTCCAGTTGGCTGCCTTCGGTGCTCAGCGCCTGCATGCGGGCATCGAGCCTGGCGATTTCTTTTTCCCACTTGCGTTTTTCCGCGGTCGCAGCGGGTAGCGGCTTGGCAATCGGCGCCGCTTTGGCTGCCGCCAGCGCTTTATTGGCTTGCACCTGTTCCTGGCGCACCGCTTCACGGGCGCGCTTGGCTTCGTCCAGCAGGTAGCGTTGGTAGTCGTCCAGGTCGCCATCAAAGGGCGCGACGCCGCCGTGCGAGACCATCCAAAACTCGTCGCACACCGAGCGCAGCAGCGCCCGGTCGTGGCTGACCAGCATGACCGTGCCTTCAAACTCGTTGATCGCCATGCCCAAAGCTTCGCGCGTGGCCAGGTCCAGGTGGTTGGTAGGCTCATCGAGCAGCAAGAGGTTGGGGCGCTGCCAAACGATCATGCACAGTACCAGGCGGGCTTTTTCGCCGCCGCTCATGCTGCCCACGGCTTGCTTGACCATGTCGCCGCTGAAATTGAAGGTGCCCAAAAAGCTGCGCAAGTCCTGCTCGCGGGTGGCCTGACCGGCCAGCTTGGACTGGGCCGTCAGGTCTTTGACCAGACGGATCATGTGCTCCAGCGGCGTGTCATTGGGGCGCAGCACGTCTAGTTCCTGCTGCGCAAAATAGCCGATGTTCAGGCCCTTGCCCTCGGTTACTTCGCCGCCTATAGGCGCCAAGTCCCGCGCCACGGTTTTGACCAAGGTGGATTTGCCCTGGCCGTTGGCGCCCAAGATGCCGATGCGCTGCCCGGCCAGTACCGAGCGGCTGACGTTGCGCACGATGATCGTGGGCGCCGTGTCCGGCGCAGCATCCTCAGGCGCGGGGTAGCCAAAGCTCACGCCCGAAAGCGAGAGCATGGGGTTGGGCAAATTCGCCGGTTCCTTGAACTCGAAGCTAAATTCTGCTTCGGCCAGCAGCGGCGCGATTTTCTCCATGCGGTCCAGGGCTTTGACGCGGCTTTGCGCCTGTTTGGCTTTGCTGGCCTTGGCCTTGAAGCGGGCGATAAATTTTTGCAGGTGCGCAATTTTTTCTTGCTGCTTGGCGTAGGTGTTTTGCTGTAACTCCATTTGCTCGGCGCGCATGTCTTCAAACTTGCTGTAGTTGCCACCGTAGCGCATCAGCTTGCCGCCGTCGATGTGCAGCGTGACATTGGTCACTGCATCCAAAAATTCGCGGTCGTGGCTAATCACCAGCATGGTGCCTTCATAGCGCTTGAGCCAGGCTTCCAGCCACACCAGCGCGTCCAGGTCCAAGTGGTTGGTGGGCTCGTCCAATAGCAACAAATCCGAAGGGCACATCAGCGCACGCGCCAGTTGCAAGCGCATGCGCCAGCCGCCGGAAAAGCTGTTCACCGGGCGATCCAGCTCGGTGGTTTTAAAGCCCAGACCCAAAATCAAAGCCTGCGCGCGCGAGGGCGCATCGTGCTCACCGGCGTCGTGCAGCGCCATATAAGCGTTGGCCATGCGGTCGCCATCGTCACCGGCTTCGGCGGCTTGCACTTCGGCGCGGGCAGCGCACAAAAGGGTGTCGCCTTCGATCACGAATTCGGTGGCGCTTTGGCTGGTCTCGGGCATGTCCTGCGCCACTTGGCCCATGCGCCATTGGGCGGGAATGTAGTACTCGCCCGCATCTTCGTGCAAGAGGCCGGTGAACAAGGCAAACAGCGATGATTTGCCCGCGCCATTGCGCCCGACCAGACCGACTTTTTCGCCGGGGTTGATGGTGACCGAAGCGTGTTCGAGCAAGACCTTGACGCTGCGGCGCAAGGTGACGTTTTTTAAAGTAATCATGCAAGAAGCGATTCGCGGGTGAGCAGCAAGACCTGGTCTTCACCCGCACTGGTGGGCAGCCACACCGCAGCTAAGGCGGGAAAGGCGGCTTCAAAAAAAGCACGCTCGTGGCCGATTTCCAGCACGAGCACGCCTTGGGGATGGAGATGCTGTGGCGCATCGCGCAGCAAGCGGCGTACAAAGTCCATGCCATCGCGCCCGCCGTCGGCATTGCCGTCCAGCGCCAGCGCCGGTTCGGCGCGGAACTCGGGTGGCAGTACGGCCATGCTGTCGGCGTTGACATAGGGCGGGTTGCATAACAGCAAGTCAAACGGGCCCTGCGCCTGCAACGCCGGCGCGTCCAGTCCGTCCGATGGCAGCAGCGTGATACGCGTTTGCAGTCCATGTTGCGCCACGTTGATGGCTGCCACGTCCAGCGCGTCTTGTGACACATCGCTGGCGCAGACCACGGTGTCGGGATATACATGGGCCGCGATGATGGCCAGGCTGCCGTTGCCGGTACACAAGTCCAGCACTTTGTGCGTGCCTGCGTGCAAAAAGTAGTCGATGCCACCATCGACCAGTAACTCGGCAATCAGCGAGCGCGGCACGATGACGCGCTCATCCACATAAAAACTATAGCCTTGCAGCCAGGCTTGGCGCGTGAGGTAGGCAGCCGGTTTGCGGGTGCTGATGCGTTGGCCAATTAGCGCTTCGCAGGCGCTTCGCTGCGCTAGCGTTAAGGCGGTGGGCGCTTCGGGGCCGTCCAGTGCCGTATCCAAGGGTAGGCCCAATTGCCATAAGACCAGCCAAGCCGCCTCGTCCAGCGCATTGTCCGTGCCGTGGCCGAAAGCGACCTGGGCGGCTTGCATGTGGCGGGCGGATTGTTCGACCAGTTCGCGCAGCGTCATGCCAGCGCCAGCGCGTGCAGGCGCTCCAGTACCCGACGGTAAATGTTTTTGAGCGGTTCGATATCAGCCAGCGCGACATGCTCATTGATCTTGTGGATGGTGGCGTTGGGTGGGCCCAGTTCAATGACCTGTGGGCAGATTTGCGCGATAAAACGGCCGTCGCTGGTGCCGCCCGTGGTGGACAGCTGGGTGCTGATGCCGGTTTCGTCCGCTATGGCTTTTGTCACCGCCTCGACCAACTCGCCTGGCGTGGTGAGGAAGGGCAGGCCGCCAATCGTCCACGCCACATCGTATTGCAGACTGTGGCGGTTGAGCACGGCGCACAAGCGTTGTTGCAAGGATTCGGGGCTGGACTCGGTGCAAAAGCGGAAGTTGAAATCCACCACCACCTGGCCGGGAATCACATTGCTGGCGCCGGTGCCGCCGTGGATATTGCTGACCTGCCAGCTCGTAGGCTGAAAAAACGCATTGCCTTCGTCCCAGCGCACCGTCACCAGTTCGGCCAGCGCCGGTGCCAAGCGGTGAATGGGGTTGTCTGCCAATTGCGGATAGGCGATATGGCCTTGCAGCCCCTGCACCGTCAGCTTGCCGCTCATGGTGCCGCGCCGGCCGTTTTTAATCATGTCGCCGGTGCGCTCCACCGATGTGGGCTCACCCACGATGCAGTAATCCAGCGTCTCGCCGCGCGCTTGCAGTTGCTGGCAGACCACCACGGTGCCATCGACCGCCGGGCCTTCTTCGTCGCTGGTAAGCAGCAAGGCGATGTGGAGCGCGGCATCGGGCTGCTGCGTCACAAATTCTTCAATCGCCACCACAAACGCAGCCAGCGAGGTTTTCATGTCGCTGGCGCCGCGGCCATAGAGTTTGCCATCGCGGTGGCTGGGGCTAAACGGCGGACTGTCCCACTGTGCTAATGGCCCTGTGGGCACTACGTCGGTATGGCCGGCAAACACCAAGGTCTTGGGAGCTTTGGCGGCCTTGTGACTCGCTGCACGTTTGGCCCACAAATTGGTCACCCGGAAATCGGCCGGGCCGCTTTCGATGGTTTCGCAGACAAAACCCAGCGGCGCCAAGCGTGCGGCGATCAGGGCCTGGCATCCCCCGTCGTCGGGGGTGGGCGAGGGCATGCTGAGCAATTGCTCAGTCAAGCGCAAGGTGGCGTGGTCGTTGCGCGCAGGCATCAAGATTTGAGTGAGAGGGTGATGGGTGCACTGGCATTGCCAGCGGAGGTCTGCCCTAGTACGGCGACACGCGTCGTGTCTCCCACTTCGGTAAACAGGGTGTTGCCCCAAGCCGGGGCCATGGCACTGGCGGCAGCCAATGGTACTGCTCCTTCAAAGCTTAGCCCGCTGTTTTGCAGGCGCAGCATGTCTTGCGCCTGCGATTGGCATCCTGCTTGCTGGCTCAAGTCCAAAGATCGCAACTGCGCAAACTCACCGCGCTCGATGAGCTGGGCGATACGCTCCGAAGGCGCCAAAATCTCGCACACCGCCACCCGCGGGCCGGATTTGGTACGCATCAATTTTTGCGAAACCAGTGCTTGCAAGGTGCTGCTCAATTGCAAGCGCAGGCTAGGGCGTTCACTCTCTGGGAAAAAATGCAAAAAGCGAAGAAGCGCATCCACCGTATGGGTGGCGTTGAGCGTGGCGATGCACAAGACGCCCGATTGCGCCAGCGCCAGCGCAGCACGGGCGCTGGCCTCGTTGTTGATGTCGCTGGTATAGACCACGTCGGCTGCGCAAGTGCGCGCATGCTCAAAAGCACTGTGCCAGGAGGCCGTATCCGTCCCGATCTGTTGCTGGTTGATAACCGATTTTTTCGATCTCAGCGGGTACTCGATGTGCGCTTCCAGGGTCAAAATATGGCCCGAGATTTCCGAATTGCGGCACTCCAGCAGGGCCGCCGCCGTTGTGCTCTTGCCCGCTCCCGTGGCACCTGCAATCAGTAGCAAGCCGCCCGTGGCTTTGGCCAAGGTGCGCAATGCCGGCGATAACTGGCCGGACCCCAGGCCCATGCTCGGTAGCGTGGCGGGCAGGTAACGCGCGCAAAACGCCAGCGTGCCAGCTTGAAAAAATACTTGCACGCGCAGGCGCCCGCCGTCGGCCAGACTGACCACGTGTTGCAGATCACGCGGTGGGCGTAAGGCCTTGGCGTTTTGCTCGCCAATCAAGACAGCCAGCAATTGCACCGGGTCTTGCGGGCCCAAAGCACGGCTGCTGGCCGGCACGCACAGGCCATGCAGGCGCATGGTGGGCAGCGCGTTGGCGCTGATATACAGGTCCGATCCGTTCTTTTGCACCAGCAGGCGTAGCAGGCGCTCCATGGTCTGTTGCGCGCCGTTGGCGGGCGGGTCAGTCGTGGCCATGGCGCTTAGTCACGCAGCAGTTCATTGAGCGATGTTTTGGCGCGGGTTTGTGCGTCCACGCGCTTAACGATCACGGCGCAGTACAAGCTGTATTTACCGTCGCTGCTGGGAAGATTGCCCGATACCACCACCGAACCGGCAGGAATGCGGCCATAGCTCACTTCGCCGGTGGCACGGTCATAAATTTTGGTGCTTTGGCCGATGTAAACGCCCATGGAAATGACCGAATTTTCTTCGACGATGACGCCCTCGACCACTTCGGAGCGGGCACCGATAAAGCAGTTGTCCTCGATGATGGTGGGACCCGCTTGCATGGGTTCGAGCACGCCGCCGATACCCACGCCACCACTCAGGTGCACGTTCTTACCGATCTGCGCGCACGAGCCAACGGTGGCCCAGGTATCGACCATGGTGCCTTCATCGACATAGGCGCCGATGTTGACGTACGAGGGCATCAGGATCGCGCCTTTGCCAATAAAGCTGCCGCGCCGGGCTACGGCAGGCGGTACTACGCGCACGCCGGCAGCTTTCATGCCCGCTTCGTCCATGTGTGCAAACTTGGTTTGCACTTTGTCGTAAAAGCCCAAATCGCCCGCCTTAATCACGCTGTTGTCTTTGAGGCGAAAGCTCAGCAACACGGCTTTCTTAATCCACTGGTGCGTAGTCCACTGCCCCACGCTCTGGCGTGTTGCGACGCGCAGGCTGCCATTGTTGAGTTGGCTGATCACATGCTCCACTGCATCGCGCACTTCTTGCGGCGCGGAGGTGGACGAAATGTTTGCACGGTCTTCCCATGCGGCGTCCAGGATGGTTTGAAGTTGTTGTGTCATAAAAGGTGCTTTCGGTTCAGAGCGAGGGTAATCAGCGCGGGGCCTAGGCGGCGCCGCGTACAAAGTTGGCGATACGGTGCGCGGCCTCCAGGCATTCTGCGGTTTGCGCCACCAGCGCCATGCGCACGTAGCCCGCTCCCGGGTTGTGGCCTTGCGCACTGCGCGCCAGGTAGCTGCCGGGCAACACCGTCACATTGTAGGCAGCGTACAGCGCGCGCGCAAAGTCTTCGTCGCTGCCTTGCACCTTGGCCCAGAGGTAAAAACCGGCGTCAGGCAAACGCACATCCAGCACCTGGGCCAATACCGGCGTGACCGCATGGAATTTTTCTCGGTACAAGGCGCGGTTTTCCACCACATGCTTTTCGTCCTGCCAGGCAGCGATGCTGGCGCTTTGCACAACCGGGCTCATGGCGCTGCCGTGGTAGGTGCGGTAGCGCAGAAACTGGCTCATTAACGTGGCGTCACCGGCGCAAAAACCGCTGCGCATGCCCGGCACATTGCTGCGCTTGGACAGACTGGTGAAGGCGACGAGATTTTTGAAGTCTGCGCGGCCTAACTGCGCGGCCGCTTCCAGGCCACCGAGGGGCGGCGTGTCGCGGAAATAAATTTCGCTATAGCACTCGTCCGAGGCAATCACAAAGCCATAGCGATCACTCAGTTCAAACAGGGTTTTCCATTCCTCCAGCGGCATGACCGCACCGGCTGGGTTGCCCGGACTGCATACAAATAGCAACTGCGTGCGCGCCCAAATGTCTGCACCCACCGAGGCCCAGTCCTGGGCGAAATTGCGCTCGGGCACGGAGGGCACGTAATAGGGCTCGGCGCCGGCCAGCAAGGCCGCGCCTTCGTAGATTTGGTAAAAAGGATTGGGGCAGAGCACCAAGGGTTTGGGCTGACCCAGCGTGCTGGCGATGACAGTTTGCGCGAACGCAAACAAGGCCTCGCGCGAGCCATTGACCGGCAAAATTTGGTCGCTGGCGCGCACCTGGAGTTGGTAACGCTGCCGCAACCATTGCGCAATCGCTTCGCGTAAACCGGGCTCCCCGGCGGTGGCCGGGTATGCGGCCAAGCCTGTGCCCTCAATCGCTGTGCAATAAGCTTGTTTGATCAGCGCCGGAGTCGCATGGCGCGGTTCGCCGATTCCCAGGCTGATGGGCGTGAAGCGCGCATCGGGAGTGACGCCGTTGAAAAGTTGCCGCAAGCGTTCAAACGGATAGGCGTGGAGCAGCGGCAAATGCACATTCATAGCGTTATATTATCGTTCAACAGGGTGTTTACACACCTTGCTGTACCTTGGTGGCAGGCCTTGCCGCCTCAATGTAGCCGGGAGTTGACGATGCAGGAAAAAGCGGGCGATGCGGCCCCTTTCCAGGTTTTAAACCTGGCCGGAGCCACCGAATTCTTAGGCGACGCACAAGCCGTCTCGGATTTGCTGCAGCCGCTAGTGACCAGCTTGCATAAAGACATTGGGGACATCGAGCAGGCGCTTGGCGCGTCCGACATGCCGGCAGTGGCGCGCACCTTGCATTCTCTCAAAGGCTTTATTCCGGTTTTTTGCCATGCTGAGTTCGCCGCCCAGTTGCTGGATATTGAAAAGCGTAGCCGTAGCGACAGTAGCGCGCTGGTGCAAGCCCAGGTCCAGGGGCTGCTGCAAGCCTTGCGCCAATTGGTTCAAGAGGCGCTGCATTTTTTACAGCAGGCGCAGCGCTAGCGTGCGTAGCCGCCAAAGTGCCGTCCACGCGGCGCGCGCTCAGGGGGTGGGGCGCGTTATCATGGCGACCTTTAGCCGACGCGTTACGGCTGGCTTTTTCCAAATAAATCAACCACTTAGCCGCTTCTAGCTTTTCCTGTGCGCCTCAATTCCATCAAGCTGTCGGGTTTCAAGTCCTTTGTCGAGCCCACCAATTTCTTGCTGCCAGGCCAACTGGTTGGGGTGGTAGGCCCCAATGGCTGCGGCAAATCCAACATCATGGATGCGGTACGTTGGGTCTTGGGCGAGAGCCGCGCCAGCGAGTTACGCGGCGAGTCCATGCAGGACGTCATCTTTAACGGCACCACCTCGCGCAAGCCGGCCAGTCGGGCCAGTGTGGAGCTGGTATTTGACAATTCCGACCACCGCGCCGGCGGCCAATGGGGCCAGTTCACCGAAATTGCCGTGCGCCGGGTGTTGACACGCGACGGCACCTCCAGTTACTACATCAATAACCAGGCGGTGCGCCGCCGCGATGTGCAGGATGTTTTTTTGGGCACCGGCCTGGGGCCGCGCGCTTACGCCATCATCGGCCAGGGCACGATCAGCCGCATCATCGAATCCAAGCCCGAAGAGCTGCGCTTATTTTTGGAAGAAGCCGCAGGCGTCTCTAAATACAAGGAGCGCCGCCGCGAAACCGAAAACCGCTTGTCGGACACGCGCGCCAACTTGACGCGGGTGGAAGATATCCTGCGCGAGCTCAATAGCAGCCTGGAAAAGCTCGAGCGCCAGGCCGAGGTGGCGCAAAAGTACCAGACCATGCAGGCCGATGTGACGCGTAAGCAGCACCAAATTTGGTTTTTGCGCCGCGCCGAAGCCCAAGCCGAGCAGGCCAAAGTGCAGCGCGATGCGCAGGCGGCAGTCAATGCCCTTGAGTCCCGCATGGCCGATGTACGCCACATCGAGGCCGAACTCGAGCAAGTGCGCCAGGCGCATTACGCCGCTGCGGACGAAGTGAACCAAAGCCAGGGCTTGCTTTATGAAGCCAGCGCCGAAGTGGGCCGCTTGGAGGCCGAAATCCGCTACGTGGTGGAAAGCCGCCAGCGCGTGGAACAGCGCCTCCTCATGCTGCAAGCCCAAAGTACCCAATGGGCCGAGCGCCGGGCGCAGGCTTTGCTCGACCAGGAAGAACTCCTGGTCTCGCGTGAAACCGGCGCTGAGCAAGCCGAGTTGCTCGATGCGCAAACCCAGGAACAGGCCCAGCATTTGCCCGCGCTCGAAGAAGCCTTGCAAAGCGCCCAAGCCGCTGCGGTGGCGCAGCGCGATGCGGTGGCCCAAGTGCAGCAAGCTATCAGCGTGCTGGCATCGGAGCAGCGCAACATCCAGGAACAAAGCCGCCAGCTCAGCGCCCGGCGCGAGCGCCTGAGCGCTGATCGCAATGCCTTGACGCAAACCGATGACGCCCGCTTGCTGGATTTGCAGGCCCAGTTTGAGCAAGCCCGCGCGGTAGCCGAAGCGTCGCTGGAACGTTTGCACAGCTTGCAAGAAAGCGCTCCCGAATTGGACGAGGCGCGCCGCGTCCAACAGCAGCAGGTCAATGCCGATGCCGCGCGCTATGCCGATGTATCTGCGCGCCTGGAAGCGCTCAAGGCCTTGCAGGAGCGTTTGCGCACCGATGAAAAACTCAAACCCTGGCTGAGCAAGCACGGTTTGGTGGATTTGCAGGGTTTGTGGACCCGTATCCAGGTGCAGGCCGGATGGGAAAACGCTATCGAGGCCGCCTTGCGCGACCGCTTGGGCGCGCTGGAAGTGTCCAAGCTGGAGATGGTGCAGGCCTTTATTCAGGACCTGCCGCCCGTGAAATTGTCTTTTTTCACGCGCCCGGCAGCCGGACGCAGCGGTACTGCCAGCAGCTTGGCCGCGCTGGCCGACAAAGTGCAAGTGCATGACGCCGGCCTGGCGGCGGTGCTGGCCGAGTGGTTGCGCGGCTGCTATGCCGCCGCCGACATGGACCAGGCTTTTGCCCAGCGCGCTCAATTGCAAGCTGGCGAAACCCTGTTCGTGCCACAAGGCCATGCCGTGGGTGCACACAGCGTGGGTTTTTATGCGGCTGATGCCGAACAGGCCGGCTTGTTGGCGCGGGCGCAAGAAATTCAAAATCTCGAAAAAGACTTGCGTGCCCAGGCCCTGATGGCCGAGGCCTCGCGCGGCGCCCTGAACCGGGCCGAAAGTGCTTACGCCGAATGTGCCGCCCAACTGGTCGATGTGCGGCGCCAAGCGCAAGAAAGTCAAATCCACAGCCACAGCTTGCAAGTGGAAGTCTTGCGCCTGACCCAATTGGCCGAACAAACCCGCCAGCGCAGCAGCGAAATCGAGGCCGATGCCGCCGAAGTCGATGCCATGCTGGAAGACTTGGCAGCCCGCGCCCAAGAAGCCGAAGCGCGCTTTGAAAGCCTAGACCTGCAACTGGGCGAAAGCCAGGAAAGGCATGCAGCGCTGGAAGAGCGCGCCATGGCCGCGCAAGCCCAGCTCGACCAAAGCCGTGAACAACTGCGCAGCCTGGAGCGCCAGGTGCAAGAGCAAATGTTCAACCAGCGCAGCTTGCAAGCGCGCGCGCAGGAAATTGAACGCTCTTTGCAAACCGCAGATGCGCAGACGCTTGCCGTGGCAGAGGAGGTGGCGCGCGGCCAGGCCGAGCTGCAAGAATTGTCGGATGCCGCCGCCCAAGCCGGTTTGCAAAGTGCTTTGAGTCTGAAAGCTGAGCGCGAACAAGCCCTGGGCGCCAAGCGCAGCGCGTACGAGGATTTGACCGCCACCTTGCGCAGCCACGAGGAACGCCGCTTACAACTGGAGCGCGAGCTCGACCCCTTGCGCCAGCGCATTACCGATTTGCAACTAAAGGAACAAGCCGCGCGCCTGGGCTTTGAGCAATACGAAAACCAGTTGTTTGAAGCGCAGGCCGATCTGGATGCCCTGGCCCAAAGTCTGGAGGGCAACAGCATCCGCTTGTCGGCCCTGCAAGCGGAAATTGACCGCCTGCACCGCGAGATTACCGCCTTGGGCGCGGTCAATTTGGCGGCCTTGGACGAACTGACCAGCAGCCGCGAGCGCAAAGAATTTTTGGACGCCCAAAGCCTGGACTTGAACGAAGCCATGAACACGCTGGAAGACGCCATCCGCAAGATCGACGCCGAAACCCGCGAGCTGCTGGCCGAAACCTTCAACGAAGTGAACCGCCACTTTGGTGAAATGTTCCCGGTGCTGTTTGGCGGCGGCAATGCGCGCTTGGTGATTACCGGTGACGAAATTTTGGACTCGGGCGTGCAAGTGATTGCGCAGCCACCGGGCAAGAAAAACCAGACCATCCATTTGCTCTCAGGCGGTGAGAAAGCCCTCACCGCGATCGCACTGGTATTTGCAATTTTCCAGCTCAACCCTGCGCCATTTTGCTTGCTTGACGAGGTGGACGCGCCGCTGGACGACGCTAATACTGAGCGTTACACCCGCTTGGTGCAGCGCATGAGCGCAGGCACGCAATTCTTGTTCATCAGCCACAACAAAATCGCGATGGAAATGGCCGAGCAATTGATAGGCGTCACCATGCAGGAGCAAGGCGTATCGCGCATCGTGGCCGTGGACATGGAAGCAGCGGTCGGATTGGTGGAGGCAGCATGAGCGATTTTCAAATAGGTCTGGTAGTGCTGGGTGCTTTGGTGTTGCTGGCCGTGCTGGTGCAAAGTCTGTGGACCGCGCGTGCCAATGCACCGCGCCAAGCCGATAACTCGGGCGATGCGGGCGAGCACGACGGCAAGCCCAACTTTACCGAGCCGGTTTTTGATGACTCGGGTTTTACCAATTTGAATTTAGCGGTCAGCACGCCGCGCCGCCCCGCCATCGACAGCCTGATTGATGCCGTGGCCGCCGTGAATTTAGATCCTATGGTTTCAGCAGTGTCGGGCGATGCGGCGGTAGCCGCGTTTCCCGGTAGCTGGCGCGTGGGCAGCAAAGCGTTTTTGATCGAGGGCTTTAATGCCGATGCGCAGGAGTGGGAAACCCCGGTTCCCGGCGCCCGCTACATGGCGTTTCAAACCGCCGTGCAATTGGCCAACCGCGCCGGCGCCCTGAACGATATCGAATACTCCGAGTTTGTCGTCAAGACGCAGGCTTTTGCCGATGCCATGAATGCCACGCCCGAGTTTCGCGAAATGCGCGACGAGGTGGCACGCGCCAAAGAGTTGGACCATTTCGCCAGCCAGAATGATGCGCAGCTGGGCTTGAACCTGCGTGCCCGTCATGCGGCTTGGAGCCCGGGCTATATCGCCCAGGTGGCGGCGCAGCATGGATTTGTGGCCGGTCAATTGCCTGGACGCATGGTGCTGCCCGCATCCGCGGATGGATTGCCGCCTTTGTTAGCACTGACGTTTGACAGCCAAGCGGCATTGGCTGAGGACCCGGCGCAATCCGCGATTTTTGAAATTGTTTTTCACATGGACGTGCCCCAAGTGGACCGCGCCGAGCAGGCCTTTGAACGTATGTGCCATGCGGCGCAAGCCATGGCGCAAACCATGGACGGCATCGTCACCGACGACAATGGCCAGGCCTTGCCGGTGCAGGCGCTCGAATCGATCAGCCACGAGTTGCAGCAGTTGTATGACCGGCTGGCCGAGCGTGACTATCCTGCCGGTTCTGCGCTGGCGCGGCGCCTGTTTTCCTGAGCGCAGCCTGCCGCGCGCTCTGCAAATGGGCTGGTCTTATGCGTATCTCGCCATCAACCCGCAAGGTAGCAAGTGAGCACCCCCGAGTTATTCGATAACGCAGCGTCCCCCGACGATCTAGCGCAGCGCGTAGTGCAATTGCGCGCGCAATTGCACTACCACGGGCATTTGTACTACGTTCTGGACGCGCCTGAGTTGCCGGATGCGCAATACGACCGCATGTTCCGCGAGTTGCAGGCATTGGAGGAGGCGCATCCGCATTTGCGCACCTTGGATTCGCCCACACAGCGGGTAGGCGGCAAGCCGCTGGCGCAATTTGACAGCGTGCGTCATGTGGTGCCCATGCTGAGCATTCGCACCGAGACCGATACCGAATCCACCGGCGCCCAGGCCTTTGACACCCGCATCCGCAAAGAGCTGGAACTCTTGGACACCGCGCCCGCGGTCGAATATGTGACGGAGCTGAAGTTTGATGGCCTGGCCATGAGTTTGCGTTATGAAAACGGCGTTCTGGTGCAGGCGGCCACGCGCGGTGACGGCGAGTACGGCGAAGATGTGACGCATAACGCGCGCACCATCGGCCAGATCCCGCTTCGTTTGCAAGATGCGCCGCCGGTGCTGGAAGTGCGGGGCGAGGTGTATATGCGCCGCGATGATTTTGAGGCGCTCAATGCCCGCCAACGCGTACGCATTGCCCAGGGCGATAAAGGCGAAAAAACCTTTGTCAATCCGCGCAATGCCGCAGCTGGTGCGGTGCGCCAGTTGGACCCCGCGATTGCAGCGCAACGGCCCTTGAGTTTTTTTGCTTATGGCGTGGGTGAGTTGCAAGGCGGTCCAGCCTGGGCTACGCATTTGGATTTGTTAATGGCGCTGAAGGCCTGGGGTTTCCCGGTGGCAACCCAGACTGCCACCGCGCTAGGCGCCCAAGGCTTGCTGGACTTTCACCAACGCATTGGCGCGCTGCGCGACCAACTGCCGTTTGACATAGACGGCGTGGTCTACAAGGTCAACAGCCTGGCCTTGCAACAACGCCTGGGCTTTGTCAGCCGCGAACCGCGCTGGGCGGTGGCGCACAAATACCCGGCGCAAGAGCAAGTGACCACGGTGCTGGCGATTGATGTGCAGGTGGGTCGTACCGGCAAGCTCACGCCGGTGGCCAAACTGGCACCGGTGTTTGTCGGCGGCGTTACCGTGACCAATGCCACCCTGCACAACGAAGACGAAGCCCGGCGCAAAGACGTGCGCGTGGGCGATAGCGTCATCGTGCGCCGCGCGGGCGATGTGATTCCCGAGGTGGTTAGCGTGCTGCCCGCCAGCCTGGAATCGCCCAACCGAGGGGGTGTATTCACCATGCCGCGTAGCTGCCCGGTGTGCGGCTCGGCCGCAGTGCGCGAAGAAGACGAGGCCGATTACCGCTGCACCGGCGGTTTGTTTTGCAGCGCGCAGCGCAAGCAAGCGATTTCGCACTTTGTGCAGCGCCGCGCGGTCGAGGTAGAGGGTCTGGGCGAAAAACTGGTGGACCAATTGGTGGAAGCCGGTCTGGTGCGCACCTTGCCTGATATTTACCGTCTGGGTTTTGTGGCCCTGGCTGCCTTGGAGCGCATGGCCGACAAGTCGGCCAACAATTTGCTGGAGGCTTTGGAAAAGTCCAAGTCCACCACGCTGCCGCGCTTTTTGTATGGGCTGGGTATACGCCATGTGGGCGAGGCCACGGCCAAAGAATTGGCCCGGCATTTTGGCGATGTGCAAGCCATCATGGACGCGCCTTTGGAAAAATTGCTGGAAGTGAACGACGTTGGACCCACCGTGGCGCAGAGCCTGCGCGCTTTTTTCGACCAAGCGCACAACCGTGAGGTGGTGGAACAACTGCGCGCTTGCGGCGTGCATTGGCCAGACATACAAGCGGCGTCGGACGCGCCTAAACCGCTGGCGGGTTTGACTTTTGTCATCACCGGCACCTTGCCCACGCTGGGTCGCGATGCCGCCAAAGCCTTGATCGAAGACGCTGGCGCCAAAGTGGCGGGGTCGGTGAGCAAAAAAACCAGTTATGTGCTGGCGGGTACCGAGGCCGGAAGCAAACTGGACAAAGCGCAGGAACTGGGCGTGCCCGTGATCGACGAGGCCGCTTTGCACAAAATGCTGGAGGTGCTCTGATGGCGGTATGCGAGATCTTGAAAATGGGCGATCCGCGCTTATTGCGCGTGGCGCAAAAAGTAGGGCAATTCGATACCGATGCATTGCATTTGCTGGTGACCGACTTGCTCGATACCATGCGCGCAGCCAACGGCGCGGGCCTGGCGGCGCCGCAAATTGGGGTGGATTTGCAAGTCGTAATTTTTGGTTCGGAAGAACGCAACCCGCGTTACCCGGACCGGCCCCTGGTGCCGCGCACCGTGCTGGTCAACCCGACCATCACGCCTTTAGGCGAGGACCAAGAGTCTGATTGGGAAGGTTGCCTGTCCGTGCCAGGCCTGCGCGGCGTGGTACCGCGTTGGGCGCGCATCCGCTATACCGGTTGGGATGCTTTTGGTGATCCGATAGACCGCACCGTCGATGGTTTTCATGCGCGCGTGGTGCAACATGAGTGCGACCATTTGTGGGGCAAGCTCTACCCCATGCGGATGCGCGATTTCTCGCAATTTGGGTTTACCGAGATATTGTTTCCAGGTATTGCGGCGGCTGAGGACGATTAGTTAGCGCTGCGAGTGCTGGGTGGTAAGCTAGTACCTGAGTTATTTCACGTGCTTTCCCTGGCGTATCGCCCCCCAATACCTAACCCGTTGGAGAACCCGGTAATGAAACTTTTTTCTATTCATCGTATGGTCAAACTATTGGCAGTGCTAATCCTCAGCGTGCAGCACCTATGGGCGGCTGCGCAAAATGGCCCGGTACAAGTGCAGTGGTTAGGCCAATCGGCCATGAAAATTACAACACCTGGCGGTAAAGTCATCGTCATCGACCCCTGGCTGGTGGCTAACCCCAAGACACCAGCGGAATTCAAAAAACTCGATGCGCTGGGTAAGGTGGACTTGATTTTGGTGAGCCACGCCCATGCCGACCATATGGCCGACGCCCCGGCCTTATCTCTGATGAATAAGGCGCCGGTGTATGCGCCTGCCGGACTGGCCGATTCGATGACCACCTTAGGTGTGCTACCGGTGGAGCTGGCACCGCGCTTTAATAAGGGCGGCATTGTGCTGCCGTTCGGCCCTGATGGCGGTATCAAAATTATTGGCACCCATGCAGAGCATAGTTCCGAGTACCGCTGGACGAATGCGCAAACCGGTAAAGATGAAATGCGCCCGGGCGGTGAGCCTATGGGTTTCATTATCGAACTGGAAAATGGTTTTAAGATTTACCACTTGGGTGACACCGCCTTGTTTGGCGACATGAAATTGATTGGCGATTTGTACAAACCCGACTTGATTTTTATTCCCATTGGCAGCCATTTTGTGATGCCCCCGCGTGACGCCGCATTGGCTACCCGGGAGATGATCAAGCCAAAATTTGCCATTCCCGTGCATTACGGAACCAATGCGTTGCTACGGGGTACCCCAAAGGAATATATGGATGCGCTGGGCACATCGAGCACCAAAGTGATAGTGCTGGAACCTGGCGGCATTGCGACCCTCTAATCGGGCTTTTTCCTGGCCTCCATGCCCTGGTAGTTCACCTTTTTAAGCGGGATGCCGGTAATGCGCATAGAGCTATTTGCCTTTGATACACCCAACGGGCGAAAAATCAGTGTCGCCCTGGAAGAAATGGGCCTGCCCTATGCCGTGCAGGTCGTCGATATTGGCGCCGGGCACCAGTTCGATCCCGCTTTTACCCGTATCAGCCCGAATAACAAAATTCCCGCCATCGTGGACCCGAACGGGCCAGACGGGCAGCCCATTAGTGTTTTTGAGTCAGGCGCCATCTTGATGTACTTGGCTGAGAAAACCGGGCTTTTTTTACCGCGTGAGGGCCGTGCGCGGGTAGAAGTCTTGGAGTGGCTGATGTTCCAGATGGGCGGATTTGGGCCGGTACCGGGCCAAGTCCATCACTTCGTGGCCTTGGACTCGGAGTCCGACCGGCGCTATGGGCTGGAGCGCTTCATGGCTGAGACCCGCCGCCTTTATGGGGTCATGGACCGGCGCCTAGTGAACCGCGAGTATTTCGCCAATGCGCTGTCCATCGCCGATTTCGCCTTGCTGGGCTGGGTCTGGCGCCACCCGCGTCATCAAGTGGATTTGGCTGATTTCCCGCAAGTACAGCGCTGGTACCAGAGCATGATGGCCCGCCCCGCAGTACAGCGCGGTTTTGCGGTGCCTATGCGTTCGGGCGCTTAAATGCGGCGCATCGTGCTTGCCGCTTGGTTTGCGCTTACGGCGCTTGCGAGCCTTACGTTGGCGGCGCAGACAGTGCGCGACCGGGAAATAGTGCAATGCCTGCCTGGCGAAATCATCACCTGGGGCGATGGCCGCGACCGGCCTGCTGGCAAAGCCGCGCTGGTGTTTGTGTATGACCATAGCGCTGCGCCGGAATGGTTTTCGCAAGAGCAGGTCTTAGCCGCAGTGCAAAAGTCGGCGCTGGCCTGGTCGCCCTGTGGCGTGCCTAACGCAGTGCAGTCTTTCAAGCCCGATGTCGCCTTACCTGAGGGGGCGGTCATCGTCCAGTGGAGCGAAAAAAACAGCGGTGGCAATTTTGCGCAGGCGGATTTGGGCCGGGGCCTGTTGGCCATGAGCCCAGCCATGTTTCGCTTGCTCAATACCCGCAACCCGGCACACGACGCGCGCGAGACGCTGCAAATGGTGATCTCCCACGAAATGGGGCACCACTTCGGCCTGATGGCGCATTCGCGGCGCTGTGTGGATGTCACTTCCTACTACGACAACGGCAAGGGCGAGCGCTGCTTTACCCGCGACGGCAGCCTGCCACGTCCTGGTTTTGAGTACCGCGCCACCTTGCCCACCGCCTGCGACATTGCCCGCTGCATTCAGGCCAATAATCCCAAGCCTTAGGGCTTGCTTGCATCTCGTTTTTCTGGCATTTCGCGCCTACTTTTATGTACTAGCATAGGCGGCACTTTTGGAACGCCCATGGGCAACGCGCCCCCGCCAAACAGCAATGAGCGTAATAAGTCGATATAGAACACCCGGAGCCTTTTGACATGGTAAGAATCGAAAAAAATGCAGCGGTATGGACCATCATCCACAGCCGTTTTGACGAAGCGCGCAACGCGATGGACCCGGACAGCGCCGATGCCCTGGTGGCGGCCTTTGAGGAGTTTGACCAAGACGCTAGCGCCAGCGTTGCCGTGTTGTGGGGCGAGGGCGGGGCTTTTTGCGCGGGCTGGGATTTGAAATACGCCAGCACCCTGACCGATTCGGAGCGTCCGCTCGCCGACATTGATTACCCCACCGACCCGACACGCCACGTGCCGCGCGGCCCTTTGGGCCCCACGCGTTTGGATTTGTCCAAGCCCGTGATTGCTGCGGTAGAAGGCCCGGCGGTGGCCGGCGGCTTTGAGCTCGCCCTGTGGTGCGATATGCGTGTCATGGCCGAGGATGCGTACTTTGGCGTGTATTGCCGCCGCTGGGGCATTCCCCTGCTCGATGGCGGCACGGTGCGCTTGCCGCGTTTGGTGGGCATGGGCCGGGCGATGGAAATTACGCTGACCGGACGCAAAGTGCCCGCTACCGAGGCCCTGGCCATTGGCGCGTGCGAGCGCCTGGTGCCGCACGGGCAGGCGCGCCTGGAGGCTGAAAAACTGGCTGCTGAAATTGCCCGTTTCCCCCAAGCCTGCGTGCGCGCTGACCGGCGTTCCATCTATATGCAACATGGCGAAACCGTGCGCGATGCCATGCGCAAGGAGTGGTACAACGGCCTGGAATGCCTGGTGCAAGAAGGCGTGGGCGGTGCCGGACGCTTCAAGGACGGCCTGGGCCGCCATGGCGATTTTTCTTCTATTTAATGCAGTACAAAGGCAGTTCACATGGCAAGCAAATCCACCGACAAAGCGGCAGTACCGGCGGCCAAGAAGGCAGCAAAAAAACCATCTACTGCTTCCTCTAAAAAAACGACCAAACCCGCTGCAGCCCTAGGCAAACGCATGGCCAGCGTTCATGCAGACCGCGTCTTTTCCACGCTACACATTGCGGTGCAAGGGCGAATAGCCACCATCACCCTCAATCGGCCCGAGCGCCTGAACGCGATCAACGACGAGATGCCAGGCGAAATCCGCCAGGCGGTGGAACTGGCCAATGCCGATGACCGGGTGCATGTGATTGTGTTGCGCGGCGCAGGCGATGCGTTTTGCGCAGGTTACGACCTCAAACACTATGCCGAGGGCGACCCCACCAACGTCATCACCCAGCCCATGCCCTGGGACCCGATGATCGACTACAAATTCATGAAGCGCAATACCGAAGACTTTATGAGTTTGTGGCGTTCCTACAAGCCGACGATTGCGCGCGTCCATGGCTATGCGGCGGCGGGCGGCAGCGACATTGCCAGTTGCTGCGACTTTATTGTGATGGAAGACAAAGCGCGCATTGGCTATATGCCGGTACGCGTATGGGGATGCCCCAGCCCGGCGATGT
Source organism: Comamonadaceae bacterium (assembly GCA_947447615.1). Lineage (GTDB taxonomy): Bacteria > Pseudomonadota > Gammaproteobacteria > Burkholderiales > Burkholderiaceae_C > Allorhodoferax. The sequence continues at coordinate 27,627 of CANFJQ010000008.1, forward strand.
GGGTCTATCGCCTGGGCGCGATGCGCGCCAAACGCATGATGTTGACTGGCGATTTGATCGACGGCAAGCAGGCTTTTGAATGGGGCTTGGCCACCGAGGTGGCGCCGCTGTCCAAACTTGATGCGGTGGTGCAGCAACTTGCAGAGCGCATGGCCGGGGTGCCGAAAAACCAGCTGATGATGAACAAGTTGGTGATCAACCAGGCCATAGACGCGATGGGCCTGGAGCAGACGCAAATGTTTGCCAATGTGTTTGACGGCATCACCCGCCATTCGCCCGAGGGCTTGTGGTTTAAGCGCTATGCGCAGACCTATGGTTTCCCAGCGGCGGTGGAGTGGCGCGACAGCGGACGCCCCTTGCCTGAACCCGGTCCGGGCAATTTAGGTGATGCGTTCATGGATCCGCCCACGCCGGATGCGCGGTCTGTGTGGTCGCGTGATGTGAGTGGAAAACGGGTGGCCAAGTCCCCGAAAAAAGAAAAATCCAAGGCCAAGGAAAAGACCAAGCGCAAGGCCGCGAAAGGCGTCTAGCGCATAGAGTCCAGGGCTCAAGCTTCAGGGCTTGGGGCTTACACGTTTGGAAGGCAGCGTGGCCTCGACCGTGGGCAAGTCCACCATCATGGGCGTGCCCGGCACGGTGCAGCCGGTGTCGCAGCATTTACCCGGTTGGCGGTTTTGGGTGATGGCGCGCTGCGGATCGTGCGGTGCTGGGGCGGCAGAACCGTCGGCAGCGATGCCGCGCTCTAGCAAGCGTTCCACCAGTTCCACTTTAGAGCCTATGGGGTAGTTGCGGTAAATCTCTTGCTTCATCGCCGCTGGCGAGCCACCGCCGTGCAGGCTGATGACCGAATACCAGCCGCCCTGGTAACCGGCGGTTAGGTCTTCAATAAAGCGCGCGGTTTGAATACGTTGCTCGTAAGGCACATCCGGGTTGGCGCGCAGCACCTCGCTGAGCTTCGCGCCGGTCTCGGGGTTGTGGTCTTCGTCCGGGCCGGGCAGGGTGACGATCAGGCCGCCACTGACATAGTGCGCGATGCGGTGCATGTCATAAATTTTGGTCGCCAGTAGCAACTTGCCGATATTGGAAAACACCGCATCGGGCACAAAGCTGTGGCTGTGCGGGTCTTGTTTGCCATAGACGCTGGCCGCGACGCCGCAGGCATAAAAGCTTTCGGTAATGGTGATGAGCTCCACCATTTGTTCACGCAAATGGCTTTCCTGGCCGGGGTCAAAGCCATTGGCCTCGCACATCAGCGCACCCGCACCAATCAGCAAATCGCCAAACCCAGCGCGCGCGCCAATGCAGGTATGGCGGTGGTGGGTGGCGTAGCTATAGGTCAGGTGGCCGGAGTGTTCCCATTCGCCCGCGTAAAACACGTGGTCCATGGGCACAAACACCTTGTCAAACATGCATACCGCCGTGCTTTGGCCGTATTTGCTGCTGAACAAGGCCGCGCCGTGTTCGGGTTCGCCGGGCCGGCCGGCGGGGCGGGCGATGATGGTCAGGCCCGGTGCGTCGATCGGCACAGCGCAGCAGACCGCAAAGTCGGCATCGGCCTGGCCCATATTGCGGCAGGGCATGACCAGCAGTTCATGCATATAGGGCGCGCCGGTGACGATGGCTTTGGTGCCGGAAATCAGGATGCCGTGCAGGCCATTGTGCTTGGCGTGGTAATCGACGATGTGGACATAGCTGTCGCGGTTGCCTTGCTGGTGGGGGCGCAGGCCCCGGTCGCCCTTGGCGTCGGTCATGGCCACGCCCAGCGTTAAGTCCTGGTCTTGCACGCGGTGCATATAGTTCAGAAAACGCGCGCTGTGCTCGGTGCTGCCTTTGGCGTCGTCGATGCGCGCGCTGACCTGGCCGATGGCGTTGAGCGCGTCGTGCGTCAGGTAGCGCTGGGCGCAACCGGTTTCTTGGCAAACCAGACGAACCGCTTCGAGCTTATTGAGCAGGTCACCGGCGCTGGTGTTGATGTGGGTGAGCCGGTTCACGGTTTTACCGCTGCTTTGCTGGACCGCAGTCATGACTTTGGCGTACTGCGGTTTGAGCGCGTAGTCATACGTCAGGGCGATGGCATTCATCCCGGGCGCAAAACCGGGTTCATCCACCACGGATTCGACCAAATGGCCGTCCAAAAATACCCGGGGACGGTAGCGGCGCAGGGATTCGCGATACTCGTCGCCGCTCATCAAAAGGGCGGTTGCTGCGGGCATATTCATAGCGTGGCTCCGTTTTTCATGAGGTGCAATATACCGGATTGACAGGGTTTGGCAGCGCAAGCGGGGCATGCCAGGCCTGGGTGTTCGGATGCGCCCATACGCGGCACACCATGTTTGCTCTGGAACGACCGTCCCGTGCGACGACGGTTCTCGGGGCCGCCGCAGGGCCTGGCTCATGTTCTTTGTCCGAAGCATTAGGCTTGACGACCTTGCGCTTATATTTATTAAATTTGAAACCAATATTAATATGGTGATATAAAGCTAGCGACCTGACCGTTAGGAAAACCAGTATTGAGGGCGCAGGTTCAGCAAAGTTCAATTTACATTTTTTAAACAGAAGGGACAAAAAATATGAAGCAAATCGGTACCAGTCAAGCATCGCGTGTGAAATTTGCCTGGGTAGGGCGGTCTATAGGCTTGGTTTTGGCAATTGTTATGGCGGCGCCATGCGTGCATGCGCAAAACCTCACCTTCGGGCCTGCCACGTTTACCAAGTCGGTGGAAGTGGCCGATAGCGCACTCAACCTCAATGGCGCGGGGATTCGCTACCGCTTCGGTTTCAAAGTCTATGCGGCAGGCCTGTATTTACAAAGCAAGGCCACGACGCCGGAGGCTGCGCTGTCTGCCAATGGCCCTAAGCGCATTCATTTGGTCATGCTGCGCGATGTCGATGGTGCGGAGTTGGGCAAATTGTTCGTGCGCGGTATTGAAAACAACACGCCCAAAGGCGAGGATTTGAGCAAAATTGTTCCCGGAACCAGTCGTATGGGAGACGCTTTTGCGCAGGTTTTTGCGGGTGGTAAAAAGCTTGGCGTAGGCGAGACCCTGGCGATCGACTTTGTGCCAGGCGTGGGCACCTTGATGGCGCACAACGGCAAGCAAGTGGGCGAGACCATCAAAGAGCCGCAGTTTTATGTGGCATTGATGCGCTTGTGGTTGGGCCAGGATCCGGCAGACCGCCAATTGAAAGAAGCGATGCTCGGTCAGGCCGCCCCCGCGCCCGCCAAAGCGGCGATTTAAGGTCCGGCGGTCTGTTGGGGGACTGGGGCCTATGCCCCCAGCCATCGTGTTTGAGCGCGCTACTACCTGCGCGGGGCGTGCGTGCGGGCCACCGTAGAATCCGCCCATGTCTTATCTGGTTCTTGCCCGCAAATACCGACCGCGCAATTTTGCGGAAATGGTGGGCCAGGGCCATGTGGTGCAAGCCCTGGGCAATGCGCTGTCCACGGGGCGCTTGCACCATGCTTATTTATTTACTGGCACGCGGGGCGTTGGCAAGACCACGGTCTCGCGTATTCTTGCCAAATCCCTCAATTGCCAGGGGCCCGATGGGCAGGGCGGCATTACCTCCACGCCCTGTGGCGTCTGTCAGGCTTGCACCGACATCGATGCCGGCCGCTTTGTCGATTACACCGAGCTAGATGCCGCGTCTAACCGGGGCGTGGACGAAGTGCAGGCGCTGCTGGAACAAGCAGTCTATAAGCCCGTGCAAGGGCGCTTTAAGGTCTTCATGATCGACGAGGTGCATATGCTGACCGGGCATGCGTTCAACGCCATGCTCAAGACGCTGGAAGAGCCGCCGGATTATTTGAAATTTGTGCTGGCCACCACCGATCCGCAAAAAGTGCCGGTAACGGTGCTCTCGCGCTGCCTGCAATTTAATTTGCGACCCATGGCACCGCAAACCATTTTTGACCACCTGGAGCAGGTGCTGGGCGCAGAACAAGTGGCTTTTGATAAGCCTTCTTTGCATTTGCTGGCGCGTGCGGCGCGCGGCTCCATGCGTGACGCGCTCAGCCTGAGTGACCAGGCCATTGCCTTTGGCGGCGGGCAACTGTCCGAAGCTACCGTGCGGCAAATGCTGGGCAGTGTGGATAGCGCCTATGTGTTTGCGCTGGTAGAAGCACTTGCTGCCAGCTTGGGGCGCAAGGTCGTGGAAATCGTGGAAAGTCTGCGCGTGCAGGGCCTGAACCCGGCCTCGGCGCTGGAGGAAATGGCCAGTGTCTTGCACCGCATGGCGGTGTACCAGGCCATGGGCGATGCCGCCAAGGGGGACAGTGCCGATCCGATGGAGGCTGAGGTGGCCCGCCTGGCCGCCGTGTTGCCCGCCGATGAAACCCAGTTGCTCTACAGCATTTGCCTGCACGGACGCGGCGATTTGGGCCTGGCGCCCGATGAATATGCGGCCCTGACCATGGTACTTTTGCGTTTACTGGCTTTCAAGCCGGGTGATGCACCCTTGCAATCTGGGGCACAGGCGGCGGAAAAAAAAAGCCTGAAATCGGCGCCTGAGCTGGCGCGCGGTGCCGATTTTGGTGCCGATGACCGCCAGGCGGCCGCACCTACACCCGCACCCGTACCCGCGCTTAGATCGCCTTTGCCCCTGGCTGATAAGGTGCCACCAGGTCAATTGCTGGCAGTACATGATCAGGACGTCCGCCATGGCGCGGATATTGACCAAGGGAAGGACGCGCAAGTTTCTCAGCCATCCCAAGCCCCATCGCAGTCGCAGCCCGCTGAAAAAAGCACCGCCGTGCACCGCGTGGTGGGCGTGCCGATGCGGGTGCAGCAGGAAAGCCGCCTGGACCAGACGCAAAGTAGCGCGGCGGCCGGTTTTGTGGAAAGTGAACACGGAGCTTTTTGGCACGCAACCGTGCAAGCCCTGGTCCAGTCACAGGCGGTTAACGCCTTGGCGCGCGAGTTGGCATTGCAATCGCAGTTGATTGGGCGCGACGAAGACCAGTGGATTTTGCGGGTCGAGAGCGAATCGCTCAACCAGGCAGGTAGCCGCGATCGGCTCAGCCAGGCGCTACAAGACGCCGGTTTTGCGGTTGCGCTGGCTGTGGAGGTGGGGCGCGTCAGTGACAGCCCGGCGCGTCGCAATGCCAGCGCGAGCGCCGAGCGCCAACAGGCCGCCGAGCGCATCATCCACAGCAACCCCCTGGTGCAAACTTGGATGCGCGACTTTGGGGCGAAAATTGTTCCCGGTAGCATCCGGCCTTTGTAGTGCTTTGTCATCGATGGATGGCAGAGACACTTCCCGTTTTTATTAAGTACAGCTAAAAGGATTTTTGATGTTCAATAAAGGACAACTTGCCGGTCTGATGAAGCAGGCGCAGGCTATGCAAGACAACGTGAAGAAAGCCCAGGACGAGTTGGGCCTGATTGAAGTGAGCGGCGAGTCCGGTTCCGGTCTGGTTAAAGTCACGATGACGTGCAAGCACGAGGTCAAGCGCATCACCATCGACCCCAGCCTGCTGGCCGACGACAAAGACATGCTCGAAGACCTGGTCGCCGCCGCTTTCAACGCAGCATTGCGTGTGGCCGAAGAGACTTCGGCCCAAAAAATGGCCAAGATCACCGCCGGTTTGCCACCGGGCATGAAGCTTCCGTTTTAAGGCGTGATGAGATTGCAAGCCGGAGCGTGCCGCTATGTCTGACGCGCATGCACTGGACGCCTTGATTCAGGCCTTGCGCCGTTTGCCGGGCGTGGGTATTAAATCGGCGCAGCGCATGGCTTTTCATTTGCTGCAACGCGACCGGCCCGGCGCCCAGGCCCTGGCGCGCGCTTTGCAAGAGGCGAGTGAGAACGTGCGCCATTGCGAACGCTGCCACACCTTTACCCAGGACCAGGTGTGCGCCACCTGCCTGGACACGCGGCGTGACCACACGCAGCTGTGTGTGTTGGAAACACCGGCTGACCAGGCGGCCATGGAGCGTACTGGCGCCTACCATGGGCTCTACTTTGTGTTGATGGGTAAGCTCAGTCCGCTCGATGGCATCGGGCCGCATGAATTGGGCTTGGATAAATTGTTTGTGCGCGCTTGCGACGGCATTGTGCGCGAGGTGATTTTGGCGACCAATTTCACTGCCGAAGGCGAGGCCACGGCCCATGTGATCGCCGAAGGGCTGCGCGCCAAGGGCCTCAATCCGACGCGTCTGGCGCGCGGTGTGCCGGTAGGTAGTGAGCTGGAATATGTGGACTTGGGCACGATTGCCCATGCTTTGGTGGATCGGCGCTAAGCGCTGGTTTTTTTAATTTTTAGGGAAAATATATGACAGCCGCTACTTTTTCTGTGTTGCATGGGTGTGTACTTTTGGCAGCCATCATGCCCATACTGTGCGCGGGCATGGCCAAATCCAACGGCTTTGGTAAACCCGTGCGCGACGGAGGATATGACAACGCCATGCCGCGCCAGTGGTTGGCCGGACAAACCGGATGGCGCGCCCGGGCTAATGCCGCCCAGGCTAATTGCTTCGAAGCACTTCCGTTTTTTATAGGCGCGGTGGCCTTGGCCCAGCACGCAGGCGCGGATGCTGCACGCTTGGATATGCTCGCACTACTCTTTGTAGGCCTACGGGTGGTGTATGTCGCTTTGTATATCACGGACCGCGCCAATGCGCGAAGCCTGGCCTGGACGCTGGCGGTGGCTACCAATATTGCCATCCTTTTTAGCGGTTCGGCGAGCGCATAAGCAAGCGCCACAATAAGCCCAAGCCGTCATTGCGAATGCAATGCATGCTGGCGGGTGTGGCTGCCTATTTTTTCTTGTGCTTATCGTCAGGCTTTTTGCCTTTTGGCTTGGATGCCACGGGTGCCGCTGCCTTAGGCTTGCTGTTGATTTTTGCCGCTGAGCCTGCTGGGACGTTGACAAAAATAACCAGAGCCTGGCCGGGCTTGAACTTGGCGGTAGGCGGCACTTTGTTCCACTGGGCCAGGTTGGCCGGCGTGACATTAAAGCGTTTGGCCAGCGTCGCCACGGTGTCTGCCTTGCCCGCACGAATGGACTTGCGCACGCTAATCATTTCCGGCGTGAGCGTGACCTGACCGCGGTCGGCGACGGATTCACTAACGTCTTTTTGCGAGTTGGCTGCACGCGGGACCAGCAGCGTGGAGCCAGCTTTGATCAGCATGCCCGCCGGTATGTTGTTGACCTGGCGTAATTGTGCTTCGCTCATTCCGGCTTGTTTTGCGGCATCGGCAATGCGTACGGTGGTCGGGGCGACCCATACCGTCCAGCTTGCTAAACGTGGCCCGTTGAACTCCTGGAGGTTTTTTTCAAACACGTCCGCGTTATCCCACGGCAGCAGAATTTGTGGCGTGCCTGCGGCCATGATCACGGGTTTATTGACCGAGGGGTTGAGTGATTTGAAATCGTCCAAAGGCACACCCGAGAGCTTGACTGCCATCGCCACATCGATGTCTTTGACAATGCTCACCGTTTTGAAATAGGGGTGGTTACCAATGTCGGGCAATTGCGCAGCAAAATTTTCGGGTTGGCCCACAATGTTTTTAATCGCTTGCAGCTTGGGCACGTAGTATTGGGTTTCCTGCGGCATGGTCAGGTCGGTATAGCCGGTCGGTAGGCCCAGTCGCTGGTTTTTCGCGATAGCACGTCCCACGCTGCCTTCGCCCCAGTTATAGGCCGCCAAGGCCAGGTGCCAGTCGCCAAACAAGCCATAGAGTTTTTGCAGGTAGTCCAAGGCCGCGCGGGTAGAAGCCAAGACATCGCGCCGGTCATCGCGAAACACGTTTTGTTTGAGTTCGAAGCTTTTGCCGGTAGCCGGCATAAATTGCCACATGCCTGCCGCCTTGGCGCTGGAAACAGCTTGCGGGTTAAACGCGCTTTCGACGAAAGGCAGCAAGGCCAGCTCGGTGGGCATATTGCGCATTTCCAGCTCTTCGACAATGTGAAAGAGGTATTTACGCGATCGCTCCGTCATGCGAAAAATGTAATCGGGCCGGTTGGTGTACCACTGCTCGCGGTCGCGCACCAAATTGCTCTCTAGGTTGGGCATGGCGTAGCCGCGGCGTATGCGTTCCCATAAATCAGCAGGCGTGGCCGTCGCGGCTACGGACAGGGATTTGCTTTCTTGCAACTCCAACGGTTGCAGACTGGCCGGGCCTTCAGCCGCAGATGCGATGGTCGCCCAGCCCATTAGCAGCAGGCTGGTGAGCGCACGCAGGGCGCGAAAGCGGTAGTTACACATGGAAAGGGGCAATGGGGGCTGACTAGAATGCGCCGGACTTAGCGGCGATTTGCTGCGCAGTAGCGTCTTGGGTTGGAAGATGGACTGGCGAGTGACTGGCCGACGCGTCATGGGACATCCAAAAAATCAGCGTGGGCAGAGCGGGCAGCGAAAACAAAGTCATGAGCGACCGGATTATAGATTTGCAAGATTGGCTACACACCGATGCCGGTCGCTACATGCTGGCCTGGGAGCAGGGCCAAGTCGATGCGTTGGTTTCCGACATGTTCGGCTTTCATGCTTTGCAGCTGGGTATGCCGCAATTGAATGGCCTGGAACACAACCGCATGCCGCACCGCTGGCTGGCGGTGCAAGAGGCGCCTGAGGGGCTGGCAGGAGCGGACGCATCGGAAATGTCCACAATGCGCGGCGACACGCATATAGATAGCTTGCACAAGCCCCAACTAAGACCCCAAGACGAGGCAATGGAGCAGCCTGCGCTACCTGCCAAAGCCGACCACGTGCTCACTGGTTCCACGCCTGAACTGGTCACTGATTTTTCCGCCTTGCCTTTTCCCGCTGCCAGCCTGGATTTGGTCTTGATGCCGCACAGCCTGGAGGTGAGCATGGATGCCCATGCCACTTTGCGCGAGGTGGAGCGCGTGTTGGTGCCCCAAGGCCGGGTGCTGATTTGCGGCTTTAACCCCGTGGGCTTGTGGGCGCTGCGCCAGGCGCGCTCGCGCTTGTGGGAGAGCCTGACCGGCGGACGCTGGCCGGGCCAGGGCTATTTGCCGGTTGCGGGGGAATACATAGGCTATTGGCGCTTGCGGGATTGGTTGCGCCTGCTGGACTTCGAAGTGGAAATAGTGCGTTTTGGTTGCTATGTCCCAGCGGTGTCTAGCCCGGCCTGGCTGCAGCGCTTTGCCTGGATGGAACGCCTGGGGCCGCGTTGGTGGCCGATTTTTGGCTCCAGTTATCTGGTCGTGGGCGTAAAACGTGTGCGCGGGGTACGCATGCTGGGTGCGGTGTGGAAACCGACACGCGGGCGTGTGCCCAGGCAAGTGCCTGCGGGGCAGAGCAACCAGGACGCATTGCATAAGGAGCAAGCAGATTGAACAAGGTCGTTATTTACACCGACGGCGCCTGCAAGGGCAATCCGGGGCCGGGCGGTTGGGGTGCGCTCTTGCGTGCTGCTGATGGTGTAGAAAAAGAACTATATGGTGGCGAGTTAGAGACCACGAATAACCGCATGGAGATGATGGCGGTCATCGAGGCACTTTCGGCCCTCAAGCGCCCTTGCCATGTGGTTTTGCATGTGGACAGCCAGTATGTGCTCAAAGGCATGACCGAATGGCTGCATGGCTGGAAAGCCAAGGGTTGGCGCACAGCGGCCAAGCAGCCGGTCAAGAACGTTGATTTATGGCAACGACTGGACGCCTTGGTGCACCAAAGCGAGCACCGCATCGAGTGGCAATGGGTCAAGGGCCACGCCGGGGACCCCGGCAATGAGCGTGCCGACGCGTTAGCCAACCGGGGTGTGGAGCGACTGGCGCGCTAGCTCACAGCACGCCGGCCAACATCATCACTTCGACCCCATCGCCCACGGCGACATTGCCTTGCGCGTGCGGCAAGACCATCAGGCCGTTGGCCTGCACCATGGAGCTGAGCACCCCCGAACCCTGCTGACCGGTGGTGCGTACTTGCAGCGAGCCGTCTGCGGCGCGCGAGACGATGGCGCGCTGGTACTCGGTGCGCCCCGGCTTTTTGCGAATCGCTTCGCTGCTGCGCGCTTGCAGCAAGGGGCATTGCACCTGCGGGTCATCCGCCCTGGCACCCATCATTTGCCAAAGAGCCGGACGCACAAAGGCTAAAAAAGTCACCATGACCGCTACCGGATTGCCTGGCAGCCCGAACAAAGGCACTTGCCCTATGCGGCCCACCGCCATGGGGCGGCCTGGCCGCATGGCGATGCGCCAAAAGGCCACGCCGCCTTCGCCCGGGGTATCGCTGTGCGCCAGCTGCCGCATCATGGCCTTGGTGTGGTCGGCTTCGCCCACGCTCACACCCCCGCTGGTGATAATCGCGTCCGCTTGCGCCGCGGCTTGGCGAAACGCCGCTTCCAGCAAAGCAGGATCATCACGCACCACACCCAGGTCTATGCATTCAATGCCCATGCCTTGCAACATGCCCCACACGGTGTAGCGGTTGCTGTCATAGACCGCGCCTTCGCGGGGCGCTTCGCCTAGGCTTAGGATTTCATCGCCGGTCGAGAAATAAGCTACGCGCAACTTGCGAAACACGGTTACCGTGGACAGGCCCAGGCTGGCCAGCAAGCCTAAGGCGGCAGGACCTAGGACGGAACCCTGGGCCAGCGCAATACTGCCAAGCATCACGTCCTCACCCTGCAAGCGCCGATTGTCACCAGGCCGCACAGTGCCGGGTGCTATTTCAATGTGGCCCTCTTGCACTTTCACCAGCTCCTGCGGTACCACCGTGTCCAAGCCGGGGGGCAGTATGGCCCCGGTCATGATCTGCAGGCATTGGCCCGCGCCGATCTGACCCGTAAATGCTTGGCCCGCCAGCGCCCGGCCCGCCACTTGTAATTGCAAAGGTGTGTTTGCGGACAAGGCACTGCCACCCAAGGCGAAACCGTCCATGGCCGAGTTGTCGTGCGGCGGCACGTCCATCGGGCTAATCACGTCTTGCGCCAATACCCGCCCAAGGGCCTGCATGAGAGGCAGCGATTCGGTCTGCGTGGGGCTTGGCACCATAGCGGCCAGAAAGGCATTGACGGACTGTGCCGGTAGTGCATTGGGGTCATAGCCCAATAGTGCGTCAGCGATGTCTGCCAGCGATTGCATAGACCGGTGTGCGCCTTATCCGCCGATGTAACTCATTTCAACCCGCCGCCCCGGCGCTGCCACATCGCTCGCGGGCAGCGATGCGCGCAACATCGAGTAGCGGTCATCGCGTTGCGCCCAGATGGCGCGTATGGAACCTGCCAAATCATTCGCACTCGCACCGCCGCGTAGCAGGCTGCGCAAGTCATAGCCCCGGCTGGCGAACAGGCACAAATACAACTGGCCTTCGGTGGATAAGCGCGCGCGATTGCAGTCTCCGCAAAAGGCTTGCGTCACGCTGCTGATAACACCGATTTCGCCTGCGTGCGCATCGGGCTTGCCTTGCGCGTCGGCGTAGGCCCAGCGCTGCGCTGTCTCGCCCGGTGCAAAGGCCTCCAGGGGCACTAGCGCAAATTCAGTTTGCAAGCGCTCTACCACCTGGGCAGAAGGTAGCACCTCGTCCATGCGCCAGCCGTTGGTGGCGCCCACGTCCATGTATTCAATAAAGCGTAACACGATGCCGGTGCCCCGGAAATGCCTGGCCATCGCCAAAATTTCATGGTCATTGGTGCCGCGCTTAACCACCATATTCACTTTGATCGGCCCCAGGCCCGCCGCTTGCGCTGCTTCAATGCCCTTGAGCACCTCAGACACCGGAAAGTCCACATCGTTCATTTGGCGGAACACGCCATCGTCCAATCCGTCCAGACTGACGGTGACGCGTTGCAAACCGGCATCGCGCAAGGCTTTTGCTTTGCGCGCTAACAGGGCGCCGTTGGTAGTCAAGGTGATGTCCAGGGGTTGACCTTGTGGAGTACGCAGGACGGCCAGCTGGGCTATCAGCAATTCCAGGTTCTTGCGCAGCAGCGGCTCACCCCCGGTAAGGCGGATTTTTTGCACGCCCAGGCCCACAAACTCGCGCGCCACTTGCACGATTTCTTCGAAGGACAGCAGGGCGGACTGGGGTAGATACTGATAGTCCTTGTCAAACACTTCCTTGGGCATGCAATAGCTGCAGCGGAAATTGCAACGGTCGGTAACGCTGATACGCAAGTCGCGCAAGGGGCGCCCCAGACGGTCCATGGGCAGCGTGGTCAGGCTGGGGCCGCCATGTGTGTTGGCCGGGGGCATGGGATGGGCGCTTTGGCGCTGGTCGTGCACCGGAATCACGCGGGGTGGCTTGGAATTACTCATGCCGCTATTGTGCAGTGTGCGACTTGGCCTTTCTGAGCGCCTTGGTACTATGATCGTTAGCTATGGATTGGCTAACGCAAGCACCCACTGGCGATTGGAGCGTATTTGCTGCGCAAATGGTGCGCCGGGTTGCGCCGCGACTAAAGCTATGAGCGAATCTATCGGAGAAAGCCAAGGCAAGGGAGGGTTGCGGGCCTGGTGGCAACGTCTTTGGCGGGAGCCAGATACCGATGCCCCAGCGGGACCTTCAAGGATGGCGGCCAGTGCCGCCTCGACCGATCTGTCGGTTCAGGCACAGGCCCAGCAGCAGGCTGAGGTTGAATTAGAACCGGGCCGAATCACCAAGGAAGCCCTGTTACGGCTGCAACCCGCAGGCCCCGTCGGGGAGGCGCCGCCTGATTTACTGTCGCAGCGCGCCAGTTTTTGGGCCACCGCCACCCATGACTTATGCCAGCCCGCGCAGGCCCTGGCGCTGTTTTTAGAGCGCCTGCGCCGCCTGCCTCCGCAAGCCTCAGCGGATGCTTTGCACGGTTATTTGCAGTCCTCCATGGACGATTTGACGCGCTTGCTCACCGGTTTAACGGAGCTGGCCCAGATCGATGCGGGCGAAGTCCAGGCCGCCACCATGGTGGTGTCGGTGGACGACCTGTTTTCCCGCTTGAACGCGCAGCTCGCTGGACAGGCGCAGGCCAAGGGTTTGCGCTTGGCGCTCCGTTCTAAGGGCCAGTCGGTCATCGCAGATCCCGCATTGCTCGAACGCATCTTGTTGGCCTTGGGGCGCAATGCCTTGCAATTTTGCGAGCGGGGCACGGTCTTGCTCAGTGCCCGGCTTGTGCAAGGCGGCACTGCCGTGCGCATTGATGTGAGCGACAGCGGGCCGGGTATCGCCGAGCGTGACCACCTCAAAATTTTCGAACCCTTTGCCCAGCGCAACGCGGCAAACCCGCAAGGTCCGTCACGGCCCTCGCTGGGGCTGCATATTGCTTCGCGCCATGCGCGGCTTCTCGGGGCCGACCTGCAACTGCGCTCGGCGCTAGGGCGGGGAAGCCGTTTCTCCATCACGCTGGTGCTTGCGGCGCAGGAGCGCCGCGAGGGGGACGAATTACCTACTACTTTGGAGGCCATCGGCCTAAACGGATTGCGCGTGGCTTTGCTAGATGCCGACCAGGAGCGCGCCCGGACCGTGGACGCCTGGCTAACAAGTTGGGGTTGTTTGGTAGTGAATGACCTGAACCTGGACGTCGTACAGACCGTGAATGCCGCAGAGGGACTTCAAGCACAAGCCATCGTGTGCGCCTGGCAGGCGGATGCGCCGCTTTCGGCAGGCAAACACATTGAGGCGCTGCGTGCGGCTAATGCAAGCCAGATACCGGCTTGCATCATTTACGCTGACCTTGGCGCCAGAGACAAGGTACCCAATTTGCCTGTCGCGACAGCCGTCCTGGGCCAGCCACTGCAGGCAGCGCAGTTGCGCGCCTGGTTACGCCGCGCGGTGCAAAGCTAGCCCGTGCGGGCTTTAGTTGCTGGCGTTGAAGGCGTAGCTGCCTGCTGCGCGCACCGCCTGCGTGCGGTTGTCCGCATGGAAGTAGCGCAGGATAGCGCTCACATGGGTTTTGACGGTTTCTTCCGAAACTTCCAGCACAGCGGCAATTTCTCGGTTGGTTTGGCCTTCCATCAAGCCACGCAAGACTTTTTCCTGTTTGCGTGACAGCGGGGCTGCAAGTACCGCCTTGCCCGCAGCCGCCAGCGGACGCAGTTCCTGGGGCAAATAAATCTCCCCATTCAGTACCTGGGAAATCGCTTCGAGCAAATCGTCGGTATTACCCGACTTAGTGACGAAACCGGCCGCGCCATTTTTGAGCGCTAACTGAATCAATTGCAGCGTGGTGCTACCCGAGATCATCAGCACCACCAGCGCCGGTTGTATTCGGCCCATCTGGCGCAGTACCTCTAAACCATTCATATCGGGCAGGTGGTAGTCCAGCAGCACCAGGTCGATATCGCGGTGCGGCAGCAGCATGTCAATAGCAACGGCACCAGTCCCGGCGTGCAGCAATTGCAGCCGGGGATACATGCCCGAGAGCACCTGGCCCAGGCCTTCGCGCACCAGCGCATGGTCATCCACAATCAGTATTTTCACGACGCCTTGGGCTTCCAACTTAATAGTATTTATAGACCGGTGAATATTACACCTTTCACAATAGTGGCCAAAAAAAATCCCGCAAAGCCCCTGGCTTGCGGGATGGAGACCGGTCCGTGGCGGACCGGTCAGGGCGGCGAGTGGCCTGGCAGGTATTAACCGCCGTGGATCTTGATCATCACGGGCACGATGAGCAGCGCCACGATGTTGATGATCTTGATCAATGGGTTGACCGCAGGACCGGCTGTGTCTTTGTAGGGGTCGCCCACCGTGTCGCCGGTCACAGCCGCTTTGTGGGTGTCAGAACCTTTGCCGCCGTGGTGTCCGTCTTCGATGTATTTCTTGGCGTTGTCCCAGGCACCGCCGCCGGTACACATGGAAATAGCCA
>CANFJQ010000009.1 GCA_947447615.1 Comamonadaceae bacterium
CTTTGATGGGTTGGGAGTTCCAAGGTTGTCGTGACCTCAAGCCCTCGAACCGCCCGGTGCGGACCCGCATGCCGGGTGGTGTGGCAGGGGTGCCTCCTACCGGAGGCCCCCTATGCCGATCTGCCGCCAATTTAATCCAACCACTTTTGCAAAAACTGCGCAGTCCCCGCCTCCGGATCCAGTTGGTAGGCATCAAAGCCCAGCTTAGCGTAGGTACGCATTGCCTTTTTATTGCCCGAGAGCACTTCCAAAGTCAGTTTGCAAGCGCCGCGATCACGCGCTATTTGAATCACAGTCTCTAGCATGGCGCCTGCCACCCCTTGCCCACGCCAATCTGGCAAAACGATCACGTCATGGATATTGACCAGGGGCTTGGCTGCAAAGGTAGAAAAGCCTTCTATGCAATTGACGAGGCCTACCGGCGTCTGATTGGCACCCTGCGCAAATGCAAGCACGCTAAAAGCTTGCGGACGCGCGGCTAAGCCCGCTACCACATGGGTTTTGGCGTATTCGCTCAAACCCGCGCCGCCGCCCATGGGGTCATGGGCATAGGCATCGAGCAAGGCCACCAAGGCGCTTGCGTGCACCGGGTCCGCGTAGTCCACGCGGCAAATGCGAATCGGGTGCTTGGGCGTGGTCATTGCAGTGTTTGCGCAATTCGCTGGGCGCTGGCTTTGGCGACCACCGCATCGCGCGCCTCCACCATCACGCGAACCACAGGCTCGGTACCGCTGGCACGTATCAGTACGCGTCCCTGGTCGGCCAATTGCGCTTGCACTTGCGCAATCGCTTGCTGCATGGCCACATTGGACTTCCAGTCCGCGCCGGGCGCAAGGCGCACATTGATCAATGTTTGTGGGAATAGCGTTACCCCCTCCAACAATTGCGCCATGGTTTTGCCTGAGCGCACACAGGCTTGCAAGATTTGCAAAGCAGACACCAGCCCATCGCCAGTGGTGTGCTTGTCTAGCGCCAGCAAATGGCCCGAGCCCTCGCCACCCAGTATCCAGCCGCGCGCCTGCAAATCTTCCAGCACATAGCGGTCGCCCACTTTTGCGCGTACGAATTCCAAGCCACGCGCTTCGAAGGCCAGCTCCACTGCCATGTTCGTCATCAAAGTGCCGACCACGCCGCCCAGCGCTTCGCCGCGCGCCAGGCGCTCGTCGGCCATCATGTAGAGCAGCTCGTCGCCGTTGTACAAACGCCCTTGTGCGTCCACAATTTGCAAGCGGTCGGCGTCGCCATCAAGCGCCACGCCAAAATGCGCCCCATGCTGCTTTACCGCAGCCACCAAGGCCTGGGGGTGGGTGGCGCCTACGTCCTTGTTGATATTCAAACCATCGGGCGCGCAACCGATGGCGATGACTTCGGCACCCAATTCATGAAACACTTTAGGCGCGATCTGGTAGGCCGCGCCATGCGCCGCATCAACTACCATTTTCATGCCCTTGAGCGTCAGGTCGGATGCAAACGTGCTTTTGCAAAACTCAATATAGCGGCCCGCCGCATCGTCCAAGCGCTTGGCCTTACCCAAATGGGCTGATGCCTCCCACACCGGAGGCTGCGACAGGGCCTCTTCCACCGATTTTTCCCAGGCATCGGGCAGTTTGCTGCCTTGGGCGCTGAAAAACTTGATGCCGTTGTCTTCAAAAGGATTGTGACTGGCGCTGATCACCACGCCCAAGGACGCGCGCTGCGCCCGCGTCAAATAAGCCACGCCCGGGGTGGGCAACGGGCCCAGGAGCACCACATCCACACCCGCAGAGTTAAATCCGCTTTCCAAGGCGCTTTCCAGCATATAGCCCGAAATGCGGGTGTCTTTACCAATCAATACCGTGGGGCGCGCTTCGCTGCGCTTGAGCACTCGCCCCACCGCATGCGCCAGGCGCAGCATGAAATCCGGGGTAATCGGTGCCTGACCTACCGTACCGCGAATGCCGTCGGTTCCGAAATATTGACGTGTCATGCCTTATTGCTTCTTAAAAAAACTTAGAAAAACCGCGACGCCTAGAGTTATGCCGCCGCTTGCATCGCACCTAGCACCTTCAAGGCCTGCGCCGTGGCCAGCACATCATGCACCCGGACAATGCGCGCTCCATTGTGCACCGCCAGCAGCGCGGCCGCGGCGCTGGCCACCACCCGATCCGCCGCCGCAGCGCCGGTCACCGCGCCCAATGATGACTTGCGCGACCAGCCCGCCAGCACCGAAAAGCCCAGCGACATTAGCTCGGACTGGCGCGCCAGCAAACTGAAATTTTGCGGCACGGTTTTCCCAAAGCCGATACCGGGGTCAACGCAAATGCGCGCCGCATGTACCCCGCGCGCCAGAAGCAGCTGCCCTCGCTGCCCCAAAAAATCCATCACCGGGGCTAGCACATCCCCCTCCATGGGCGACACCTGCATGGTCTGCGGATCGCCATGCATATGCATGAGGCACACACCACAACGGCTATGCCCGGCCACCACATCCACGCCACTGCGCGCAGAACCAGGGGCAGTCAAGCGAAGCGCCCACACATCGTTGATGATGTCCACACCCAGGTCCAATACCGCTTGCATCACTGCAGGCTTGTAGGTATCGACCGACACCGGCACGCCCAGGGTCAGGGCATGGCGCACCACCGGAAGGATGCGGGCCAACTCATCGGCTTGCGACAGCGGCTGCGCGCCCGGACGCGTCGATTCACCGCCAATGTCCAGCATGTCAGCCCCCTCGGCCTGCAATTGCTCGCAATGGCGCATCGCGGCGCTGCTTGTTGCGTGCAAACCGCCGTCAGAAAACGAGTCCGGCGTGACGTTCACAATCCCCATGATGCGGGGCTGCGACAAATCAATGTCAAAGCGGCTGGTTTGCCAAATAGTCATGCGCGAGATTGCCGATGGGTTCAATAGAAGCTGCGTTAAACGTACAAACGGGGCCTAAAGCCCCGTTTGCCACAAAGCGCATTACCGGTGCGCTCAGGCCGCCGTGGGTGCTGGTTCGGGCCTTGCCGCAGGGGCCGCATTGCCACCGCCGTCGCTAGGGCCAGGCGTGGTGCTCGGGGGCGTCCAATCTTTGGGCGGACGCGGATCTTTACCCGCAATGATGTCGTCCAACTGGTCACTGTCAATGGTTTCCCATTCCAGCAAGGCCTTGGCCATCGCGTGCATCTTGTCTTTATTGTCTTCAATCAGCTTGCGGGCCAACTGGTACTGCTGGTCGATGATGCGGCGCACTTCGGCGTCCACTTTTTGCATTGTTTGCTCGCTCATATTGGTGGTCTTGGTCACCGAGCGGCCAAGGAACACTTCGCCTTCATTCTCCGCATACACCATGGGGCCGAGTGCATCGGTCATGCCGTAGCGCATCACCATGTCGCGGGCTATCGAAGTGGCGCGTTCAAAGTCGTTGCTGGCACCCGTGGTCATTTGGTTCATGAACACTTCTTCGGCGATACGTCCACCAAACAACATGCTGATTTGGTTGAGCATGTATTCACTGTCATACGAGTAGCGGTCCTGCGCCGGCAGGCTCATGGTGACACCCAAAGCACGGCCCCGCGGGATGATGGTGACTTTATGGACCGGATCACATTTGGGCAAGAGCTTGCCAATCAGCGCATGGCCGGACTCATGGTAAGCGGTATTTTTGCGCTCACCTTCGGGCATGACCATGCTCTTGCGCTCCGGGCCCATCAGGATTTTGTCCTTGGCCTTTTCGAAGTCTTCCATGTCCACTAAACGGGCATTGCGGCGCGCGGCCATCAGGGCAGCCTCGTTGCACAAATTCGCCAAATCCGCGCCCGACATGCCGGGCGTGCCGCGGGCGATGATGCCTGCGTTTACGTCTTGGCCCAGCGGTACTTTACGCATGTGCACATTAAGAATTTGTTCACGGCCGCGGATATCCGGCAGCGTCACATACACCTGGCGGTCAAAGCGGCCGGGGCGCAGCAATGCGGCGTCCAAAATATCAGGCCGGTTAGTGGCTGCTACCACAATGACACCGACATTGGTCTCAAAACCATCCATCTCGACCAGCATCTGATTGAGCGTTTGCTCGCGTTCGTCGTTGCCGCCACCCAGTCCAGCGCCACGCTGGCGACCCACGGCGTCAATCTCGTCGATGAAAATAATGCAAGGTGCGTTCTTCTTGGCGTTGTCAAACATGTCACGCACACGGGACGCGCCCACACCGACAAACATTTCCACAAAGTCCGAACCGGAAATGCTGAAAAACGGCACCTTGGCTTCGCCAGCAATAGACTTTGCCAGCAGCGTTTTACCGGTACCTGGCGGGCCCACTAACAATAAACCGCGCGGAATACGGCCACCGAGTTTTTGGAATTTGCTGGGGTCTTTGAGGAAGTCCACCACCTCTTTCACTTCTTCTTTGGCTTCGTCGCAACCGGCTACGTCCGCAAAAGTCACGGTGTTGGTGTTTTCGTCGAGTAAGCGGGCTTTGCTTTTACCGAAACTAAAGGCGCCGCCTTTGCCGCCGCCCTGCATTTGGCGCATGAAGTAAATCCAGACGCCGATCAAGAGCAGCATGGGACCCCAGCTGACCAGCAGGGTCATGAGTAAGGAGCCTTCTTCACGCGGCTTGACGTCAAACTTCACGCCATTGGCAATCAGGTCGCCGACCAGGCCACGGTCCAGGTAGGTGGCAGTAGTCCTGACGCGGCGCTCGTCCGCAGTGACTGCAACGATCTCTGTCGTGCCGCCTTGGCCTTCTTGAATCACGGCGCTCTTGATGTGCTTGTTGCGCACTTCTTCCAGGAAATCGGAATAGCCGAGGGTCACTGCGCCGCTGCCGCTGTGCGAGTCAAATTGCTTGAAGACGGTAAAAAGTACCAGGCCTATAACAAGCCAGACTGCAATTTTGGAAAACCACTGATTGTTCAAGCGAAACTCCAGTTAAAGCGTGAGCCGGGAAACACCCATGTCACATGCGATTCATTTTAGGCTTTTCAAGCGGGATTTCCAGGGTATTTGCGCGTAGTGGCCGTAAATCGCACAAGGCCATGCCCCCTTAGCCACAGCCCCGCCAGGACTAACGGAGCCCGATACCGACTAAAAAAGTCTCGGATGAGCGGTCTCTGGAGGCCTTGGGCTTGTAGGGTTTGACGGTTTGAAAGGCCTCGCGAAAACGGGCCACCACCGCGTTATAGCTGCCGCCGTGGAACACTTTGGCCACCAGCGCGCCCTGTTTTTTCATGTGGTTTTGGGCGAATTCAATGGCCAATTCCACCAAGTATTCGACCCGGGCCGCGTCCGCCGAGGAGATGCCTGAAAGGTTGGGCGCCATGTCCGAGACCACGACGTCGGCTTGGGCGCCGTCCAGCGCTAGTTCCAGCTTTTGCAGCGTATCGGCCTCGCGAAAATCCCCTTGGATAAAGGTGACGCCTTCGATAGCCTCCATCGGCAATAGGTCCAGGCTGATAATTTTCCCGACCAAAGCACCGGCTGCTGCGCCCTGCGGGGCCAAGCGGCGGCGCAAATACTGGCTCCAGGCGCCGGGTGTGCAGCCCAGGTCTACCAGCACCTGGCCGGGCTTGACCAGGCCGAAGACTTCGTCGATTTCTTTGAGCTTGTAGGCCGCCCGCGCCCGGTAGCCTTCGCGAGCCGCCAGCTTCACATAGGGGTCGTTGATGTGGTCGTGCAGCCAAGCCTTGTTGACCTTGCCGCCGCGCGCCGCTTTAGCCGGAACGGGTGCAGAAGGCGAAGAGACGGACGGCTTTTTCATTGCGCCGATAATAGCCCTATGCCCCTTATACAACTCAGTCCTACAGAGCGCAAAGCGCAGCGGGCCCTGGCCCACCACCTCGACCCGGTGGTCATGGTCGGCGGCGACGGCCTCACCGCCAACGTCAAAAAAGAAACCGATGCCGCGCTCAATGCGCACGGCTTGATCAAAGTGCGGGTGTTTTCGGACGACCGCAGTGCGCGCGAAGCCATGTTTCAGACCTTGGCCGACGAACTCAGCGCCGCGCCGATTCAACACATTGGCAAACTGCTGGTGCTTTGGCGCCCGATGCCAGAAAAGGAAAAAGCGGTCAATGAGGACCGCAAAGCGGGGCCGCGCGATTTCAAGGTCTTGAAGTACAGCAAACGCGCCGGGCAGCGACCTGAAGTTAAGACGCTGCGGGTGCTGGGTAACCAAAGGCTGACGCCTGGCGGCAATGTCAAGCGGGCCAAGCCCAAACCCAAAATTAGTCTGAAAAAACGCAGCCAGGGCTCCTAGGCCATTTCAGGCAGAAGCGCACGCCCTGATGTAGCAGCCCTTGGCTCGACCGCGCAGCCGCGCAGTTACCGGTGCAGACCTAAGGAGTTAGGCCGCGAATTGACGGCGCCGGCTTGGGCCCGACTCAGACGTAACGCACCGCCACGATTTCATAGGCTTTTTGGCCGCCGGGGGCCATGACGATAGCGGTATCACCCTCTTCCTTGCCGATGAGCGCGCGCGCAATGGGTGAACTGATATTGACCAAACCGAGTTTGAGGTCGGCCTCATCTTCGCCCACAATTTGGTAAGTGACGCGCTCGCCGGACTCTTCCTCTTCTAAGTCCACCGTAGTTCCGAATACTACGCGGCCTCCCGCATCCAAAGCCGCGGGGTCGATCACCTGTGCCACCGACAACTTGCCCTCAACCTCTTGAATCCGGCCCTCGATAAAGCCCTGACGGTCTTTAGCCGCATCGTATTCCGCGTTTTCACTCAGATCGCCTTGGGCGCGTGCCTCGGAAATAGCGCTGATCACAGCGGGGCGGTCCACGGTTTTGAGTCGGTGCAACTCGGCTTTCAGGATTTCAGCGCCGCGTTTGGTAATTGGAATAGTGGCCATCAGAAAACTCGTACAACGGGGGTTTATAAATGACGATGGACAGCAGCACGCCAAAGTGCGCTGCTGTCCATCGGGTCAGGCGGCGATTATGCCAAGAGTTGCGCGTGCATCTCCTGGACCGAAATCACCCCCAACTGATCAAGGTAGCGCATGCCCTCTACCGCCGCTTCGGCTGCGGCGATGGTGGTAAAGGTGGTGACCCGGCCCAACAGGGCCGAGGTGCGGATGTAGCGCGAGTCCGCAATCGCGTTGCGACGCTCTTCCACCGAGTTAATGACCAGGGCCACTTCCTCGTTTTTGATCATGTCCACGATATTGGGCCGTCCTTCTGCCACTTTGTTGACGGCACGGCATGGCAGCCCTGCCGCTTTGATGGCCGCCGCCGTGCCTTTGGTCGCTAGCAGCTCAAAGCCCATCGCCGCCAAACTGCGCGCCACCTCGATAGCACGCGGCTTGTCGCTTTGCTTGACCGAGATGAAGGCCCGCCCGCTGCGCGGTAAACGGGTGCCCGCACCTAGCTGCGACTTCACAAAGGCCTCGCCAAAGGTTTTACCCACGCCCATAACTTCGCCGGTGGACTTCATCTCCGGGCCCAAAATCGTGTCTACGCCGGGGAACTTGACGAAGGGGAACACTGCCTCTTTCACGCTGAAATACGGTGGCGAGACTTCTTTGTGCATGCCCTGCGAGGCCAGGCTTTGTCCCACCATGCAGCGCGCGGCCACCTTGGCTAATTGAATGCCTGTGGCCTTGCTCACAAAGGGCACGGTGCGCGAGGCGCGCGGGTTTACTTCCAGCACATAAATCACGTCCTGGCCGTCCACCGACTGGATTGCAAACTGCACGTTCATCAGGCCAACCACGTGCAAAGCCGCTGCCATGGCTGAGGTCTGGCGTTTGATCTCCGCCACCGTGGTTGCACTCAAGCTATAGGGCGGCAAGGAGCAAGCCGAGTCGCCGCTGTGCACGCCCGCCTGCTCGATATGTTCCATCACACCGCCGATGAGCGTGGCGCCGGTAGCGTCGCGGATGCAATCTACGTCGCACTCGATTGCATCATTCAAAAAGCGATCCAGCAGCACCGGCGAGTCGTGGCTGACCTTGACGGCCTCGCGCATATAGCGCTCCAGGTCCCGCTGCTCATGGACAATTTCCATGGCGCGCCCGCCCAGCACATAGCTGGGGCGCACGACTAACGGGTAGCCTAGCGCGGTGGCTTTTTCCAGCGCCTCGGTCTCGGTGCGCGCGGTAGCATTGGGTGGCTGGCGCAGTTCCAGCGCGTGCAGCAACTTTTGGAAGCGCTCGCGGTCTTCTGCCGCATCAATCATGTCCGGGCTGGTGCCAATAATGGGCACGCCATGGGCTTCCAGGCCCAGCGCCAGCTTCAAAGGCGTCTGTCCGCCATACTGCACGATCACGCCCAGCGGTTTTTCCTTATCCACGATTTCAAGCACGTCTTCCAAAGTCAGCGGCTCAAAGTAAAGCCGGTCGCTGGTGTCATAGTCGGTGGAAACCGTCTCGGGGTTGCAGTTGACCATGATGGTCTCATAGCCATCCTCGCGCAACGCCAGCGCCGCGTGCACGCAGCAGTAGTCAAATTCAATACCCTGGCCAATGCGGTTGGGGCCGCCACCCAGCACCATGATTTTTTTGCGGTCCGTGGGCTGTGATTCGCACTCTGCGCCCTGCGCTTCGTAAGTGGAATACATGTAAGCCGTATTCGTGCTGAACTCGGCGGCGCAGGTATCCACCCGCTTGTAGACGGGGCGCACGCCCAGGTCTACGCGGCGCTGGCGTACTGCAGCATCCGTGGTGCGCAGTTGACGCGCAAGGCGCCGATCGGAAAATCCTTTTTGCTTGAGAGCGCGTAAGGTCTGCGCGTCTAGGCTTTCCAGCGCGGTGCCTTGGGCCGTTTGCGGCAGACGCTCAAGTTCCAATTCAATCTGCACAATTTGCTCAATTTGTACCAAAAACCAGCGGTCTATGCGGGTCAGGGCAAACACTTCTTCAACCGTCATACCTTTGGCAAAAGCGTCGCCCACGTACCAAATACGCTCTGGGCCGGGGGCGCCTAATTCGCGCTCCAGCACTTCGCGGTCCTGGGTTTTTTCGTTCATGCCATCGACGCCCACTTCCAGGCCGCGCAGGGCTTTCTGGAAAGATTCTTGGAATGTGCGGCCCATGGCCATGACCTCGCCCACCGATTTCATCTGGGTCGTCAAGCGACTGTCGGCGGTGGGGAATTTCTCAAAAGCAAAGCGCGGAATCTTGGTGACCACGTAGTCAATGCTGGGCTCGAAACTGGCCGGCGTGGCGCCGCCGGTAATGTCGTTGCGCAATTCGTCCAGGGTATAGCCGACGGCCAATTTGGCCGCTACTTTGGCTATCGGGAAACCGGTCGCTTTAGAGGCCAGCGCCGAAGAGCGCGAGACGCGCGGGTTCATCTCGATCACCACCATACGGCCGTCGTCGGGGTTGATGGCGAACTGCACATTCGAACCACCGGTATCGACCCCAATTTCACGCAAGACCGCCAGGCTGGCGTTGCGTAGGATTTGGTATTCCTTATCCGTCAAAGTTTGTGCTGGCGCCACGGTGATCGAGTCGCCGGTGTGCACGCCCATGGGGTCCAGGTTTTCAATCGAGCAGACGATGATGCAGTTGTCCGCCTTGTCGCGCACCACTTCCATCTCATACTCTTTCCAACCGAGCAAGGATTCTTCGATCAACAACTCATTGGTGGGCGAAGCTTCCAGGCCGCGCTTGCAAATGGTCTCGAACTCTTCGGCGTTGTAAGCGATGCCGCCGCCAGTGCCGCCCAAGGTAAAGCTGGGCCGGATCACCGTGGGGAAACCAAGCGTTTTTTGCACCGCCCAAGCCTCATCCATGCTGTGCGCAATGCCAGAACGCGCCGAGCCCAAGCCGATTTTGGTCATCGCGTCTTTGAATTTAAGCCGGTCTTCGGCTTTATCGATGGCCTCGGGCGTGGCGCCTATCAGTTCCACCGCGTATTTTTCCAGCACGCCCTGGCGCCACAAATCCAAGGCGCAATTGAGCGCGGTTTGTCCGCCCATGGTGGGCAATATCGCATCCGGGCGCTCTTTGGCGATAATTTTTTCTACGGTTTCCCAAGTGATGGGTTCGATATAGGTGACATCGGCAGTGTCCGGGTCGGTCATGATGGTGGCCGGATTGCTGTTGATGAGGATGACTTTGTAG
This sequence comes from Comamonadaceae bacterium, assembly GCA_947447615.1. Classification (GTDB taxonomy): domain Bacteria; phylum Pseudomonadota; class Gammaproteobacteria; order Burkholderiales; family Burkholderiaceae_C; genus Allorhodoferax. The sequence goes on from CANFJQ010000009.1 coordinate 10,044, forward strand.
CCCTCCTCGCGCAAAGCCTTACAGGCCTGGACGCCGGAGTAATCAAACTCACAGGCCTGCCCGATGATGATGGGACCCGCTCCTATGATCAGGATGCTTTTAATGTCGCTACGTTTTGGCATGTTTCTTTAACTCTCTCAAATTCTTCTTTGGTGCAGTGGCTTCCAACCGTACTTGCAACCCTTAATTCCTTGTCAGGCCAAACTGGCTCCGGCCAGCTTCACGCCAAACCACACAAACAAAGCACCCACGGCGCTGGACAAACCAGCAGACAGGCCCTTACGGCGGCGAAACACTGCGGCAAGTCGCGCACCTGCAAAGATCAAGCAGCTCAGGTACACCGCACTGCAGGTCATCACGATGGCGCTCAAAATCAGGAAGGGCACCCAGGGCTCGGGGTAGGCCGGATCGATGAATTGCACGAAAAAGGACAACAAAAACAAAATCGCCTTGGGATTGAGCACGCTAATGACCAAGGCCCTTCGAAAGGGGCTGGCCAGATGGGCAGGTATTTCGGGTTCGCCAACGGCGGCATCCGCTTGGCCCCGCATGGAAGCCAGTGCGCTTCTTACCAGTTGCACGCCGACCCAGGCCAGATAGGCGGCACCTGCATATTTCACGACCATGAACAACTCAGGGTAGCTGCGCATCAAACCCGCCGCGCCCAGACCCACCAGCGCCAGCAATACGATGTCGCCCAGAAATACACCGAACGCGCCCCGGTAGGCCGGTCGCACACCACGCGCCGTGGCAACCGACAAGATGAACAGTGAATTCGGGCCGGGCAACAAAATAATGCCAATCGCCCCGATCACATACGTCCACAAGTCAGTGACACCGTAAAAGCTCACGCGCGCGCCTCCATCTCCCGGATGAATCGGTCAAACAAATACGCGATGTCATGCGGCCCCGGCGAAGCCTCGGGGTGGCCTTGGAAACAAAACGCCGGTTTGTCGGTACGTTCCAGCCCCTGAATCGTGTTGTCAAACAGGCTGAAATGGGTGGCGCGTAAATTGGCGGGTAAGGAATCCGGGTCCACGGCAAAGCCATGGTTTTGGCTGGTGATGCTGACGCGGCCCGTGGACAGCTCTTTGACCGGGTGGTTGGCGCCGTGGTGGCCGAACTTCATCTTGAAAGTGGTAGCGCCCGAGGCCAGCGCCATGATCTGGTGGCCAAGACAAATGCCAAAAGTGGGCAGGCCCGATTCGATCAATTCGGCAGCGGCTGCAATCGCGTAGTCGCAGGGCTGCGGATCGCCAGGGCCGTTGCTTAGAAACACGCCATCCGCTTGCAAGGCCTGCACCGCTTGGGCGGAGGTTTGTGCCGGCACGACCGTCAATTTACATCCCCGCGCGGCCAACATGCGCAAGATGTTGCTCTTGACGCCGAAGTCGTAAGCCACGACATGGAAGCGAGGTGTTTCGCCTTGGGCATACCCCGTTCCCAGAGCCCATTCGGCCTCAGACCAGGTATAGGTCTCATGCGCAGTAACTACCCTGGCCAAATCCAAACCGGCCATGGAGGGTGCGCTGCGGGCTAATTGGATCGCCTGCGCGATCCGAGCCGCGTCCGGCACTTGCCCAAGTTCTAGCGCAAGAATGCAGCCGTTTTGCGCGCCATGTTCGCGCAAGTGGCGCGTTAGTGCCCGCGTATCGAGGTTGGCAATCGCCACGGTGCCATGGTCACGCAAATAAGTGCTCAGGTCGCGCGTACTGCGGAAATTAGAGGCCACCAGGGGCAGGTCTTTGATTACCAAACCAGCAGCGTGCACCCGGCTGGACTCGACATCTTCCGGGTTCGTGCCGTAATTGCCGATATGCGGGTAGGTCAGCGTCACGATTTGCTGGCAATAGCTGGGGTCGGTCAGGATTTCCTGGTAACCGGTCATGGAGGTATTGAAGACCACCTCACCCCGTGTGGAACCGGTCGCACCGATAGATTGACCGGTAAAAACGGTGCCATCGGCGAGCGCCAGAATGGCAGCAGGGGTATTTCCCTTGAGAGACAAAAGCACGGGCTTCTCCGAATCGGTTACGGGTGCGCCCAAGCGCCCAGAGGAGGCCTCTGGCAGCTAATGTTGGTAGGGGAGTTGCTTTGGAAGCGCTTGGGAGACGCCGGGTTCCGGAAAGCCGCTCATTCTAACCGAGGGCTGTTGAAGGCCTAGGCGCCTTAGGGCATAGGCTTGGGGCGCGGACCGGACGGCGCGGCGCTGGCATGCAGGCAGATGGCAGCGGCGGCGGCCACATTGAGCGATTCCTCGCCGCCGGGCTGGCCAATGCGCACTTGCAGGGCTGCGCGCGCCAATAAGTCGGGTGAAACGCCCTGCCCCTCATGGCCCATCACCCAGGCGCAGGGAAATGGCAAGCGCGCGTCTTGTATCAGCGCGCCCGCATGGGAACTGGTGGCCAGCACGGGAATTTGCAAGCTCTTGAGCGCATCCGCATCCACGGCCTCGAACAAGGTCAAGCCGAAATGCGCGCCCATGCCCGCGCGCAATACCTTAGGCGACCAAAGCGCTGCCGTCTCGCGCAAAGCGATTACCTGTTTGAAGCCAAAGGCGGCCGCGCTGCGCAAAATGGAGCCCACATTACCGGCATCCTGCACCCGATCCAACACCACGCTGGCCGCACCCATGTCCATCGCACCTTGCACAGGCACATCCAATACAAATCCAAGGACCCCGGGAGATTCGAGTGTGCTGATCGTTTTGAACAGTGCGTCAGGCAGCACCAGAGTGTTTGGCGCCACGCCCGCCCAAGGCGACTGACCATCGGCCCATAGACTTTGAGCAACAACCACCATGGCGGGCCGCACGCCGCGCAACAGTGCGGCGCTGCATAAATGTTCGCCTTCCACCCAAACCTGCCCTGATTTGCGATAGCCGGTGTTGTCCCCCGCAAGTTTGCGCAATGCGCGCAACTGCGGGTTATCGCGCGAGCTGATGAACTGCAGCGCAGTCACACCAAGAGCGCGGCCACTGGGCCGAAAGTTTTGCGGTGCTCCGGACAGGGCCCGTGGGTGCGCAAGGCTGCCAAATGCACGGCCGTTGGATAACCTTTGTGTGCGTCAAAGCCGTACTGCGGAAATTGCTGGTGGTACTGGGCGCACCAGCGATCCCGGCTGACTTTGGCCAAAATCGATGCCGCAGAAATCGCCGCCACTTTGCTATCGCCTTTCACAATGGCTTCGGCGCGGATGTCTAGGACCGGCAGGCGGTTGCCATCGACCAGTACCAGCTTGGGCGGCAAACGCAAACCCTGCACCGCGCGGCGCATGGCCAGCAAAGTGGCTTGCAGGATATTGAGTTCGTCAATTTCTTCCACCGACGCTTGTGCTACCGAAAAGCACAAGGCCTTGGCGCGTATTTCGTCGAACAAAAAATCGCGCCGCTTGGATGTCAGTGTTTTGGAGTCTGCCAAGTAGCGTATGGGTTGTTTATCGTCCAAGATAACGGCCGCGGCCATGACCGGGCCAGCCAAAGGTCCCCGACCAGCCTCGTCCACGCCGGCCACTAGGCCGCCAGCCTCCCATTGCAGGGCAGTTTGAACAGGGCCAGTCAGCTTAGGCATGGAGCATATTGTCGATGGCCTGGGCCGCCAGCGCTCCGGTGTCACGCAGCAGGCTTTCGTGCAGGGCATCAAAGCGCGCCTCAAGTTGGCGCAAAACCGAGGGGTCTGAGGCCTTGCAATCGAGCCAATGCACAGTGGCTTCGGCCAGTGCTTGGGGTGTCGCCTGGTCTTGCAAAAACTCGGGCACCACAAATTCGCCACACAATATATTGGGCAAACCTACCCAAGGTTGCAAACGCTTGCGCCGCATCCAGAACCAGCTCAAGGCACCCATGCGGTAGGCGATCACCATCGGGCGCTTGAATAAGGCGGCCTCCAAGGTGGCGGTGCCGCTGGCGATCAAAGTGGCATCGCAGGCCGCCAACACCGTGTGCGATTGGCCAGACACGATTTGCACGCGGTCTGCCATGCCGCTTTCTTTCGCGGCCTGGTTGATCAAAGCCTCCAAGCCGGGTACGGCGGGCAGCAAAAATTTGACATGCCGCCTGGCTTGGACAATGCGTGCAGCGGCCTGAAAAAATACCGGGGCCAGGTGCAAAATTTCGGATCGGCGGCTGCCCGGCAGCAAGGCCAGTACGTCGTCTTCTGGCTGCAAACCCAACTGCTGGCGTGCTGCCTGCCTGTCCACCCGCATGGGGATGACTTGGGCCAGCGGGTGACCCACATAGGTAGCGGCTATGCCGTGCTGCGCTAGCAAGGCAGGTTCAAAGGGAAACAAGCACAGCACATGGTCCACGCTGCGCCGCATGGTGAGCAAACGCTCGGCGCGCCAGGCCCAGACCGAGGGGCAGACAAAGTGCATGGTTTTGACGCCGCGTGCACGCAATTTAGCCTCGAGCTCAAGATTGAAATCGGGCGCATCCACACCAATAAAAAGCGATGGCGGGTTTTTCTCTAAGCGTGCGAACAATTGCTTGCGAATGCCGACGATCTCGCGGTAGCGCATCAGCACATCCCAGCCCAGCCCGTGAACCGCCAGTTTGTGGTGCGGCCACCAGGCGTCAAAGCCTTGCTCGGCCATGCGCGGGCCCCCTATACCGAATGCAGATACACCGGCCCAGCGTTGCTGCACTGCCTGCAAGAGCAAAGCGGCCAACATGTCGCCAGAGGCTTCTCCCGCCACCATGGCCAAGGAACTCAGCGCGGCGTCGGGATGACGCACGTTCAGCGCACGATGCCGCGCTGGGCACTGGTCTGTTGCAAAAAGTCGTTCATCATGCGTACATCGGGATCACATTGCGACTGCGTCTGGCTGATAGCGGCAATCTGTGCCTGCGCCGCCTCCAGGCTCAAGTCCTGCCGGTACAAGGCTTTGTGCATGGCCTTGACGCCGGCAATGCGCTCCGGCGAAAAACCACGCCTGCGCAAGCCTTCGTAGTTCATGGAGCGCGCCGCCGCAGGTTGGCCCTGGCACATAACAAAAGGCGGCAGGTCAGCAAACAGCAGCGAGCACATGGCCGTCATGCTGTGGGCACCGATACGAACAAACTGATGCACCACAGTAAATCCGCCCAATATCACCCAATCGCCGACATGTACGTGGCCGGCCAATTGCGCGTTGTTAGCAAAAATGGTGTTGTTACCCACTTGGCAGTCGTGCGCCAGATGTACGTAGGCCATGATCCAGTTGTCGTCACCCACGCGGGTCACGCCCACATCACCAGGCGAACCGATATTGAAAGTACAAAACTCGCGGATGGTGTTGCGGTCGCCAATTACCAACTCACAGGGCTCGCCGCCGTATTTTTTGTCCTGGGGGATGGCTCCGAGCGAGTTGAACTGGAAGATGCGGTTATCACGGCCTATGGTGGTGTGGCCTTCGATGACGCAATGCGGGCCCACCGAGGTTCCCGCACCGATGCGCACATGCGGGCCGATAACGGTGTAGGGGCCAACCGTCACGCTTGCATCAAGCTCAGCACCCGCATCAACCAGCGCGGTAGGATGAATGCCGCTCATATCACTCCTTGGGCGCGATGCTGCGCATGGCGCAGGTCAGCTCAGCTTCCACTGCCGTCTCGCCAGCCACACTAGCGCGTGTTTTGAACTTGAAAATACCCGCTTTCATGCGCAGCAACTCCACCTCCAACAAGAGCTGATCACCCGGCTCCACCGGGCGCTTAAAGCGTGCCGCGTCGATGCCGGCAAAGTAATACACCGACTGGTCGTCAGGCGAGGCATCCAGCGCATCAAAGGCCAGCAATGCTGCCGCCTGCGCCAATGCTTCGAGCATCAAGACGCCAGGCATGACGGGGCGGTGTGGAAAATGGCCCTCGAAAAAAGGCTCGTTGATCGTGACATTTTTCAATGCCTTGATGGTCTTGCCTTTGTCAATCTCCAGCACCCGGTCCACCATCAGAAACGGATAGCGGTGCGGCAATTGTTTAAGGATTTGGTGGATGTCCATCATTTTTTGACGTCACTTTCGAGTTGTTTGATGCGCTCGCGCAAGCGGTGCAGTTGTTTGAGCGAGGCGGCATTGCGCTCCCAGTTGGCATTTTCATCGAGCGGGAAAATGCCGGTGTAATGCCCCGGCTTATGAATCGATTTGCTAACCAGGGTGCCGGCTGAAATATTGACATGGGCGGCGATTTCCAAATGCCCCAGCACAATAGCTCCACCACCGATCGTGCATTGCGGGCCAATAACGGCACTGCCGGCGATACCGACGCAGCCAGCAATCGCGGTGTTGCGGCAGATGCGCACGTTGTGCCCAACCTGGATCAGGTTGTCCAGCTTCACCCCGTCTTCGATCACCGTGTCATTGAGGGCCCCGCGATCGACACAGGTATTGGCACCGATTTCCACGTCGTCGCCGATAGACACCGCGCCTAACTGCTCAATTTTTTCCCAACGATCGCCGTCCGGCGCAAAACCAAAACCGTCGGCACCGATGACCACACCCGAATGTAGTAGGCAGCGCCGGCCGATGGTGCAGTCTTCGCCCACTGTTACCCTGGCACGCAACTGGGTATGGGCACCGATACGGGCTCCGCGCTCGATAACGCATAAGGGGCCGACCGTGGCAGTCGGATGCACCTGAGCAGACACATCGACAACCGCGCTAGCGTGCACGCCGCCTTGGACGCCCCCTGATGCGTGCTGGGCGTCTAGGCTCTTACGCCACCACTGGGTGAGGCGCGCAAAATACAAATAAGGCGCCTCAGACACAATACACGCCCCACGCTCCAGGGCAATGCTTTTCAAGTCAAGAGGGACGATCACGCAGGCTGCCTGCGAAGTCACAAGACCTTGGCGATATTTGGGGTGGCTGACAAAACTTAGCGCTCCCGGGCCTGCGCTATCTAGCGGAGCCAAGGCATCAATACGCGTATTGCCGTCCCCGTGCAGCTCACCACCAAGGGCTGCAACGATGTCGCGCAGGCGGATGTCGGGCACGCAAATCGCGGGACGCAGCTTACTTGCCGCCCGAGGTATTCAAAAGCTTGAGCACTTTGTCGGTAATGTCGTGGCGGCCATTGCTATACACCACTTCTTGTACGACTAAATCATATTTTTCATCATCAGCGACCTTGCGTACTGCTTTGTTCGCCTTCTCCAAAACCTGTTGAAGTTCTTCATTGCGCCGACCGTTCAGGTCTTCTTGGTACTCACGCTGCTTGCGCTGCAAATCGCGGTTGAGTTCGGCGCCCTCCTTTTGGCGCGATACGCGCTGCGATTCGGTCAAGGTCGGCGCGTCGCGGTCAAACTTCTCGCTAAAGGTTTTTAGGGCGGCCTGCAAATCGGCCATTTCCTTGCCACGCTTAGAAAACTCTTGCTCTAATTTGGCCTGTGCAGCCTTGGCAATCGCCGACTCGGTGGTAATGCGTTGGGTGTTGATGTAAGCGATGCGGGACTCCTGCGCAACTGCCGAGGAAAGAACCCCAGCGGCGCAGAGCGCAAAAACAGCAATTTGATTAAGCAGTTTCATTAGAAGGTGGTTCCAATTGTGAATTGAAGGGACTGGATTTTATCGCTATCGAACTGGGTGATAGGTTTGGCATAGGCCAAACGCAGCGGCCCGACCGGCGAAATCCAACTGATGCCGACGCCCGCAGACGAGCGTAAATCCCCCAGCGCTATGCTTTCATCGGGGCCATACAGACCACCTGCATCGAAAAAGGCATACATACGCAAGGTTCTGTCATTGCCGCCGCCAGGAAGTGGGGAGAGTACCTCGGCATTAAAGGTCAGTTTTTTGTTGCCGCCAGTAGCAACAAGACCCTGCGCTCGCTGCGAGCCCGTGGTCAAACTGCCAGGCTCAAAGCCCCGAACGGAACCAATGCCGCCGGAATAGTAATTTTTAAACAAGGGGTAAGGCTGGTCATTAGTTGGCGTTCCCATGGAAAGCTCTCCGTTGAAAGCTAGGGTAACGCGCTTATTGAGCGCAAAAAACTGTTGTGCTTGCGTGGTACCGCGCAGATAGGTCAGGTCTCCCGCCACGCTCCATTCCGCGTTGGCTTTGAGCAAACGACCGCTACTGGGAACCAAACCACTATCGCGCGTGTCGCGGCCCCATCCAATAGTCAAAGGAACTGCAGACGCGGTATAGCCAAATATATTGGCGAAATCTACAAACGCCTGCGGAAGCAAGGTACCCGGTTCAATAGTGGTGACGTCGTAACCGGCACCAAAGTAGACGGTATCCGTCTCGGAGAACGGGACGCCAAACCGAAGACTGGTACCAATATTCTTTAAGGCGTAGCTGTTGACATCCGCATAAGGGCGCGTAGTCCGGTAATACAGGTCAAAGCTACGCGAAACGCCGTCCTGGGTGAAATACGGATCAGTGGTGCTGAACACATAGGTTGTGTTGAGTTTGCTGGTATTGACTTCAATACCCACAGAGTTTCCAGAGCCGAAAGCATTTTCTTGCTTAAAACCGAGGCTCAAGCCCAAGCCATCTGCACTGGAGTACCCCGCCCCAAGCGAAAGGCTTCCAGTGGGCTTTTCAATCACGGTAACGAGCAAATCCGCCTGATCGGGAAAGCCAGGAACTTCGACCGTATCCAAACTTACCTCTTTAAAGTAGCCCAAGCGATCAACCCGGTTACGCGAAGCACGAATTTTTTCGCCGTCATACCAGGCCGACTCCATCTGCCGGAACTCTCGGCGCACGACTTCGTCTCGGGTCGTGTCATTGCCGGCGATGTTGATGCGACGCACGTAGACCCGGCGTGATGGGTCAGCCCTTAACGTGATTTCCACCCGGTCGGTACTGCGGTCCAAAGTGGTCTGCGCTTCCACTTGCGCAAATGCATATCCGAAATTGGCATAAAAGTCAGTAAATGCTTTGGTGGTCTGTGCCACATCGTTCACGTTGTAGGGCTCACCAGGGCGAATCGCAACCAAGGCCTGGAATTGGGCGTCTTTTTCCAGGAAGTTACCGGCCAAACTCACTTTGGAGACAACGAAGCGCTCGCCTTCGGTAATGTTGATCGTGATACCAATATCCTGCTTGTTTGGTGCGATGGTGACCTGGGTTGAGTCCACCGAAAACTCTAAGTAGCCACGCGAAAGGTAATAAGACCGCAGGGACTCAATATCGGCATTAAGCTTGGGGCGGGCATAGCGATCTGACTTGGTGTACCAGCTCAGCCAGCCCCCCGTATCTGAGTCGAATAGGCCCAGCAGGGTGCTTTCGGTAAATGCTTGCGCGCCGATGATTTTGATCGACTTGATTTTGGCGGTATCGCCTTCGCTGACTGCAAAGCTCAAATTCACGCGGTTGCCTTCGACGGGAGTCACCGTGGTCACCATTTCAGCGGCATACATACTGCGGTTGATGTACTGGCGCTTTAGCTCTTGCTCAGCTTTGTCGGCCAAGGCCTTATCAAAGGGCCGCCCTTCCGACAGGCCGATGTCTTTCAGGGCCTTGACCAGCACCTCTTTATCGAACTCTTTGGTGCCGGTAAACGTGACAGATCCCACGATAGGGCGCTCCGCCACAATCACCATGAGCACCGCCCCGTCAACACTAATGCGTACATCGTTAAACAAGCCCAGCCCGAACAAGGCCTTGATGGACGCGGAGGCCATGTCATCCGAATAGGTATCGCCAACGCGCACTGGCAGAGAGGCAAAAACAGTTCCAGCCTCCACCCGCTGCAAACCTTCAACGCGAATATCCTGGATGACAAAGGGCGTAAGTGCCATGGTCACTTGGGCAAACAAGGCGAGAACCAGAGCGGCCAAATAACGTAACAAGTGTGCGAATGGGTATTGCATAGTGAAAAAAGTGCGGTTCCAGAGGAGCCCAAAATAGGCCTTAGCATCAAATGGCGTCAAGCGCCATCATAACGACCTCAGAGAACCTATTCCAAGGCGCAAAGCAATGCGCCAGCCCTAGAACGGGCCTCCTGGTCGATGGCCAAAAGATCCTCTAAAGAAAACGGGGCCGCAGGTACAAAACGCGCCAAAGTCTCGAGGTTGATCGCATGGATCTGATCAAAACGGATTTGCCCGTCCAGGAAGGCTGCGACGGCCACCTCATTGGCAGCATTTAGCACAGCTGTCGTACCGGGCACCGCATCGAGCGCTTCCCAAGCCAATTTAAGCCCCGGAAAACGCTGCTGGTGGCCGGGGTCAGAAAAGGTTTCAAACGTCAATCCTGCCAAAGTAGAAAAATCAATGGCACTGGCGCCCGACACATGGCGCCCCGGCCAGGCCAGACCGTAAGCGATAGGGCCGCGCATATCTGGCGTGCCCAACTGGGCTACTACCGAATGGTCCACAAATTGCACCATGGAATGGACCACGCTTTGCGGATGAATGATGACCTCAATGGTGTGCGGAGCCACGCCAAACAAAAACTTGGCCTCGATGACCTCCAGCGCCTTGTTCATCATGGTGGCCGAGTCCACCGAAATCTTGCGGCCCATCACCCAATTGGGGTGGGCACAAGCCTCCTGGGGCGTCACCTGGCTCAGGGTGGCCGGATCACGGGTGCGAAACGGTCCACCCGAGGCGGTCAAGATGATTTTGTCGATGACCTGGGGCCAGGCCTGCGGGTTTTCCGGCAGAGACTGGAAAATCGCGGAATGCTCGCTGTCAATCGGTAGCAGTGTGGCCCCACCGCGCTGCACCGCATCCATGAAGAAAGCGCCTCCAACCACCAAGGCCTCTTTGTTGGCCAGCAGCAGGCGCTTACCCGCCAAAGCCGCCGCAATACAGGAGGCTAGGCCTGCCGCACCGACGATAGCCGCCATCACGGTGCTGACATCCTCATGCGCAGCCACCCACTCCAAAGCTTGCGGGCCAGACAGCACTTCGGTGGCTAAACCCAAGCCCGCCAGGGCACGCTTGAGCTCTCGGGCATGCGGCTCACTGACCATCACCGCGTAGCACGGCTTAAATTGCACGCATTGGGCGGTCATGATGTCCACCCTGCTGTGGGCGGTAAGCGCAAACACCCGGTAGCGGTCAGGCTGACGGGCTATCACGTCTAGGGTATTGACGCCTATGGAGCCTGTGGAGCCCAAAATACTGACGGTTTGCATCACTGTCTCCATACCCAAGACCTCTTCAACGGACACACAACAACATCGCCAAGGGCAACACCGGCAGCAAGGCATCAATACGGTCGAGTACGCCACCATGGCCCGGCAACAACTGGCTGCTGTCCTTGACACCGGCCGCACGCTTGAAAAGCGATTCGAGCAAATCGCCCGCCACGCTCATCGTCGTCAAAAATGCGACCGACACCACCAGAAAAACAGGGCCTTGCTCGCCGAGTCGGCCATACAGGCTGGTGACGCCCCAGGTGCTGAGCGGCTCCCATTCGCGCCAGGCAAATGCCACAAGCATCACCACCACCAAGCCACCTAAAGCACCTTCCCAGGTTTTACCGGGGCTAATAGCCACGGCCAATTTGCGCGTAATCCAGCGCCCGCCCCACAGGCGACCGCAAAAATAGGCTGCCACGTCGGCACCCCAGACCAGCACAAACACCGAAAACAGAAAGTTAATGCCAATGGCACGCGCCTGGACCAGGGCCACCCAAGCCGCAAGCAAGGCCACCATGCCGGCAAGCCAGCGAATCGCCGCAGGCACGCGAAGCCACGTCTCAACGCCACCGCGCAAAAGGCTTGCGGCCATCAAAACCCAGGCAGCACCAACCGCCCACCACAACCAAGGCCAGGCCTGGGCCGTGCCGCCTTCACGCCAGAAAAACAAACAAAGCAAAGTACAAGCCACGCCACTGGCACGCGCGGGCCAGTGCGACCAGCCACACAAGCGCGACCATTCCCAAGCGGCTGCGCCCATCATCAAGGCCGTTAGCAGCACAAAGGCCAAGGGGTCTTCGGCCCAGACCGCGGGAATCAAAACCGCCAGGAGCAGCAAGGCGGTAATGATGCGCTGCTTTAGCATGGTTTAGCGTGGCAGAAAAAACCACCTAAAACCCTAGCGCACAGGGTTTGCGCTTGGTAGCAGTGGCCGTTTAGCGCTTTGGTGGCCATCTTCAAAGTGCCTATACGGCCATGATCTCTTGTTCTTTGGCGGCCACCAACTTATCCACATCGGCAATGTAGCGATCGGTCAGTTTTTGTATATCTGCCTCGGACCGCTTTTGGTCGTCTTCCGAAACCTCTTTGTCTTTTTCCAACTTTTTAACCGCGTCATTGGCTTCACGGCGCAAATTGCGAATCGCAATTTTGGCGTTCTCGCCTTCGCTACGGACCACCTTGGTCAGTTCCTTGCGGCGCTCTTCGGTCATCATCGGCATGGGAACGCGAATCAAATCGCCCATTGAGGCCGGATTCAAACCCAAATCACTCTCGCGAATCGCTTTTTCAATCTTTGCACCCATGCCCTTTTCCCATGGCTGAATACCAATGGTTCGCGCATCGATCAAATTGAGGTTGGCCACCTGGCTCAGCGGCACCATGGAGCCGTAGTACTCGACCTGCACCGTGTCGAGCAAAGCCGGGTTGGCGCGCCCGGTGCGCACCTTGGTCAGGGTGTTTTTGAAATTGGCGATGGACTGGTCCATCTTGCCTTCCATATGGCCCCGGATGTCTGCGATCGTCATATTCGTCACTCCAAAATTTCAAACATGCACCAGTGTGCCCTCGTCTTCGCCCATCACCACGCGCTTGAGAGCGCCGTGCTTGAAGATAGAAAAAACTTTGATCGGCAACTTTTGGTCGCGGCACAGCGCAAAAGCTGCTGCATCCATGATGCCCAAATTTTGCTGCATCGCGCTGTCAAAGCTCAGGCTGGCGTAGCGCTTGGCGGTGGGTACTTTTTTCGGATCTGCGTCATACACACCGTCCACCTTGGTGGCCTTGAGCACAATTTCCGCGCCGATTTCTGCGCCCCGCAAAGCGGCGGCGGTATCGGTGGTGAAAAACGGGTTGCCGGTTCCGGCGGCGAAAATAACCACCTTGCCTTCTTCCAGGTACTGCAAAGCCTTGGGCCGGACATAAGGCTCTACCACTTGCTCAATGCCGATGGCGGACATCACTCGCGCTGTCAGACCGGCCTTGTTCATGGTGTCGCCCAGCGCCAGCGCGTTCATCACGGTAGCCAGCATGCCCATGTAGTCGGCGGTGGCGCGGTCCATGCCCACCGAACCACCCGCCACGCCCCGGAAAATATTGCCCCCGCCTATCACCACCGCAAGCTGCACCCCCAGGCGGGTGACTTCAGCAATCTCGTCCACCATGCGGACAATGGTGTCGCGGTTGATACCGAACTGGTCATCGCCCATCAAGGCCTCGCCGGACAGTTTCAACAAAATTCGACTGTAGGCGGGCTTTTTCTGGGTCATTTCAGCGTCCGGGTGCGGCAGGGTTTAGTAAGTATTTTGACGCCGCCATGCGTCCATTACATGCACGCCCAACGCGGGCATGGCGGCTGGGCGAAGTTTAGGCGCCTTGTTTGGCGGCTGCAACCTGGGCGGCCACTTCGGCGGCGAAATCGTCCACCCGCTTTTCGATGCCCTCACCCACGACATACAGGGTAAAGCCATGGACCGCCGTGGCGCAGGCCTTGAGCATTTGCTCTACCGTCTGCTTGTCGTTCTTTACAAAGGTCTGGTTCAGCAGCGACACCTCTTTAAGGTATTTCTGCACTCCACCTTCAATGCGTTTTGTCACAATTTCGGCCGATTGCACCGGCTTGCCCGCCGCTGTGGCCACTGCCGCGTCTTCGGCGGCTTTGGCAGCTGCGACGGAACGCTCACGCTCCACCAACTCAGCGGGCACATCGGCACTGGACAAAGACACCGGCTTCATCGCAGCCACATGCATAGCCACATCTTTGGCGGCGACCGCATCGCCATCAAACTCCACCACCACGCCAATACGCGTGCCATGCAGGTAAGACGCTACTTTGGTACTAGACGCAAAACGCTTGAAGCGGCGGAAAGTCATGTTCTCGCCGATCTTGCCGATCAGGCCTTTGCGCACATCTTCCAAGGTCGGGCCAAACCCGTCTTGGCTATAGGGCAAGGCCGCCAGCGCTGCGAGGTCCGCTGGATTGTGCTGGGCCACTAACTGGGACGCACCTTTAACCAGGGCCAGGAAACTATCGTTTTTGGTCACGAAATCGGTTTCGCAATTGACTTCGATCATCGCGCTAGCAGCGCCTTCGCTGGCAATAGCGACCACGCCTTCCGCTGTCACGCGGGCAGCGGCTTTACCGGCTTTGCTGCCCAATTTCACGCGTAAGAGTTCTTCGGCCTTGACCATATCGCCCTCTGCCTCGGTCAGGGCTTTTTTACATTCCATCATGGGGGCATCGGTTTTGCCGCGCAGTTCAGCGACCATGCTTGCAGTAATTGCTGCCATTTCTTTACTCCGTAAACAAGTTAATCGGTTTCTTTGCTAAAAAAAAGGGGCTAGCAAGCCCCCTTTTAAGGGTTGCGGGCGCGCTTAAGCGGCCTCATCAACCTCTACAAACTCGTCTTCACCTTCGGCGACCACGGCCTTGACCAGGTCATCCACCGCATTGGCGCGGCCTTCGAGCACCGCATCGGCAATGCCGCGAGCGTACAAAGTGACGGCTTTGGAGGAATCGTCGTTGCCGGGAATCACGTAATCAATGCCCTCGGGCGAGTGGTTGGAGTCCACCACGCCGATCAGCGGAATTCCCAATTTGCGCGCTTCTGCAATCGCAATCTTGTGGTAGCCCACATCAATCACGAAAATCGCGTCGGGCAAAGTCGCCATATCCTGAATGCCGCCGATGTCTTTTTCCAGCTTGGCCAATTCGCGGGCGAACATCAGTTGCTCTTTTTTGCTCATCGCATCCAGGCCGGCTTCCTGCTCAATCTTCATGTCCTTGAGACGCTTGATCGAGGTTTTCACCGTCTTGAAGTTGGTCAGCATGCCGCCCAGCCAGCGTTGGTCCACAAAAGGCATCCCTGCACGTTTGGCTTCCATGGCCACCGTATCGCGCGCCTGGCGCTTGGTGCCGACCATCAAAATGGTGCCACGCTTGGCCGACAGTTGGCGCACAAACTTGCTGGCCTCCTGGAACATCGGCAGCGATTTTTCCAGGTTGATGATATGGATTTTGTTGCGATGGCCGAAGATAAACGGGGCCATCTTGGGGTTCCAAAAACGGGTTTGGTGTCCGAAATGGACGCCCGCTTCCAGCATTTCACGCATAGTGACAGACATAAATACTCCAAAGGTTAGGTCTTAAATCCGGTTCGATTTTTCCCCTGAGGCGGCATGCGCCCAGGAGGAACACCTTGATAGAACCGGTTTGTGATTAACTTTGCCGTACCCGCCTGTATCAAGCGCGCCCAGCAAAGCCTGCTGAGTTTACATCAGGTAGCGGTCGCCTCTTCTGACTTGGACCGGCCTTCCCGCTTGGGCAATGGCTGGATGTCCAGCAAAACCTCGGTTTTGGACTCGTCTTTGTCGTCCAAGTCCACCGTCAGGCGGCCACCGTCGGTCAGGCGACCGAACAGCAGTTCGTCCGCCAAAGCACGGCGGATGGTGTCCTGGATGAGGCGCTGCATGGGGCGTGCGCCCATGAGTGGATCGAAGCCCTTTTTGCCCAGGTGCTTGCGCAACTTGTCGGTAAAAGTGACTTCGACCTTCTTTTCGGCCAACTGCGTTTCCAGTTGCAGCAAGAATTTGTCCACCACCCGCAGGATGACGTTTTCGTCCAAAGCCTTAAAGCCCACGATCGAATCGAGCCGGTTGCGGAACTCGGGCGTAAACAGACGCTTGATGTCAATCATCTCATCGCCCGCTTCGCGCGGATTGGTGAAGCCAATTGTGGCCTTGTTCATGGTTTCGGCGCCCGCATTGGTGGTCATGATGATGATCACGTTACGGAAATCAGCCTTGCGGCCGTTGTTATCAGTCAAGGTGCCGTGGTCCATGACTTGCAGCAGCACATTGAAAATGTCGGGATGCGCTTTTTCAATCTCGTCGAGCAAGAGCACGCAATGCGGCTTCTTGGTGACCGCCTCGGTAAGCAAGCCGCCCTGGTCAAAGCCCACGTAGCCTGGAGGGGCGCCAATTAAGCGGCTGACCGCATGGCGCTCCATGTACTCGCTCATGTCAAAGCGCAGCAACTCAATACCCATGATGTAGGCCAACTGCTTGGCCGCTTCGGTTTTGCCCACACCAGTGGGGCCGCTGAACAGGAAGCTGCCAATGGGCTTGTCCGAACGGCCCAGCCCGGAGCGCGCCATCTTGACCGCCGAGGCCAGCACGTCGAGCGCCTTGTCCTGCCCAAAGACCACGCTTTTCAGGTCGCGGTCCAGGGTTTTGAGTTTGCCGCGGTCGTCATTCGACACATTAGCCGGGGGAATCCGGGCAATTTTGGCCACTATTTCCTCTACTTCTGTCTTGGAAATCGTCTTTTTGCGCTTGCTGGGGGCCAGAATTTGCTGAGCGGCGCCGGCTTCGTCGATCACGTCAATCGCTTTGTCGGGCAAATGCCGGTCATTGATGTACTTGGCGCTCAGCTCTGCGGCGGCCTGAAGGGCAGCCACCGCGTACTTGACTTTGTGGTGTTCCTCAAAGCGCGACTTCAGCCCTTTGAGAATCTCCACCGTCTGCTCCACCGTCGGTTCGACCACGTCCACCTTCTGGAAACGGCGTGACAGCGCGGCATCTTTTTCGAAAATGCCCCGGTATTCGGTAAAGGTAGTGGCGCCAATGCACTTGAGTTGGCCCGAGCTTAGGCTGGGCTTGAGCAGATTGGACGCATCCAGCGTACCGCCAGAGGCCGCACCGGCGCCAATCAAGGTGTGGATTTCGTCAATGAAAAGCACCGCATTGGGCCGGTCTTTCAGCGACTTGAGTACACCCTTGAGGCGTTGCTCAAAATCACCCCGGTATTTGGTACCGGCAAGCAGTGCGCCCATGTCCAGGGAATACACCACCGCATCGGCCAGCACTTCGGGCACGTCTTTTTGGGAAATACGCCAGGCCAAGCCCTCGGCGATCGCGGTTTTTCCCACGCCGGCTTCGCCCACGAGCAGCGGGTTGTTCTTGCGCCGGCGGCACAAAATCTGGATCACGCGCTCGACTTCGTACTCGCGACCGATCAGGGGATCAATCTTGCCGTCTTTGGCCAGTTGGTTCAAATTCTGGGTGTACTGCTCCAGCGGAGAGGATTTTTCATTTTTCTCGCTGGAGGCTTCTTCGGTCTCGGGGCCACTCTCGCTGCCTTTGGCGGCTTCGGGCGGGTCGCTCTTTTTGATGCCATGGGCAATGAAATTGACCACGTCCAGCCGGGTGACGCCCTGCTGGTGGAGGTAATAGACCGCGTGGGAATCTTTTTCACCAAAGATGGCGACCAGCACATTGCTGCCCATCACCTCTTTTTTACCGCTACCGGTGGACTGCACATGCATGATGGCGCGCTGTATTACGCGCTGAAAGCCCAGCGTGGGCTGGGTGTCCACCTCATCGACGCCCGCCACTTGCGGCGTGTTGTCTTTGATGAAATGGGTGAGCGACTTGCGCAACTCATCGACATTGGCCGAGCAGGCACGCAACACTTCGGCGGCGCTGGGGTTGTCCAGCAGGGCCAGCAGCAGGTGCTCGACGGTAATAAATTCGTGCCGCTGCTGGCGGGCCTCGACAAAGGCCATATGCAGGCTGACTTCTAATTCCTGGGCGATCATGACTGTTCCTTCATCGTATGCATTTGTTCATCGTCGGTAGGCCGCCCCGGCGGTCGCCACCCCTCACCACGTCCTATCGCCTTTTTAGCCCACAGGCTCACTCACACATTGCAATGGATGCCCGGCCTTTTGGGCTGCATCCATGACCTGGTCCACCTTGGTGGCCGCCACGTCGCGGGTATAAACCCCGCAAACACCTCTTCCATCGATATGGATTTTCAGCATGATTTGGGTCGCTGTCGCCAAATCCTTGGAAAAAAATTCTTGGATTACCCCCACGACGAACTCCATAGGGGTGAAATCGTCATTGAGCATCAGCACTTGGTGCATGGATGGTGGCTGCACTTTCTGCGGCAGGCGCTCCAGCACGATGGCTCCGCCACCGTCGTCGCGTTTGGGGGTCTGCCGGGGAAGTTCCCTCGGGGGTTTGGGGGGGGTAGTCGCCATCGTCCTATTTTATCGGTGCACACATCCTAGCGCAGTGCCAAGGGTAATTGGAGCACCCAGGGCCAGATTCAAGCCCACCAAGGAAAAAACGCCTGCGGCGCGGCGGCGCTACAGGCGTTTTAACAAGCTTACGCAAGCGGGCAAGGCGCCCGCAGGTGCTCACATATGGTCGATCATGACTTGGCCAAAGCCGGAGCAGCTGACCTGGGTCGCGCCGTCCATCAGGCGGGCAAAGTCATAGGTGACTTTCTTGCTGAGGATGGATTTCTTCATGGAGCTGATGATCAAATCAGCAGCCTCTTTCCAGCCCATGTGGCGCAGCATCATTTCGGCAGACAAAATCTCGGAGCCGGGGTTGACATAGTCTTTCCCCGCGTATTTGGGCGCCGTGCCGTGGGTTGCCTCAAACATGGCCACGGTGTCGCTCAGGTTGGCGCCAGGGGCAATGCCGATGCCGCCGACCTGGGCTGCCAAGGCGTCAGACACGTAGTCGCCGTTGAGGTTGAGCGTAGCAATCACGCTGTACTCGGCCGGACGCAGAAGGATCTGTTGCAAGAAGGCGTCGGCGATGCTGTCCTTGACGGTGATTTCCCGGCCCGTCTTGGGGTTTTTGAATTTGCACCACGGGCCGCCATCGATCAACTGGGCGCCGAATTCTTTTTGCGCCAAGCCGTAAGCCCAGTCGCGGAATCCGCCTTCGGTGAACTTCATGATGTTGCCCTTGTGGACGATGGTCACACTGGGCTTGTCGTTGTCAATCGCGTATTGGATCGCTTTGCGCACCAAACGCTCGGTGCCTTCGCGCGACACCGGTTTGATGCCGATACCGGACGTATTAGGGAAGCGTATTTTCTTGACGCCCATTTCCTCGGTCAGGAATTTGATGAGCTTTTTGGCTTTGTCCGACTCGGCCTCAAACTCGATGCCGGCGTAAATATCTTCCGAGTTTTCGCGGAAGATGACCATATCGGTTTTGTGCGGCTCTTTGACTGGGCTGGGCACGCCGTCAAAGTACTGGATGGGACGCAGGCAGACATACAAATCAAGCTCCTGGCGCAGCGCCACGTTCAAGGAGCGGATGCCGCCGCCCACTGGAGTGGTCAGGGGCCCTTTGATGGAAACCACGTAGTCGCGAATCGCGTGCAGGGTTTCTTCGGGCAGCCACACGTCCGGGCCATAGACGTTGGTGGACTTTTCACCGGCATACACCTCCATCCAATGGATTTTGCGCTTGCCGCCGTAACATTTGGCCACTGCAGCGTCCACCACTTTGAGCATCACAGGCGTAATGTCCAATCCAGTGCCGTCGCCTTCGATATAGGGGATGATGGGCTCGTCGGGAACGTTCAGGGAAAAATCAGCGTTGACGGTGATTTTCTGGCCATGGGCGGGGATTTTGATGTGCTGGTACATGAAATGAGTCTCTTTGATAATGAATCAAGCGGTTGATCACCGCCTGCAAGACCTGTTCACCGGAGGGTTCACAGACTTTTTCTGACTTGGCAGAGCAATTTTAGACACAAACCTTTACGCGATACTGTCATAAATCAAGAAGCATGCGGGCCCTGCATGACGCCCTGGGTCCCCAGCGGTACAAGCAAGGCACCCTCGGTTTTTGGCGCGCCAAAGGACCAAGCTAGCGCACAATCACGCCATGAACCTCCTTACCCGCCTACTGATTACCGCCACTTTTCTGGCCCCGCTTGGCCCTATCTTCGCGCAAGACCGCGCCCAAACTGATTTACCGCGCACCAAGCTCAGCGCCGGCTTCCACCAAATTGAGGTGCAAGTTGCCAGCACCCCATCGCAGCAAGCCACCGGCCTGATGTTCCGCGCCGAGATGCCGCAACATGAGGGCATGCTGTTTGTCTTTCCCGAGCCCAAGCAGCAATGTTTTTGGATGAAAAACACCTTAATTCCCCTGACTGCCGCCTTTGTCGCTGACGATGGCACGGTGGTGAACCTAGAAGACATGCAGCCGCAGACCACGCAATCGCATTGCTCGGCCAAGCCAGTGCGCTTTGTGCTCGAAGTCAACCAGGGCTGGTTTGCAAAAAAGGGGCTCAAAGCAGGGATGCGACTAGTCGGCGCGCCCTTCAAGGCGGGCGGCTAGGCCCCCAATTGCCTAGGCAAAACGTGGCGCGCCGTGGCGATCCACAATGCGGGGCCGATGGCAAGCTCCTTAGTGCCCAATAACCTTTCTTGATGTTTTGCGAGCAGCCTGCTGCGCCCCGGCAGCAACTAAGCAGCAGCTTGCCGCGCAGCCAATTGCAGCATCAACTCGATCCGGGCTTTGACCGGGCTGAGTTCCAAGATGGGGAACTCCTCGCCCCGCCCGTCGGCGCGGGGCAACACCCGGCCACGGGCGCAGCGCGTGGTGCGCACCACCGTCACCCCAAGGCTTTGGGCCGCTCGCAGCGCTGCCTCCAGCCCCCGGTGCACCGTGCCGTTGCCAGTGCCCGCCAGCACAATGCCTTGCACCGGCGCATCGCCTTGGGAAGGCGGCGCACACAGCGCCCGCACGATAGCGCCATCGGCACCGTTGTGGTTGAAAACGATTTCCACCCTAGGAAAGTCCTGGCCCGAAGTAGGCCTGCCCGTCAAAGTTTTGACTATCCGGTCTGGCACGGGCCGGGGCCAGCCGCCTAGCAATCGAAGCTGCGTCTCCTCCACCACACCCACCAAGCCGTAGTCCCCCGCGTCAAACGGGTTGAGCTGGTAGGGGTGAATTTTTTGCACCTGTGCGCCATCGAGCACCTGACCCTGGCAGACCAGCATCAGGCCATGCGCACCTGGCGTACCGGCGACCACCGTAGCATCGCGCAGGTTTTGCGGGCCGTCCGGCGACAGCGAAGTAGCCGGACGCATGGCGCAGGTCATCACCACAGGTTTGGCGGTCAGCAATGGTGCGGGCAGCGTGCGGGCCAGATAAAACGCAGTCTCCTCCAGCGTGTCCGTGCCATGGGTGATCACCACGCCCCGCACCGAAGGACTATCCAAATGAAGCGCTACACGTGCGGCCAAAACTAGCCAGTGGTTGGGGTCCAAGTCCTTGCTGTCTTCCTGGAACACTTGCTCGTGCAGCATGGCGTGCCCGCCCAAACGCTCTGACAAACCGGGCAAAGCGGCCAGCAAGTCGCCCAGCGCCACCCGGCCCGAGGTGTAAGACAGATTGTCCTGGGCGCTGGACGCGCTCCCGGCAATCGTGCCGCCGGTGCCCAAATAGACGATGGAATCAGCCATAGCAAAAAAATCCTTGCAAAAAAATAAAAACTGGATAAAAATACAGTTACTGTGTAAGTTCACAGTCTGTTTGCAAACCCAGCCTGTTCTGACCACCTTCAAGGAGTCCGTATGCTAGAAGCCCCCAAACTCACTGCCCGCCAGCAGCAGATTCTCACGCTCATCGAAAACGCGATTGCACAAACCGGCGCACCGCCCACCCGCGCCGAAATCGCTACCGAGCTGGGCTTCAAGTCCGCCAACGCGGCCGAAGAGCACCTTCAGGCCCTGGCCCGCAAGGGCATGATAGAGCTGGTCAGCGGCACCTCGCGCGGTATACGCTTGCGCGGCCAGTCATTGCGCGATATCCAAAACACGCGCTCCAAACAATTCTCACTTTCCCTGCCGGGCCTGGCCCAATTGTGCTTGCCCCTGATAGGGCGTGTAGCGGCCGGCTCGCCCATATTGGCGCAGGAACATGTGGACCAGACCTATTACGTCGAAAACAGCCTGTTCCAACGCCAGCCCGATTACCTGCTCAAAGTGCGTGGCATGTCCATGCGCGATGCCGGCATCATGGACGGCGATTTGCTGGCCGTCCAATCCACCAAAGAAGCGAAAAACGGCCAGATCATCGTCGCCCGTATCGGCGAAGAAGTCACCGTCAAGCGTTTTCGCCGCAACAAGCACCTGATCGAACTGCACCCCGAAAACCCGGATTTCCAGACCATCGTGGTCGAGCCGGGCGAGCCCTTTGAGATCGAAGGCCTGGCTGTCGGTCTGATCCGCAACACCATCCTGATGTAAATACCCGCCGTTTGAAAGTACACCATGCGCAGCCTCATCAACACTCCCAAAGTCTCCGCCACCTTGTACCGCTTGGCAGACTGGCTTCAAGGTCGACCCACTCCCCTAACGCAAAACGCCACCGAGAACGCTTCGCCCTTTCAATCCAAGGTGGTGCCGCTGCGTCCATCCGCCAAGGCGCCTGTACCGCTGATGATGGCCAAGCGGGCGCCGGTCAGCCAGCGGCCATTGCGCGTTTTGCGTGTTGTGGACAGCCAAGGCCGCGCCTCGGGCGGGCGCATGGTGATTTCCGGGCGCATGGCCGATGTGTGCGCCGAATTGGATCGTCTAGCCGGCAAAGAAGCGGCAGCGGCCTAAAAGCGTCGGCGGGCCAAACCGCTTTAGACACGCAGGCGACAAAACTACTTTTCCCATTGCGGTGCAGGGGCGACAATGCAGCTATGCACTCTGCCCCTCGCTTACGCTAGTGTCCTGCCATGGACGAACCCATTCTCACGCTTGAAGAGCGCAACGCTATCAATTCAGGGCGCTGGTTTTCGGCGCTTTCGCCCTCGCTCAAACACGACATCCTGCGCTACGCCTATGTGCGCCGCTACCGCGACGGAGAACTGCTGGCGGCGCGTGGCGAACCACCGGAAGAATGGCTGGCCTGCGCCAAGGGCGCGGTGCGCGTGAGCTCCACGTCCATCTCGGGCAAGCAAATTACCCTGACTTATGTCGAGCCAGGCATCTGGTTTGGCGATGTCTCAATTTTTGATGGCGACCGCCGCACCCACGACGCCTATGCCCATGGCGACACCACCACCTTGTGCGTTGCCAAATCAGACTTCAAGAAAATCCTGTCCGCGCATGTCGAGTTGTACGAAGCGCTCTTGCGCCTGCACGCCCGGCGTATCCGCCAGCTGTATGGCCTGGTAGAAGACCTCAACACCCTTCCCTTGCGCGCCCGTTTAGCCAAGCAGTTGTTGCACTTGGTGCGCAGCTATGGCATTCCTTCGCTGAGCGACGGCAGCGAAACGCGTATCGGCTTGCAGTTGGCCCAGGAAGAATTGGCACAACTGCTGGGCGCCTCGCGCCAGCGTGTGAATCAAGAGCTCAAATCGATGGAACGCGACAACTTCATCCGCATTGAGCCAGGCGGCCTGGTGATCCGCGACAGGGATGCGCTCATGCGTATTGCCGAAACCGATTTATAAACGACTGCAATTGCTGATTTTCAAACGGAAACCTGCGCACAATGACTGACTTTGACCACTTCGTAGGCACGCAGCCGGTTGCCGACAAGCACAGCTTTGATACAGCCGCCCTGACGCGCTGGCTGCAAGCCAATTTGCCTGGGTTCGAGGGCCCTCTGAGCGTCTCCTCCTTCAAAGGCGGACAAAGCAATCCGACCTATAAATTGCAAACCCCAAGCCGCAGCTATGTGATGCGTGCCAAGCCGGGACCTGTCGCCAAACTCCTGCCATCGGCACATGCCATTGAACGTGAGTTCGCCGTCATGCGCGGGCTGGCCCGTACCGAAGTGCCCGTGCCCAACATGTACTGTCTGTGCGAAGACGAGTCCGTGATAGGCCGCGCCTTTTACATCATGGATTTTGTGGAAGGCCGCATCCTCTGGGACCAGGCCTTGCCTGGCATGTCCAAAGACGAGCGCGCCGCTATTTACGCGGAAATGAACCGCGTCATCGCAGCCTTGCACCGCGTCGATGTCGCCGCACAGGGCTTGAGCACTTATGGCAAGCCGGGTAATTATTTCGAGCGCCAAATCGGCCGCTGGAGCAAGCAATACCAAGCCTCTATCACCCAGCCGATTGAGGAAATGGACAAACTGATCTCCTGGCTACCGCAGCATATTCCGGCAGTCGCGAAAAGCGAATCTCTGGTCAGCGTGGTGCACGGCGATTTCCGTCTGGACAATCTTATTTTTCACCCCACCGAGCCACGCATACTGGCGGTGCTGGATTGGGAACTGTCCACTCTGGGCCATCCCCTGGCGGATTTCAGTTACCACGCCATGGCCTGGAATATTCCGCCCGGCAGCTTTCGCGGCATCGCCGGTTTGGACTTCGCTGCTTTAGGCATACCCGACCAAGACCAATACATCCGCATGTACTGCGCGCACATGCCCCACATCGACGCGCAAGCCCTGCGCGCGGACTGGAGCTTTTACATGGCCTACAACATGTTCCGCATCGCGGCCATTTTGCAAGGCATCGCCAAACGCGTCGAAGCGGGCACCGCCTCCAGCGCGCAGGCTGTCAGCTCGGCCGCTGGCGCCAGGCCCTTGGCTCAGTTGGCCTGGTCCTTTGCCCAAAAATACCAAGGCGCAAGCGCCGCCTAGTCTTTCGCGCCTTAGCTTCCAACCTATTTATTTCATCCCGCACTGGAGACACCATGGACTTCGAATATTCAGACAAAACCAAGGCCTTGCAAGCCAAACTCATGGCCTTTATGGATGAGCACATTTACCCCGCCGAGGGTGCGTATCACCAGGAAATTGAAGCCAACACCGCGGCGGGCAAGCGGTGGACACCTTTGCAATTGATCGAATCGCTCAAGGTCAAAGCCCAGGCCCAAGGCCTGTGGAACTTGTTCCTGCCGGTGGATAGCGCCGAGGCGTCCGGCTACCACGGCGCAGGCCTGACCAACCAGGAATACGCGCCCCTGGCCGAAATCATGGGCCGCGTGATGTGGTCCAGTGAGGTGTTTAACTGCTCTGCGCCAGACACCGGCAATATGGAAACCATCGCGCGCTACGGGTCTGAAGCCAACCGGGCGCGTTGGCTCAAACCTTTGCTCGAAGGAAAAATCCGCTCCGCCTTTGCTATGACCGAGCCAGAGGTGGCCTCCAGCGACGCCACCAATATCGCCACGCGCATTGAGCGCGATGGCGACGACTATGTCATCAATGGCCGCAAGTGGTGGACATCCGGCGCCGGTGACCCACGTTGTGCCATCTATATCGTCATGGGCAAAACCGATCCGCAAGCGCCCCGTCACTCACAGCAAAGCATGGTGCTGGTGCCTTCGGACACCAAAGGCATCACCTTGGTTCGGCCCCTGACGGTGTTTGGCTATGACGATGCGCCCCACGGCCACATGGAAGTGTTGTTTGAAAATGTGCGGGTGCCCGCGAGCAATATCCTCTTGGGTGAAGGACGCGGTTTTGAAATTGCCCAAGGCCGGCTTGGCCCCGGCCGTATCCACCATTGCATGCGCCTGATCGGCCTGGCCGAGCGCGCCCTGGAGTTGATGTGCAAGCGCGCATCCTCCCGCGTGGCTTTCGGCAAAACGGTGGCCTCCCAAACCGTCACGCAAGAGCGCATTGCCGAGGCACGTTGCCGTATCGACATGGCGCGCCTGCTGACCCTCAAAGCCGCATGGATGATGGACATGGGCGGCAACAAATTCGCCAAGAACGAAATCGCCATGATCAAGGTGGTGGCACCCAATATGGCAAGCCAGGTCATCGATTGGGCCATGCAAGTCCATGGCGCGGGCGGCATGTCGGACGACTTCCCACTGGCTTACAGCTACACCAGCGCCCGCACGCTGCGCTTTGCCGATGGCCCGGATGAAGTGCACCGTAATGCCATCGCCAAAATGGAACTGGGCAAATACGCCGTGGATGCCATCGCCAAAATGGAACTGGGCAAATACGCCGTGGATGCCAAACCGGTGGAGATGCCGATTACCCGCGGCTACTAAATCCTGGGCCGCGCCAGTCGGTGCGGCCTGGCGCAGGCTTTAGTGCGCAGGACGCGGCTTACGCCTTATTGCAAACCGCCCGGCGTTCGCCTAGTGCAGAAGGCTCGGCTATGACTTAATGCAAATGGCGGGGCTTGCGGCCACCGCCGTGACCGCTGCCAAAGCCGCCGCCCGAGCCGCGCGGCGGTTTGCCGATTTCCAGCGAATTGACCAATGCATCAAAGCGCTGTGCAAACAGCTTGTCTACCTCGGCCACCACACCGCCCAACTCCGCACCATCAAAATGGCGCTCCATCATGCTGACCAAATCTTGCACCAGCAAATCGCGCTGCACTTGCATGATGGCAGCCGGATTGGGGCCAACAAACAGCATCACAAAATCATCGCGTGACTCGCCTTCGGGGCTTTGCTCTTCTTCGTCAAAGTCGGTGTCGTAAAAAGTCACCTCAATCGCGGCGCCTGCCACGGCCAGATCATTGAGGTTCATGCACAGCTCGTCCAAAGCCTGGCGGAAATCTTCATCCCCCGAAACCGTCCAGCACATTTGCAACTGGTGCTCGGCTGCCACAAACTCAATCCCCGGCTCATCTTCATAGGCACTGCGGGCCCCGTCGGCCAAGGAGCGGGCGCCAGCGTATTTCCACAAGGGTTTGAGCGCGTCCTGCACATCGCTGAGCTGCACCTCGGGGCGCAAAGCCACTTGGCCATGGACATGGATTTCGAAGGGGTTGTTGTAGCGGGACATGTGCACTGGGTTTTCAAGGGGCCTGCGTGCAGTGTAGAGCAAGCGCGACGCCTTGGGGCATTTGGAAGCCTAGGTGGTGCCCGAGACCGGAATCGAACCGGTACGCACGTTATTCACGTTGCGGCGGATTTTAAGAAAAACGTACCCGCTGCGAACCCTTATGTTTACAGGGGTTGCAGCGGCCAAACATTTTTGTGCTACAGATTGTGCAACGCCACACCCCGCGCAATCAACACTGGGGGAAATCTTACACAGTGGCGCAGATTTTAGCAAGCCCTTAGGCCCCAAAAATCCATTTTTCCCTACATACCTTGTAGACCTTACAAACCTTGTAGACCTTACAAACCTTGTTGACCTTGTTGACCGAGCTTGGGCCGCTCAAAGACACAAAACTGGGCTTGAACGCCATTTTCAGGCCACCCACAGCCGCCGAAACGGCAATTGACGCGGTCAGAGAAATCAACTACACCATACCCATTCATCACAAAGACACCGCTTTTAGTGCGGATAGCTAAATTTGAGAGACGGGGCACCGCGCATAACAGTGCCGCGCCGCCAAATGCGAATACAACACAAGGAGACAGAATGAGAGACATAAAAGACTTACACAATTATCCAACGTCATATCTTCGCTTTAAAGCAATTAGGCGATATATCAAAGATGATGCCGTAAGTGATGCGCTAAGTCACTTCAATTATAGATATCGGACAGCAAGGGCCTTTGTAGGCATCGTTGCACCAGACTTAGAAATCCGAACAATAAATGGATATTCGGCAGGCATGAAACTGCTTCTTGCATTCGGTGCCTATGACGAAGTAAAGATAGCAAGAAAATCAATTCCATCTCTTCAAATTCCAAAGCGCCAACACGACAAAATAATGGACGTAAATTTAGCAGTCAAGCTACGTGGCAACGAAAAATTAACGAAGTTTTTAACCGAAACTTTAAAGTACAAAGACAAAGAACTCAGAATAAACGTTAATGAATTTTTTGAAAATCAAAATGATGATGTTTTGTGTGTAGCTACAACAGTTAGAAACGCTTTTGCGCACGGTGTTTATACCCCATCGACAGCTGGATTAACAACAATAGACGAACAAAAAAAGGTTACCCAATTAGCTAACACAGTACTGGATTTGACAGACAGTATTGCCACAAAGTGTATTGACCATTTTTACAGAAAATACAAAGGTGAAAAATGAGCACCAAGCAAGCACTCATCAAAGAACTTGAAAAAATCTTTGAACACACGACACAACAGACAATATTTCATAGACGCAGCAATGAATATTTGTACAAGGGACTCGCTTGGGTGTACTTGTGGTGGGTTAAGGCAAGCAAAGTCGAAGGCTTGCTTGAAGAGCAGTACGAGCTGCATAACATTACTGGACACAATGTTGATGGCGAAGAAAAATTCACTCGCCTTCTGCGCTTAACGTGGCAGCTTGATTGGGCAGACGAAAGTAGGGCAACATTGCAGCAATGGAGTAATGCGCTGCGTGAGTTGCATAAAGAGTACGAGTCAAACAAAGACGCATACAGGCAAAGTGCTGAGGAACGACTTGCACAATTTATTGAAACTAGTGGTGGATTGCGTCGATTGATTGGGGCTGACAAATACTACGTTGATGAAAACAACGAACCAGATAAAAAGTCGAAATCAAAGAGTGGCCGAAGTACGGACGACCAAGCCCTACTTGATAGGAAGCATTTAGAGATGGGGGAACTGCACTTTGCTAACGCAAAAGCTATATCAAGTATACAAAGCACTAAACCCATAGCTGTCAATCGTTTAGGCTACGCATTAGCACTTATTCGAGCAAAGCCAAATGGTAGCTTTTCAGTGCTTGCAACAGTAAGTGACGATGCACAAATCAGCAAGGCAATCGTTTCGAGCTACAAGCGCGACAAAACAGCGGCGCCAAAAGTGCTGCAAATGCTTACTGAAGTGATTAGCACACAAAGTATTCCCGAATCACTTGAGCGGCACAGAGACGCACTGCAAGACAGCGTCCGAATAAAAGATGCAGATGGCAACATGCAGACCGTCAAACAGTACAAGCGTTTACTTTTTCGCAAGCAGCATGGTGACATCGTTTTAAGTGAGAACCGAACCGCCTGTAGCGTTGTAACTGTGGTCAAGCCCAAAGCAAGCATATTGGCCAGTAGCAAGGATGTTTTCCTACGTGTGCAAGACAGACGTTATTTGGAGCAAGCAATAATCCAAAAACACGAATTAAGTCTCTACACCGCCAATGACAAAGAAAAGGTCCCTGTGCTGCGCGACACAGAGGTTTCAGCTAGTCACAGACTCATTGTTGAAAACAAAGTGCTTAGAAGTCGTCGTGCCGTCTATTTTTACGGGTTGGACACGGTTGGTGAACAAAGCCGTGTACAAGCTGACGTTAACGCTGACTACGCGGAACAAGCACTGTGGACTGCCAACTTAGACAAGTTTTGGATTGAGAACTTGTATGCAGCCTTTGTGGGTCGTTGGCTCAATGAATTCGGTGGGCACATTACACGTGCCCCACGCAAGACTGTACGTTTAGAGCTTGGGCGCACTCAGCTAGTGTTCAAACACTACGGCGAAAAGGAAAATCTAACTACATCGTCCAAAGTGTTTGGCATAGATAACGTCGGCAAGGGCAGCAAACCCATCAAGCCAATTTTCCTAACTAAAGATTTACTGCCAGTGCTGGGAAACTTGGCAGCTACGGACATAGTGGGTAACGTAAAGATGGCTGTAAACGAAGACGTACTGACACTAACGTACAAGACTGAATTGGCTGCCTACACAATTAGTGTTCCTACGTGCACTGCAAATGCCAAACGTAAAGGCGCAGCATTTGCTGCGTATGGTGGCTGAAATGGCAATTGACTTAACACCACGTTGGGATAAATTTGCTGTCTACTTGCCAGCTATGCAGTACGGATACGCAAATGCAGTGGATGACTCAGCAAAAAACAAAAAGGTTTCAAAAAACAGAGAATTCCCTAGTGGCATCACAATGGCCGATTTGGATTTTCTAAATCCAAAAAGCAAGCTCTGGCACTATGGTTATGCGCTTTACAGCGCGGGACAATTTACAGATGCACGTCCGAAGTCATGTGCTGTGTACAACAGAGATAAAACTCGCACAACCATATTAGGCGACAGTGGCGGCTACCAAATTGGTAAGGGAACCATGCATGGCACTGACCATTTAAAGCGTGCCAAAACGGGGGCAGAAGTATGCGATATATGGCGAAAAAATAGCAACCCACGCAAATGGATTGTGCAATGGTTGGAAGCCAGCAGCGACTACGCAATGACCATAGATATGCCATTGTGGGCAAAGTTTCCATCCAATAGCAGTACGCCTTTCCACAAATGTACAGTGCAAGAGCTTATTGATTTAAGTGTTGGAAATTTGGAATACATCAAACGTAATGCTCGTGGAAATACAAAATGGTTGAACGTTGTACAAGGTACAGACCACAACGATTGGAAACTTTGGTGGAATGCAGTAAAAAAATATAGGTTTGGTGGATGGGCACTTGCGGGTAGTGTTGGATGGAGAGGGATTGGAGAGGATAAAGCCGCAGGCATTAAAGGAATGAGTGGTTTGCAGAGCGTACTGCAAATGGTCCTAACCATGCGCGATGACAATGCGTTTGATAAGGGACAGGATTGGATGCACGTTTTAGGCGTGAGCCAGCCAACTTGGGCGGTGCTGCTGACCGCCATTCAACGCGGGATTCGAAAGCAATGCAAAAACGAGAACTTCCGTGTCAGCTATGACAGCGCTAGCCCGTTCCAAGCTGGTGGACGCTACCAAAAGGTTGTCCGTTATCCAAAGTTCACAAATGACATCGCTAGCTGGACAATGACTATGCACTTGTCGCCTCAGAATCCTTTGTACTGCGGCACTGGTAAAGAATTCCGTTTCCCATACCCAAGTCCTATTGGCGATAGGCTATATCTAAGTCACTTAAACATAAATGGTGGGGAATTCCAAAGCAAACCATACGATACTGTCTCAAATCACATGCTTGTAAACCACAATATTTGGGTCTATGTACGCAGCTTTTTAGAAGCTAATGAATTAGCTTTTATGCTGCCAAGCGATGCTGACAAAGCAGTGCCTCAAAAGCTGATTGACATGTTCGCGTTCATTGATTACATACTGGGCGAAGAACGCTGGCAAGCTAAACTAAAGAAGGAAAAGTTGCTGCTCGACGATGTTATAAGCAAAAAGTCAGCGAAAGATGTAATCGAACAGCCTATTGAACGTGATGTAGTAGAAAACGAGTTTCGGTAAGGGGGATAGTTAACCCCATTTAAGGAATATCTAGTCACAGACCTTAGTGGAATTTTTTAAATAAATTGATTTTAAAATTATGAAATGCCACAAATGCGGATTTGAACTGCCAGATACTGCCAAATTCTGTCGCGGATGCGGTGTGAGCCAGCAAATGGCAGCTCCAGCTCCAGCTCCAGCTCCAGCTCCAGCTCCAGCTCCAGCTCCAGCTCCAGCTCCAGCTCCAGCTCCAGCTCCAGCTCCAGCTCCAGCTCCAGCTCCAGCTCCAGCTCCAGCTCCAGC
>CANFJQ010000010.1 GCA_947447615.1 Comamonadaceae bacterium
GAATCGATAAAGCTCTGGCCGCCAAAGCCCGGGTTCACGCTCATGATCAAAATCAAATCGATGTCATCGATTACCCAGTCCAACACGTCCAGCGGCTCGGCCGGGTTAAACACCAGCCCGGCTTTCACGCCTTTGGCTTTGAGCGCCTGGATGCTGCGGTGCACATGGCCCGAGGCATCGGGGTGAAAGCTCACCAAGTCCGCCCCCGCATCGGCAAAAGCGGCTGCCAGCGCATCGACCGGCGAAATCATCAGGTGCACGTCAATCGGTACCGGCGCGCCCGCCGCGGTGTGCGCATGCGGCTTGAGTGCTTGGCAAATCATGGGGCCGAAAGTGAGGTTGGGTACGTAATGGTTGTCCATCACGTCAAAGTGGATCCAGTCGGCACCAGCGGCGATCACGTTTTTTACTTCCTCGCCCAGGCGGGCAAAGTCGGCGGACAAAATCGAGGGGGCAATGCGGAAATTCATGGTGACAGTCGCTTGGGCTTTGAAAAGAGGGGTTTATTCAGGCGCTGGGGTGGAACATACCCGATTTTGCGCGTTAGCATCCGGCCATGTCCAAAACCAGTTCCGCCTACCAGTTCCGCGTAGAAGTGTTTCCGCAGTATTTGCCGCAGCAGTCGGCGCCGCAAAACGCTTTGTATGTGTTTGCGTACACCATCACCATCACCAACACCGGCAAGGTGGCGGCGCAACTTATTTCGCGCACCTGGAATGTGAACGACGCCAACGGCCACACCGAGAAAGTCAAAGGCTTGGGCGTGATCGGGCAGCAGCCTTTGCTGCAACCGGGCGAAGCCTTTGAGTACACCAGTGGCACACGGCTGCGCACCCCCACCGGCACCATGCATGGTAGCTATTTTTGTGTCGCCGAGGACGGCGAAAAATTTGAAGTGGACATTCCCATGTTTGTGCTCGATGCCCTTAGCGCCGGGCCGGGCAGTGGCGCGCGCACTTTGCATTAAGGCGCGGCGTGCCGGGCGAGTTTGAACTGATAGCGCGCTATTTCACGCGCGCCGCGCGCCGCGCGGTGTTGGGCGTGGGCGACGATTGCGCGCTGCTGCAAACCGCGCCGGGTATGCAGCTAGCCGTTTCCACCGACATGCTGGTTGCAGGCCGGCATTTTTTCCCTGACGTCGATCCGTTTTTGCTGGGCCATAAATGCTTAGCGGTCAACCTGAGCGATTTAGCCGCCTGCGGCGCCCGCCCGCTGGCTTTTAGCTTGGCGCTCGCCTTGCCGGAGGCCAAGGACGCTTGGCTCGAACCTTTTTCTAAAGGCCTATTGGCCCTGGCCGATGCGCATGGCTGTGAACTGATCGGTGGCGACACCACGCGCGGGCCCTTAACGATTTGCATCACCGTGTATGGCGAAGTGCCTGCCGATGCTGCGGCGCGGCCCGTGCCCACGCAGGCTTTGCTGCGCAGCGGCGCGCTACCGGGAGACGATGTTTATGTCAGCGGCACGGTAGGCGATGCGGCGCTGGCCTTGTTGGCTTTGCAGGGCCGCATCACGCTGCCCACTGAGCTGCTTCTAGCTGCACGTGCGCGGCTGGAGCAGCCCGCGCCGCGCGTGGCGCTGGGGCTGGCCTTGCGCGGTATCGCCAGCGCTTGTGCCGATATCAGCGATGGCTTGCTGGGCGACTTGGGCCATATCCTGGAGCGCTCGCACTGCGGCGCGCGGGTGGATGTGGACAAGGCCTTGCCGCTACTGGCTGCACGCCAGGCCTATGCTGGTGGCGCGGCGCAATTCGACAATGCCTACGATGCACGCACCGCGCTGCAATCCGTGCTGGCTGGGGGCGATGATTACGAGCTGGTTTTTACCGCACCGCCAGCGCAGCGCAGCGTTTTGGCTGCGCTCTCGGACACGCTGGAACTGCCGCTCACCCGTATCGCTACCATAGAGGCCGCGCCGGGCTTGCGATTGGTCGATGCCCAGGGCCATGCAGTGGCCCACGATTTCGCCTCGTTTGACCATTTCGCAGCTACCGGTGGATTGCTATAAACATTGTTGGAAGGAAACACCATGTCCAAGCCATTTCGGATTTCGCATAGTTTCAAAGTCTCGCGCGACACCTTGTGGGCGGTTTATACCCAGCCCGAGCATTTGTCCAAATGGATGGGGCCGCAAGGCTTCACCATGCCGGCTTACGACATGGAATTTCGCGTAGGCGGTGTGTTTTTGCATGCGCTGCAAGCGCCCGATGGCACCCAAATGTGGGGCAAGTGGGAGTTTTTGGGCATTGAGGCGCCCAGTCGCCTGTCCTTGATTCAGCATTTTTCAGACCGCGAGGGCGGCGTGACTCGCCACCCCATGGCGCCCACCTGGCCGTTGCGCACCATGGCGAACAGCCACCTGTCCAAAGAAGGCGCTGGCAGCAAGTTAGATCTGGAGTGGCTGCCCTTTGAAGCCACACCTGAAGAAACCGCCACCTTTGACGCCGGCCACGAAAGCATGCGCATGGGCTGGACCGGTACTTTTGCCAAGTTGGAAGCCTACCTGGCCACGCTTGCCTAATCGGCGCGCCCAAGGCATCTGCATCACCCATGCCCGCACCTGAAACGCTGTATCCCACAGGTGCTGGCGCTAGCCGCTTTGCAGCGCGGCCTACCCCGGCTTTTATGTTGTCGCACCCGGCCCATGTGTTTGCGTTGGGCTTTGGTTCCGGCCTGTCGCGTATTGCGCCGGGCACCAGCGGCACGCTCTGGGCCTGGCTCACGTTTTGGTGCCTTACGCCCTGGATGAGCGACGCGCTGTGGGGCTACACCCTGCTGGCCTCCACGCTGCTGGGTTGGTGGGCATGCGCCGTCACCGCGCGCAATATGGGCGTGCTAGACCCCGGCAGCATTGTGTGGGACGAGGTAGTGGCCTTTTGGTTGGTGCTCTGGCTACTGATGCCGGCGAGCTTTGCGCAACAGGCGGCGGCGTTTTTGTTATTCCGTTTTTTTGATGCGGTCAAGCCCGGCCCGGTGGGCTGGGCCGATGGCTTGTTTCATGGCATCGATGTGGACAGCGAGCGCTGGCCCTGGGCCAAAGCCGGTTGGGGCATCATGCTCGACGACTTGGTGGCCGCGGGCTGCACCTTGCTGGTAATGGCGGTATGGCGCGCCTGGTAGAAGACCTGGCCACGGCCCTGCTGGCACGCGGCTGGATGCTGGCCACGGCAGAAAGCTGCACTGGCGGTTTGATCGCCGCCGCTTGTACCGACTTGGCCGGTTCGAGCAACTGGCTAGAGCGCGGCTTTGTCAGCTATTCCAATGCCGCCAAAAGCGAACTGCTGGGTGTTGATGCGGCCTTGATTGCGCGCCACGGCGCGGTCAGCGAGCCGGTGGCCCGCGCGATGGCCCAAGGCGCTTTGCAACACTCCAAAGCGCAATGCGCGCTAGCCGTCACCGGCATCGCCGGGCCCGGCGGCGGCAGCGCCGATAAACCCGTAGGCACCGTTTGGTTTGCTTGGGCGACGCCCCAAGGTCTGCGCAGCGAAATGCAGCGCTTGGATGGCGACCGCGCCCAAGTGCGCAGCGCCACGGTGCAGCACAGCCTGGCGGTGCTGCTGCGCTTGGTGCAAGCGGCGCCTGTGGGCTGAATCAGGGCTTGCGAAAGACTCCGCAATACAAAGCACTGAATGCATGAATGACGCACTTGCAGGCTTTGCTACCAGCCTGGCTTTGATTGTGGCCATCGGTTCGCAAAACGCGTTTGTTTTGCGGCAAGGCATCCTGCGCGAGCATGTGTTGCCGCTGGTGGCTTTTTGCGCGCTGTCGGATGCGCTGCTTATCCTGGTCGGTGTGGCGGGGGGCGGCGCGCTAGTGCAGCAATACCCGGTGGCTTTGGAAGTAGCGCGTATTGGCGGCGCGCTGTTTTTGGCCGCTTATGCGCTGTTTGCCGCGCGGCGTGCGCTGCACCCGGCTGCCATGCTGCCGCTCGATGCACCGAGCTTGTCCTTGCCCGCCGCATTAGCGACCTGTTTTGGCTTTACCTTTCTCAACCCGCATGTGTATTTAGATACCGTGGTGCTGCTGGGCGCGGTGGCCACGCAGCGCGGCGAGGCCGGGCGCTGGTGGTTTGGGCTGGGCGCGGCCAGTGCCAGCCTGTGCTGGTTTGCCGCCCTGGGTTTTGGCGCGCGCTTGCTGCGCCCGGTGTTTGCGCGGTCGCTGGCTTGGCAGGTGCTCGATGGGGTCATCGCCGCGACCATGGCCAGCTTGGCGCTGGTGGTATGGTTCGGGCAGAAAAATATGCCGTGAGGCATTTGATAAGGAGACACCGCCGTGCTGAATTTCTTTCATTCTTTGTTCCCGATGCGCTACCTGGCTTTCACGCTGTGCGCCGTCGGTTTGTTGCTGTCTTTGCTGGCCTGGGTTGGCGGCGGACATGTGCTGCCGGTGCTGGTGTTTGCCTATTTGGTAGGAACCGGTTTTCACGACCTGTTGCAAACCAAGCGCGCTGTTTTGCGCAATTACCCGGTCATCGGGCATATGCGTTTTTTGCTGGAATTTATCCGGCCCGAAATCCGGCAATACTTCATCGAGAGCGACAACGAGGCGACGCCTTTTTCGCGCGCACAGCGTTCGCTGGTCTATCAGCGCGCCAAGGGCGATTCGGACAAGCGGCCTTTTGGCACCCAGCTCGACACCCACGCTACCGGCCATGAGTGGATGACGCATTCGGTAGCGCCCAGCACGCTGGCCTCGCACGACTTTCGCATCACCATCGGGCCCAACACCGCGCAGCCCTACAGCGCCAGCGTGTTCAATATCTCGGCCATGAGTTTTGGCGCGCTCAGCGCCAATGCCATCAGCGCGCTCAATGCCGGCGCCAAGCGCGGCGGTTTTGCGCACGACACGGGCGAAGGCTCTATCTCGGCACACCACCGCAAACATGGCGGCGACCTGATCTGGGAAGTTGCATCGGGCTACTTCGGATGTCGCAATGACGACGGCACCTTTAGCGCCGAGAAATTCAAAGTCAATGCGCGTGACCCGCAGGTCAAGATGATCGAGATCAAGCTCAGCCAGGGCGCCAAGCCCGGCCACGGCGGCGTGCTGCCCGGCCCCAAGGTCACGCCCGAGATTGCCGAGGCGCGTGGCGTACCGGTGGGTGTGGACTGCGTATCGCCCGCTTCGCACAGCGCGTTTGGTACGCCAACCGAGCTGATGCATTTTGTGGCCCGCTTGCGCGAACTCTCGGGCGGCAAGCCCACGGGTTTTAAGCTGTGTATCGGCCACCCTTGGGAATGGTTTGCCATGGTCAAGGCCATGCTGCAAACCGGCATTACGCCGGACTTCATCGTGGTCGATGGCACCGAAGGCGGCACTGGCGCTGCGCCGCTGGAATTTATTGATCACGTTGGCTCGCCTCTGCAAGAGGGCCTGATCCTGGTGCACAACAGCTTGCGTGGCGCCGGGCTGCGCTCGCAAATCATGATCGGCTGCGCGGGCAAAGTGGTCAGTGCTTTTGACGTCGCTCGCCTGATGGCCCTAGGCGCCAACTGGTGCAATAGCGCGCGCGGCTTTATGTTTGCCATTGGCTGCATCCAGGCGCAAACCTGCCACACCGGCCACTGCCCCACGGGCGTGACTACGCAAGACCCGCTGCGCCAGCAGGCGCTGGTGGTGGGCGATAAGGCCGAGCGCGTTTACCACTTCCACCAAAACACCTTGCACGCACTCAAAGAGTTGGTGCAGGCGGCCGGCGTGCAACACCCCAACGAGATCAACGCCCACCACATCGTGCGCCGCACCGGCGACCACACCGTAGACAGCCTGGCCCATGCCCTTCTGCGCGAAATCCCCGAAGGCAGTTTGCTCAAAGACACGCTCGATAAGCTGCCCATGGTGTACCAGCACCACTGGCCCAAGGCCAGTGCGGATAGTTTTGCTTTGCATGCCGAGATGGCTTAAGGGTAAAGGCGTGATGGAGCAAGAGGAATCGACGTCGCAATGCGTGGAATACGCGGCTTGATCTACTATGGCAAAGCCTAAGATGGAGGCCGAATTCATTCGCCGTGGCATCGCTGCCATCGACGCCACCCGGTGCGACGGCAACGGTATTTCTGCAGACCGGGTGATCGCCCAACAGGAAGCCAAACTGGCCGCTGCCGCCTTAAAGATCATGGCCTTTGGTGAAAAAGACCGTGTGCAAGGCAAAGGCATGACTGCCGCCCAATCGCGGGCCCAGTTGCTGGCTGCCCGCCAAAACCGCAAATAATGTCCGTATCATTTTTCCTACCACCCACCACAAGCTGGTGTACCGGCGCATCAACGCAGACGTGTATGTTTACGCGCTTGCCGCGCACCGGCAGGATTTCCCAGCGCTGCTGATGAAGCGCTTATTGAAGATTTAGGGGTTTGAAATGGAAATGATGGACTTGCTGAAAAAGGTCACCGCCGCCAGCGGATTTACGCATGCCGCAGGGGTGGAGGTCGTAGCGGCTGAAGTGGGAGCCGTGACGCTGGCGCTGGCCAGAAAGCCAGAGCTT
Organism: Comamonadaceae bacterium; assembly: GCA_947447615.1. Lineage (GTDB taxonomy): Bacteria > Pseudomonadota > Gammaproteobacteria > Burkholderiales > Burkholderiaceae_C > Allorhodoferax. The sequence continues at coordinate 6,482 of CANFJQ010000010.1, forward strand.
TTGCAGTTCAGCGGATCGTTCCACGGCGGTGTACTGGCGGGCCTGGCCGACCATTGTGCTGGCGCTGCGGCTACCACGACCTTGGCCCCCGGCAAGATTGCAGTGACCGTGGATTTGCACATCAACTACCTAGCGCCCGCCAATGGCGAGAAGATCACTGCGACTGCCCAGTGCGTTCAGACGGGAAGCACTTTGTGCGTGGTATCGGTCTCGGTGTCTTCTACACGCGGCGGCGAGGCCAAGGTATGCGCCATTGCCACGGTTACTTTGCGCGTGGTGGATATGCCTCGGATGGCGTAAAGGGTGGGTACAAGCCCGGTTTAGCTTGAGCACCGTGACAGGTATGGGCCAGGAGCCGTCGTTGGCCGAACTTGGATGTGAGCCTGCAATAGGCCCTTAGCGGTCTTGGACTGAATCGAACTAAAACATAGCCAAAAGAGCAAAGCAGTCATTCGAAGTTACCAAAATTTGCAGATTCACTTCCTTCGATTTGTTACGGCAGTTAGGGCGCAGGTCACTCGATTAGTTGGAAATACTGAGACCGCCATTTGTTGCAACATAAACTTTGCCACCTGATACCAAAATGCTGTGTGAATAATTTTGTCCCAACCCATTTGCAGTCGTGTAATTGATAAAGTTAGCACCACCATCTGTTGAGATGCTCAAACCGCCAATCGTCGCAGCAAATACCTTAGATCCCGAAGCGAATATCCCACGAACACTGAGGTCGCCTAACCCGTTCGTTGTGCTTCGATTTGTGAATGTAATGCCGCCATCTGTTGAAATACTAACACCTGCATTGCTGGCCGTGTAAACATTGGTACCGACAACAAAAGCATCGTATAGCCAAGAACTTGCCATTCCGTTTGCAATGGACCGATTGGTAAAGGTGATGCCTCCATCCGTTGATAAGCTTAAACCGCCAAGGGTCGCTGCATAGAGACTGTTACCGGATATAAAGACCTTGTTGACAACATTACTCCCCAATCCACTAGATGTAGTGAAGTTGGTGTAGGAGGTACCACCATTGCTAGAAATACTTAGCCCCCCCCCGGTGGCAACATGTACAGAAGAACCAGATGCAATAACGTTATAAACGCTGCTATCTCCTAAGCCATCTACAGTGGTGTAGTTGGTGAAACTTATTCCTCCATTGTGAGAAATACTAAGCCCTCCCAATGTCCACGGATCTGTTGCTTTTGTCGAAGCGTATATGACATTGCCAGACATAAACACGCTGGCCACCCGATTACTACCCAAACCATTGGCTGTGGTGAAATTTGTAAAGCTAGAACCTCCGTTTTTGGAGATGCTCAGGCCTCCATCTGTCGCAGCATAGACATTAGATCCATCAACAAAAACACCATAAACCAAGTTAGAACCTAATCCGTTTGCGGTGGTACGGTTAGAAAACGAGATAGATGACGTTGCATTTATTTGCGCCGAACCCGCAGCAAAGTTTGCTTTTGTCGTTGTAACAGTAGCCGTTGAATTTGTCAGTGCTGAAACGCCAGAAATAGTTACCAAACCGCTTCCACTTATCGCCACAACACCAGAAGCAGTTGCGGTGCCTGCATATGCAAATGAGGAGTCATAGTTCGTAATTTGAACTGTGAATCCATCTGAAGTTGCAGTCGGAGTAGCAAAAACTGGATTAAGTGCCGCCCCCAAATTGGTTGAACCACCACCACCACCGCATGCGACCAGTAGACCAGATAAAACAACAAATAAAACTTTTAGGAAAAACATCGTGACATTGGTGAATTAGACCGTTGAGTCTTTTTATAACACAAACACACTCACTGTCATTCCCCCAAGTCAATAGACAAAAGCCTAGACGACTGCTGTTGAGAAATTCCCAAGACTTTTCAGCTCAGGCGATAGCGTCGGCTTTCGCGACAAACCCGTCACTGCACCGATAAGTCCAACGGCCGCTATGGGTCGGAAGCGGTCTCTCATTGAATCGGCGAATTGGCCAATTCGATTAAGTCCCATTGATTTCCGTAGAGGTCTGCAAAGACAGCCACTGTGCCGTAAGGCTCCTGCACCTTGCCTCGAACAAACCTGACGCCACGACTTTGATAAACCGCGTAATCACGTTCAAAATCGTCTGTGTAAAGAAACAAGAAAACGCGGCCACCTGTTTGATTTCCGATGAACGAAGCCTGCTGGTCATTTGAGGCCTTCGCCAGCAATATCTGGGCACCACTACCACCGCTAGGAGCGACCACAACCCAACGCTTCATTTGATTTGCTATCGACGTGTCTTCGATGAGCGCGAACCCAAGAACATCAACGTAAAAGGCGATTGCCTCGTCATAGTCCTTTATCAAAATAGACACAAGCCCAATTGATTGCGACAAGGTGGCTCCTTACTTACATGGACAACGGATTTGGGGAAATTTCACGCTAACCGCGTTAATGCTACGTCAGCTAGCGTGGCATTGCGGTAATTACCAATGCCGGGACGACAGACGGCAAAGGTTCGGAAGGCGACATGCAGAAATTCCAATCTATTCGGCAAAAATGCCCTCATTGGTATGCCCGCTCGCAAGCCCGGCTCGCAAATAGCCTTATGTTCCAGCCTTCAACTACCCTGCGCCCGAATCCTCTTCACCAGCGCAGTCGTCGAGTACCCCGCCACAAAAGGCAGCGCCAGCGCCTTGCCGCCCCAGGTCTGCATGAGCGCCGTCTCGGGTAACACCGCCATATCGTAATCGCCGCCCTTGACCAAAATATCCGGGCGGATTTCGGCGATCAGGGCTTGCGGGGTGTCTTCGGCAAACCAGGTGACCAAGCTGACCGCTTCCTGGCTGGCCATGACGATGGCGCGGTCCATTTCATTGTTGAGCGGGCGGTCATCGCCTTTGCCTAGGCGGCGGGTAGAGGCGTCGGTGTTGAGCGCCACGATGAGGCTTCCGCCCAGGGCGCGGGCCTGCGCCAGATAGACCACATGGCCGCGGTGCAGCACGTCAAATACGCCGTTGGTAAACACCCAAGGCCGGGGTAGCTTGGCCAGCGCCGCTGCTAAGTTGCTGCGCTCGCATAGTTTGTCCAGCATGGCCGGCTCGGGCTGCGCCCCGGTGGGCTCGCTCATGCCGCCTGACCGGGCAGGGCGCCTGGCTCCAGGGCTTTGCCCAGTTCGCGCGCCAGTTCTTTGCGGTATTTGTTGAGCTCTTGCACGGTGCCAAAGCTGCGTTCCATCAAAAGGCTCATGTTGTGCAGTATGCGCTCTATCACTTTGTTTTCCCAGACGGCGTCGAAATCAATTTGCTTGTCCAGCCAGTGTTCCAGCCAGTCCGGGTTGGGCAGGCGCGCCTGCACCGTGTCGTTGGGGAACAGCGTTTTATTTACATGTAAATTGGTCGGGTGCAGGGCTTGGCTGGTGCGCCGCGCGCTGGCCATGAGCACGCCTACTTTGGCAAACGCGCTTTTGGCTTCCAGGCCTACGTTTTGGATGGCGCGCTTCATGTACTTCAGGTAGGCGCCGCCGTGGCGCGCTTCGTCCTGGCTTAAGCGGGTGTAAATCGATTTGATCACCGGTTCGGTATGCCATTCGCTGGCGCGGCGGTACCAGTGGTTCAGGCGAATCTCGCCGCAAAAGTGCAGCATCAGCGTCTCTAGGGCCGGGGCCGGGTCAAACTCAAAGCGCACGTTATGCAGCTCGGTCTCGGTGGGCACCAGTTCGGGCCGAAAGCGCCGCAAATACTCCATCAGCACCAGCGAATGCTTTTGTTCCTCAAAGAACCAAATCGACATAAAGGCGGAAAAGTCACTGTCCCCCCGGTTGTCGCGCAAAAACATTTCGGTGGCCGGCAGCGCCGCCCACTCGGTAATCGCGTTCATCTTGATGGTGGTGGCCTGCTCGTCCGACAGGGCGGCGGGGTCAAAGCTGGCCCAAGGAATGTCCCGCTCCATATCCCAGCGCACCGCTTCCAGTTGTCTGAACAGTTCGGGGTAAAGCATGGCTTCCTTTCAAGTCTGCAGGATTTTAGGCAAGCAGGCGGTAGGTGTAAAAAATAATATCCACAATGGCCTTTCTAAGCAAATTGACACTCAGGGTGGAATCGGGCAGAATAAAACCAGTAGATGCAAAAAATGACCGCTTAGTCGCCTAATTACTGTATAGTAACAAAATGGGATTCACGTCATGAAAATCGCGATCATTGGCTCTGGCATATCGGGGCTGGCCGCGGCGCATCGTTTGCGCGGCCAGGCTGATATCAGCCTGCTCGAAGCGGGCGATTATTTCGGCGGCCACACCCATACGGTGGACATCACCCTGGACATCCCCACGGGCCCGCGCACCCATGGCGTGGACACTGGTTTTCTGGTCTTTAACGACCGCACTTACCCGCAACTCATCGCCTTGTTCGCTGAACTGGGCGTGCCCTCGGCCGATTCGGATATGTCCTTCTCGGTGCAAACCGCCGCCAGCGGCGACGGCCCGGCCCTGGAGTGGTGCGGCACCTCTTTGGACGCGGTGTTTGCCCAGCGCAGCAACCTGCTGCGCCCGCGCTTTTGGCGCATGCTGGCAGACGTGGTGCGTTTTAACAAACTGGCCACTGGTCTGGCGCTTCGCAATGCCGACGCGGAGCTGGTGCAACCGCTGGGCGAATTTTTGCGCCAACATAGCTTTTCGCAGGAGTTTAAAGACTGGTATTTCCTGCCCATGCTGGCCTGTATTTGGAGCTGCCCTACCGACCAAATCCTGGCGTTTCCGGTGTCCACCATGGTGCGCTTTTGCTACAACCACGGGCTGATTGCCCTGACCAACCGGCCCCAGTGGCGCACTGTGCCCGGCGGTGCGCGCAATTATGTCGAGAAGATTTTGGCCGGTATTGTTGACAAGCGCTTGAACGCACCAGTGCAGCGCATAGAGCGACTGGCCGATGGCGTGCTGGTGCAGGTGCAAGGCCAAACCGAGCGTTTTGACAAAGTGATAGTTGCGGCCCACAGCGACCAGGCGCTGGCGATGCTGGCTGACGCCAGCGCTCTGGAGCGCCAGACCCTAAGCGCCATCCGCTACCAGCCCAACCACGCGGTGCTGCACACCGATGCCTCGGTGTTGCCGAGACGCAAAAAAGCCTGGGCGGCCTGGAATTACCAGCGCGCCGCGGGCGCATCGGGCGATGGCGCTGCGCCAGGCCCCAAGGGCCCCCGCGTCTGCCTGCACTATTTGCTCAATATGTTGCAGCCTCTGCCTTTTAGCCAACCTGTGGTGGTGTCGCTCAATCCTGCGCAAGATATTGATCCCGCCCTGGTGCATGGCCGCTTTGATTACGCGCACCCGGTGTTTGACCTGGCGGCCACGGCCGCGCAGCAACAATTGCCAGCCATCCAGGGTGTGCGCCACACCTATTACTGCGGCGCCTGGACGGGGTATGGCTTCCATGAAGACGGTCTGAAATCCGGCTTGGCCGTGGCTGATGCCCTAAAGCCTTTACTCGCCCAAGGCGCCTAAGCATGGCAGCAGCGCAAGCAATGATCGGTTTTGGCCAGGTTCGCCATACCCGGCTTGCGCCCAGGCACCACGCCTTTGCCTACGCCACCTATTTTTTAATGCTGCCCATGCGCAGCTTGCAAAGCGCGCCGGGGACCTTGCCGCGCAACCGCCGCGCAGCGCTCAGCTTTTTCGACAGCGACCACGGTGACGGACGTGGCCCGCAGCAGGGCGGCGCGCTGGCTTGGTTAGAGGAATTGCTGCACAGCGAAGGCATCACGGATGCGGACGGCGAAATCTGGCTCCACTGCTACCCGCGCGTGCTGGGGTTTACTTTCAAGCCCGTCAGTTTTTGGTATTGCCATCGCGCTGATGGCAGCTTGCGCGCCGTGCTGGTGGAGGTGAACAACACCTTTGGCGAGCGGCATTGTTATTTGCTCTCGCAAGCGCGCTTTGGCGTGGAGCAGCGTGCGGACAAGGTGTTGCATGTATCGCCGTTTTGCCTGGTGCAAGGGCAGTATCGCTTTCGCTTCATGGTCAACGCCCAGGGCGACCGCACCGTGGCGCGTGTGGACTATGACGACGCGCAGGGCCCTTTAATTCAAACCAGTGTCAGCGGGCAATTGCAGCCCTTTAGCGCGCAGGCAGCGCGTCGGGCACTATGGCGTTACCCGCTGATGACCTTTGCCGTGGTCTGGCGCATCCACTGGCAGGCGCTGCGCCTGTGGCTCAAGCGTGTCCCGTTTTTCCGCCAACCCCCTGCGCCTGCGAGCTTTGTCAGTCGCTAGTTGTATGTATCCCCTATGAACCAAACCACCGCCAAATACAGCACTGACAAAGCCGCCCAGCGTCCGCCCGCAGCAGCGCGCACGGTCTTGCAACTGCTGCAAAAAATCCGCCACGGCAGCCTCACGCTGCACTTGCCCGATGGCAGCGTGCAGCGCTTTGGCGAGAGCGCCAGCCCGCATGCCACGCTGCACCTCAATAATTGGAACGCATTTACCGGCGCGCTCAAATCCGGTGACATCGGCTTTGCCGAAAGCTTTATCGACGGCGACTGGACTACGCCAGATTTGACGATGTTGTTGCGCGTGCTGGTGCAAAACCGCGCCGAAGTGGATCGCGTGATTTTTGGCAGCTGGATCGGGCGATTGGCCTACCGCATCAAGCACTTGCTTCAACGCAATACCCGCAGCAATAGCAAGAAAAACATCCACGCGCATTACGACTTGGGCAATGATTTCTATGCGCTGTGGTTAGACCCGACCATGAACTATTCGTCGGCCTTGTTTGGCGGCGATTTATCGCAGACTTTGTCGCAAGCCCAAAACGCTAAAGTGCGCCGCGCTTTGCAGCAAGTGGACCTGGCGCAGGGCCAGCGCGTACTAGAAATAGGCTGCGGCTGGGGGGCGCTGGCCGAGATGGCGACCAAAGAGCACGGCGCGCACGTCACTGGCGTCACCCTCAGCACCGAGCAGCTGGATTTTGCGCGTGCCCGCATGCAGCGCCACGGCGTGGCCGCACAGGCCGATTTGCGTTTGCAGGACTATCGCGATATTGCGGACGGGCCGTATGACGCGGTGTGCTCGATTGAAATGATCGAGGCGGTGGGTCAGGGCTTTTGGCCTACCTACTTTGCGACCGTGGCGCGCATGCTCAAGCCCGGCGGCAAGGCCTGCATCCAAAGCATTGTGATTGCCGATGCACTGTTTGAACGCTACCTAGAGTCCACCGACTTTATCCAGCAATACATCTTCCCCGGCGGTTGCCTGCCCAGCCCTTCCGAGTTCAAAGCGCAAGCCCGTGCGGCCGGCCTAGAAGTAGTGCAAAAACACGCTTTCGGCCACGACTATGCGCTGACGCTACAACGCTGGCGCGAAGCCTTTTTGGCGCAGCGCGAGCAAGTGCTGACCTTGGGCTTTGACCAGCGCTTTATGCACATTTGGGAGTTCTATTTGTGCTACTGCGAAGCGGCCTTTATGGAAGACAACATCGACGTCTTGCAATACACCTTGCAAAAGCCCTATGCCGCTGCCTAAAGTGCCAACGCATGCGGGGCTACAGGCTTTGCTGGCCCTGTGGCTGGCCTTGCTTAGCGCTTGCGGCAGCGTGCAGGCTTACAACAGCCCTGCGCCGCCGGTGGAGTTAGTGCGCGAACTTGAAAAGCCTGTGCTCACTGGCAACGGACGTTTGCGCTGGCTGGGTTTTTCGGTGTATGAAGCCTGGTTGTGGACTGCGCCGCAGTTCGCGTCTGAGCGATTTGGCGCGCACAGCTTTGCTTTGGAAATCCGCTACGCGCGTGCGATCAGCGGCAGTGCGCTGGCCGATACATCGCTCAAACAAATGCAGGCCTTAGAGGTACTGCCCCCTGCACGTTTTGCCGAGTGGCAACAAGCCCTGAAAAGCGCGTTCCCCGATGTCAAACCTGGCGACCGCCTGACCGGCGTACACCTGCCCGACAAAGGCTTGCGTTTGTATTTCAACGGCCAGTTGCACAAAGCGATTGAGGACCCCTTGCTGAGCCAATCCTTTTTTGCCATATGGCTGAGTCCAACGACGCAAGAGCCTCGCTTGCGCGCGCAGTTGCTGGGCCAGGGTAGCTAAATGGCGCGCAGCGCAGGCCTGACCGCATTGCCCTGGCCGCAAGGCTTGCGCTACGGGTTTATGGCACTTGCGCTAGCCTTTGTGGCCTTGCCGCTGTATGTGTTCCTGCCCAATTACTACGCCCGCAGCTTTGGCCTGCCACTGGCTAGCCTGGGCGCCTTGCTGCTGCTGGCGCGGGTGGCCGACGCCCTGATAGACCCATTGCTGGGACGCTGGGTGGATCGCTTGTTTGCCCGCTCGCAAGCGCATGTCTTGCGCTTTGCAGCGCTGGCGGCCTTGTTGCTGGCGGGCGGTTTTATTGCCTTGTTTTTTCCGCCGGTACGCGCGCACGGTGCGCTGCTGATTTGGGCGGCTGGCGCTTTGCTGGTCTGCTACTTGGGCTACAGCGCCCTGACTTTGGTGCAACAGTCCTGGGGCGCTTTGCTGGGCGGCGATGCGCCCTTGCGCAGCCGTATCGTGGCTTGGCGCGAAGGCTTGGGCTTGGCCGGCGTCATTTTGGCGTCGATGGCGCCGTTGGCCTTTGGCTTGCCGGTTACGGCCGCCATTTTGTGCCTGGCTTTGGGCTTGGGCTGGCTGGCCTGGACGGCAGCGCCTGCGCCAGTGCTAAGTCCTGCGCTGGAGCAGGTGACGGCGGCACCTGCGGGCGCCACCACAGGCGGACGCCTGTTGGCGCCTCTGCGCTACCCACCGTTTCGGGCTTTGCTGGCGGTGTTTTTAGCCAATGGCATTGCCAGCGCTTTGCCCGCCACGCTGATTTTGTTTTTTGTGCAAGACCGGCTGCAGGCGCCCGCATCCATGGAGCCTTGGTTTTTAGCCAGTTATTTTTTGGCCGCCGCCTTGGCCATGGGGCCTGTGTCGCGCTGGGTGGCGCGCTGGGGATTGCCAGCCCTGTGGCTGTTTTCCATGGGCGTGTCGGTGGCGGTGTTTGCGTGGGCCGCGCAACTGGGCACCGGCGACAGCTTGCCTTTTATCGCGATTTGTGTGCTCTCAGGCTTGTGCATGGCCGCTGATCTGACCGTGCCCGGCGCCATGCTGGCGGGTCTGATCAACAGCCAGCCCGAGCCGGGGCGCGACAGCGGTATTTACTGGGGCTGGTGGAATATGGCCGCCAAGCTCAATCTGGCCTTGGCCGCGGGCCTGGCCCTGCCTTTGTTGTCTTATGCCGGTTACGAGCCGGGCAACCGCAGCGAAGAGGCTTTGCGCAGCATCACCTGGGCGTATTGCGTCTTACCCTGCTTGCTCAAGCTGGTGGCCGCTGCGCTTTTGTATTTTTTGTTCATCAGGAAAACACCATGAATCGACGTCGCTTATTTGCGCTAACCCTGGCTACCGGAACGGCCCTGGCTTTAGGCGGCTGCGCCTCGCAAAAATTAGATAGCTATGCCCAGGAAAAACCGCTGCTCGATCTGCGCCAGTACTTCAATGGCACCTTAGACGCCTATGGCGTATTTACCGATTACACCGGCACCGTGGTCAAGCGTTTCAAGGTGGTAATGGTCTGCACCTGGAATGGCAATGAAGGCGTGTTGGACGAAGACTTCACTTATTCCGACGGCACCAAGCAAAAACGCATTTGGCGCCTGACGGCAGGCCCGGATGGCAGCTATACCGGGCGTGCCGATGACGTCGTGGGCACTGCCCAGGGTCGCACCCAGGGCAATGCTTTTCAATGGCAGTACACCCTGGCGCTGCCGGTGGACGGGAAAATCTATGAAGTGCAATTCGACGACTGGATGTACCTGGTCGATGAGCGCGTGATGCTCAACAAAGCGCGCATGCGCAAGTTTGGCCTGCCGCTGGGCGAGGTCACGCTCAGCTTTTACAAGCGCTAAGCCATGGCCTGGATGCAAGCACTCAACCCCCCGCTGCGCGATTGGCGCGGCCTTTCGGTATGGATCGTGGGCGCCAGCAGCGGTATAGGCCGCGCCACGGCGTCGGCACTGCATGCGCAAGGCGCGCTGGTGACAGTGTCAGCGCGCAATGCCCAGGCCTTGGATAGCTTTGTGAAAACGCATCCGGGCAGCACGGCGCAGGTCCTCGATTGCAGCGATGCGCAGGCCGTGGCCCAGGTGGCGCAGCAATGCTGGCCTCGTAGCGCGCCGGACATGGTGCTCTATTGCGCCGGACACTATGTACCCATGCGCGCGCAAGCGATGGATTTGGTGGAAATGCGCCGCCACTGGGAGGTCAACTACCAAGGCGCGCTCAACGTGTTGCAAGCCGTGCTGCCTGCCATGCGCGCACGCCGCAGCGGCCATATCAGCCTGGTGGCCAGCGTCGCTGGTTTTCGTGGCTTGCCCAATAGCTTGGCTTACGGCCCCACCAAGGCCGCTCTGATCAACCTGGCAGAAAATCTCTATTTGGACTTGCAAGACGACGGTATTGCCGTATCGGTCGTCAACCCCGGCTTTGTGCAAACCCCTTTGACGGCGAAAAATAGTTTTTCTATGCCCGCTTTGCTCACCCCCGAACAAGCCGCCGATGCCATGGTGCAAGGCTGGGCGCGTGGCCGGTTTGAAATTCATTTTCCGCGCCGCTTTACGCTATGGCTCAAGCTTTTGCGCATCATGCCCCGGCGTTGGTATTTTTATTTGGTCCACAAGGCGACCGCATGACGGCAAACGTTGAGCAGTTGATCGAGCGACCCGTGGATCCGCCTCTGTCCGCCGGGGCTATTGCAGCGTCTGAGGCTATGCAAGCCGCAGCGATGGACGCGGTAGTGCAATGGTTTGAGCAATTAACGCCACAGAGCGTGCAAGACCTGTCCCGGTATTACGCAGCCCATGCGCGCTTCAAAGACCCCTTTAATGACGTGACGGGCGTACCAGCGATTGAAGCGATTTTTGTGCACATGTTTGAGGCCCTGATTGCCCCGCGCTTTGTGGTGACAGGCCGGGTGGCCCAGGGCGCGCAGTGCTTTCTGACTTGGGAGTTTCGCTTTGGCTTTCGCAATTTTCACCAGGGCCGCGAGCAAGTTATTCTGGGCGCCTCGCATTTGGTGTTCGATGCCGCAGGCAAAGTGCAGCTACACCGCGATTACTGGGACGCTGCCGAAGAGTTGTATGAAAAACTACCGCTGGTAGGTGGCCTGATGCGCTGGCTCAAGCGCCGTGCCAATAGCTAGGCCTTGGCGCCCTCTTAAAAAGGCACGGTCTCCGCGAAGCTCGGGCGCTGCGAGAGTTTTTCGTATAGCTTAGCCAAATTGGCGTGGCGGCTGCGCCAGTCGATATGCGCGAAGCGGAAGTCCAAATACGCCAGTGCACACCCTACGGAAATGTCCGACAAGGTCAGGTGGATATCGGAGCAAAAATTACGGTCTCCCAAGCCACTGGCCATGGCTTCTAAGGAAGCATCCGTTTTAGCCGTTTGCCGGTCTATCCAAGCCTGGCTGCGTTCATTGCTGGCGCGTCCGGGCCAGGTGGCCTCCAGGCGCGCCAAAATCAGTGCGTCGAGCACGCCATCGGCCAGCGCTTCCCAGGTCTTCACTTCAGCGCGCGCGCGCCCGGTACTGGGTATCAGTTTGCCTACGGGCGAGAGCGCATCCAGGTATTCCACAATCACGCGCGAGTCAAACAAGGCCTCGCCGCCTTCCATGATGAGGCAAGGTACTTTGCCCAGCGGGTTGGACTGGCCAATGGTGGTGCCAGCGGCCCAGACGTCCTCGGTCACAAACGCGTAGTCGAGTTTCTTCTCTGCCATCACGATGCGTACTTTGCGCACATAGGGGCTGGACGTCGAGCCAATCAATTTCATATGGTTTGGTAGTTCCAACTAGGGAGGGGCATTCTATACAGGGTGAAAAGCCTACAATTGCAGGATGAATTTTTTCCCTATCGATGCGATTTCGCCCCTTGACGGACGGTACGCTAACAAGCTGTCCGACCTGCGCCCCCTGATGAGCGAATTGGGCTATATGCAACGCCGCGTGCAGGTAGAAATCGCCTGGTTTGTCGCCCTGAGCGATGCGGGTTTTCAAGAATTCAAACCGCTCAGCACCGGCGCACGTAAATACCTATTGGGCCTGGTAAAAAACTTTTCGGTGGCCGACGGACAGGCGATTAAAGAGATAGAAAAAACCACCAACCATGATGTGAAGGCGGTGGAATATTGGCTCAAATCCAAATTTGAAGCGCGCCCAGAACTTTTAGCCGCCGCCGAATTTGTGCATTTCGCCTGCACCAGCGAAGACATTAACAACACCAGCCACGCTTTGCAATTGCGCGCCGCACGCGGCATCGTGCTCTTGCCGCAGCTCGACCGCCTGTTGCTGATGCTGCGCGACATGGCGCATGCCTATGCCGATGTGCCCATGCTCAGCCGCACCCACGGCCAAACCGCCAGCCCGACTACCGTCGGTAAAGAAATTGCCAATGTGGTGGTGCGCCTGCAAGCCGCGTGCGAGCGCATTGCCAGCGTGCAAATCATGGGCAAAATGAATGGCGCAGTGGGCAATTACAACGCGCACTTGTCCGCCTGGCCCGACTTTGACTGGGAAGGCTTTGCCCGCCGTGTGGTGGAAGAGCCTGAGCCACGCGGCCTGGGCCTAGTGTTCCAGCCCTACAGCATCCAGATCGAGCCGCACGACTACATGGCCGAGTTGTTCGATGCCGTGGCCCGCACCAACACGATCTTGATTGACTGGTCGCGCGATGTTTGGGGCTATGTGTCGCTGGGCTATTTCAAACAAAAGCTGCGCGCAGGTGAAGTAGGGTCGAGCACCATGCCGCACAAAGTCAACCCGATTGATTTTGAAAACGCGGAGGGCAATTTAGGTCTGTCCAATGCGCTCTTGCGCCACCTAAGCGAAAAGCTGCCGATCAGCCGCTGGCAGCGCGACCTGACCGACTCCACCGTATTGCGCAATATGGGTGTGGCGCTGGGCTATGCTTTGCTGGCTTACCAGTCTTTGCAAACCGGTCTGGGCAAACTGGAGATCAACACCGCCGCGATTGCTGCCGACCTGGACAATTCTTGGGAAGTACTGGCCGAGCCCATCCAAACCGTGATGCGCCGCTATGGCCTGCCCCAGCCCTATGAGCAGCTCAAAAACTTCACGCGCGGCGCAGCGATGACGCGCGAACTGATGCAAGGGTTCATTAGCGGGTTAGAGATACCGCAAGAAGAAAAGCAGCGCCTGCTGGCCATGACGCCCGGCAGCTACACCGGCAAAGCGGCGGAACTGGCGCGGCGTATTTAAAGGCGCTGCCGCGCAAAAATCGCATCGGCTTTCGCCTTGGCGGCCTAGGCAGGCGCTTTAGGTTCCCCGCCACCTTGCTGTTTCAGCGCCAGCGCCCGTTCATAGAGCGCATTGCGCGATTCGCCGCTGATGTCGGCGGCTAACTTCACCGCAGTTTTCAAGGGCAGTTCAGCCAGCAATAAGCGCAGTACCCGGTCGTCTTGCGCCTGCTCCAAGGGCGCGTCGGGGGCATGTACCACCAGAGTGAATTCACCGCGCAGGCGCATGCTGTCAGCGCCCAGCCAGTCACTCAGGGCGTCGGCGCGCATGCTGGCGATTTCTTCGAATTGCTTGCTCAGTTCGCGTCCTACGGTCAGCGTGCGCGCTCCTAGACTGGCCAGGGCCTGTGCCAGCGCTTGCATGCGGTGCGGCGCCTCTAACAGCACAAAGGCGCGCGATTGCGCCGACAGCGCGGCCAGCGCTTGCGCCCGCTCGCCGGTTTTGCTGGGCAAAAAGCCGGCGAATATAAAACCCGAATCGCTTTCGCCGCCTTGTACCGCGCCCGCTGCGCTGAGCAAGGCGGTCACGCTGCTGGCGCCGGGCAGAGGTAGCACGCGCAAGCCCTCTGCCCGAACCTGTGCCACCAGGCGCGCGCCCGGGTCGCTGATGCCTGGTGTGCCGGCATCGCTGACGCAGGCCACGCGCGCGCCTTGTCGCAGCAAGTCCACCACGCTGTGGGCCGCTTGCGCTTCATTGTGTTGGTGCAGCGCCAGCAATTGCGCGCTGCTTTTGTCTATGCCGTAGGCGCGCAAGAGCATGCGCGTGTGCCGCGTGTCTTCGCAGGCTATGTGGTCGGCCAAGGCCAGCACATGCAAAGCGCGCAGGCTGATGTCAGCCAGGTTACCGATGGGCGTGGCCACCACATAGAGCGCGCTTTTTGGATAATCTTGGGCACCGGCTGCCTCGTGGGCAGCCTTCAGGGCGGAGTCAAATAATGCAATCACGCAAGGGTTTCCTTGGGGCGCAAGCCGCGCCGCCTAGCAGCAAAAAAATCGGCGATGCCGCCGAGGACGAAGCCTTGCAGTATTTGCAGGACCGGGGTCTGCGTCTGCTGACGCGCAATTATCGGACACCGGGGCGCGGCGGCGGCGAGATCGACCTGGTCATGCGCGCTACCGACGGCACCCTGGTGTTTGTGGAGGTGCGTAAGCGCCTGAGCACACGCCACGGCGGCGCGGCGGCCAGTGTCGGATGGGTGAAGCAAAAACGCATTGTGCGGGCCGCGCAGCATTATTTGTTAGGTTTGCGCCGCTTGCCACCTTGTCGTTTTGACGTGGTGGAAATCGACGCCGAAGGCATCCATTGGTTGCCTGGCGCTTTTGATGCAGCCTAGCGGCTCTTAGGGTATGCGCCTTATGGCTAGGGGCTTAAAGCCTGGCGGTTATCATTGGCGTATGCTTGAACAACGCATTGAACAACACTTCATCGACAGCGCTGATCTGAAGTACCAAGCGGCCCAGGTACTGAGCAAGCCGATTGCACAAGCGATTGGCGCCATCTTGGCCAGTGTCACCAGCGGCGGCAAAGTGCTCGCCTGTGGCAATGGCGGATCTGCCGCCGACGCGCAGCATTTCTCGGCGGAATTTGTAGGCCGGTTTGAGCGGGAGCGCCCTGAATTAGGTGCTATCGCCTTAACCACGGATACCTCCATCATCACCGCGATCGCCAACGATTACGATTTCAATTCCATTTTTTCGCGCCAGGTGCGCGCCCTGGGCCAGCCCGGCGACGTTTTGCTGGCCATTTCCACCAGCGGCAACTCCGGCAATGTGCTGGCCGCCATCGAAGCGGCGCACCAGCGCGATATGGTGGTGGTGGCGCTGACGGGACGTGGCGGTGGGAAAATCGGCCAGGTCTTGCGCGATACCGATGTGCATGTCTGCGTGCCGCATGAGCGCACCGCGCGCGTGCAGGAAGTCCATATTTTGACGCTCCATTGCATTTGCGATGGGGTAGATGCCCAATTGATGGGCGAACAGGAAAGTGCTTTATGAAAACTATGCTTCGTTACCTTGCCCTTGGCCTTGCCTTGCTCTCTACGCTGCTGTCAGTGAGCGCCTGCTTCCCCTTAGTCGCTGGCGGCGCGGTGATGACCGGCTTTGTCGCAGTGGACCGCCGCACTTCGGGCGCCATGCTGGAAGACCAGTCGATTGAGTTGAAAATTAGCAGCCGCATCCGCGATGCGCTGGGTGAAAAAGTGCATATCAGTGTCACCAGCTACAACCGCAAAGTGCTGCTCACCGGCGAAGCCCCGGATCAGAAGGACAAAGAGCGTGCGGGCGAAATCGCCAAGGGTGCCGATAACATTACCAGTGTATGGAATGAAATCGGTGTGACCTCGATGAGTACTTTGACAGAACGTACCAACGACTTGGTGGCGGCAGGGCGTATCAAGGCTGATCTGATCGACGCCAAAGATTTGTTCAGTAATGCTTACAAGATTGTGGTCGAGCGTGGCACTGTCTATGTGATGGGGCGTATCACCGCGCGTGAGGCCAAGCGGGTGTCTAGCGTGGCTAGCGGCGTGTCCGGGGTTAAAAAAGTGGTCTTAGTGCACGAGACCATCACCGAGGATGAGCTGGCTAACCTGCAAACGAAGTCTGCTAACTAATTTCAGCTTCGCCAGCCAAAAGGCTGGCGAGTTGACCTCATTTCAGGCGTTTGATCAGACTGGAAGTATCCCAGCGCTGCCCGCCCATGTTTTGCACGTCGGCATAAAACTGGTCCACCAGCGCGGTCACCGGCAGTCGCGCACCGTTGCGTTTGGCTTCGTCCAGTACCAGGCCTAAATCTTTGCGCATCCAGTCCACCGCGAAGCCAAAATCGAATTTATCGGCCACCATGGTTTTGCCACGGTTGTCCATTTGCCAGCTTTGGGCGGCGCCTTTGCCGATCACATCGAGCACCTGTTCCATGTCCAGACCGGCTTTTTGCCCGAAGGCAATCGCTTCGCTCAGGCCTTGCACCAGCCCGGCAATCGCGATCTGATTGACCATCTTGGCCAATTGCCCAGCGCCGCTCTCGCCCAGCAGGGTAAAGGCGCGCGAGAAGGCCATGGCGGCCGCTTGGGCCGCATCAAAGGCCGCCGCCTGGCCGCCGCACATCACCGTGAGCATGCCGTTTTGCGCACCGGCCTGGCCGCCCGACACCGGCGCATCCACAAAATGCAGCCCCAGACCCTGGGCCTGGGCATGCAGTTCCCGCGCCACTTTGGCCGAGGCCGTGGTGTGGTCCACCAGCACCGCACCTGCCCGCATACCGGCAAAAGCGCCGTCGCTGCCCAGTACTACGCTGAGTAGGTCATCGTCATTGCCGACACAGCAAAACACGATGTCGGCGCCTTGCGCCGCTTCGCGCGGGCTTGGTGCGCTGGTGTGGGCGCCCAGGGTGCTGGCATGACCCGCAAACTCTTGCACCCAGCTTTGTGCCTTTGCCGTCGAACGGTTGTAGACCGTGACCTGATGCCCTGCCAGCGCCAAGTGGCCTGCCATGGGGTAGCCCATTACGCCCAGTCCTAAAAATGCCACTCGCTGTGCGGCTGCCGGGGCATAGGTTTTGGGGTTTACGGAGGCGGGCTGGCTCATACATCTTCCTTGTAAGGCGGGTTGGAGGAGTCCGCACTTTAGACGATTATGAGATTTTCTGTCCCGTTGCTCAGGCTGGCCACGCCCTCCTCATTGCCGCGCAGCTTGATATCCAGGCGCAAGTCATTGGCCGAATCGGCGTATCGAATCGCGTCGTCGTAGCTGATCAGGCTGTTTTGGTGTAACGCATAGAGCGCTTGGTCAAAAGTTTGCATGCCCAGGCTCTGGCTTTTCTTCATGGTCTCTTTGATCTCGGCCACTTCGCCTTTTTTGATCAGACCGGCCACCATGGGCGAGTTCAGCATAATTTCGATCGCCGCCACACGGCCCTTGCCGCTGGCGCGTGGCAGCAAGCGCTGTGAAATGATGGCGCTCAAGTTAAGGGACAAGTCCTGCAAGAGTTGCAATCTGCGCGTGTCGGGGAAGAAATTGATGATGCGGTCCAGCGCTTGGTTGGCGTTGTTGGCATGCATGGTGGCGATACAAAAGTGGCCGGTTTCTGCAAAATCGATGATCAGCTCGACGGTTTCGCGGTCACGCAATTCGCCAAACATGATCACGTCGGGTGCCTGGCGCAAGGCATTGCGTAAGGCGTTTTCCCAACTATCGGTATCTAGGCCGACTTCGCGCTGGGTGACGATGCAGTTTTTGTGGGGATGCACAAACTCCACCGGGTCTTCTACCGTCACGATATGACCGTAAGAATTGGCATTGCGCCAGTCCAACATCGCTGCCAGCGTAGTGGATTTTCCCGAGCCCGTACCGCCTACCATGATGCAAAGTCCGCGCTTGTTCATGGCCACGTGTTTGAGCACCTGAGGCAAGTTCATCTCGTCGATGCTGGGCGGCTTGAACGGTATGGAGCGCAGCACCATACCCACCTTGCCCAATTGCACAAAGGCATTCACGCGAAAGCGGCCTATGCCGGGCGGCGCGATGGCAAAGTTGCATTCTTTATGGCGCTCAAAATCGGCAAACTGGCGGTCTGTCATGAGGGCGCGGGCCAGCATGGCGGTGTGTTCGGGCAGCAAGGATTGCGGTGAGGCTTTGGTCAGGATGCCGTCGATTTTGAAAGCCGGTGGAAAGTCTGCGGTAATGAACAAGTCGCTCGCTTTATGGGTGGACATGAGCTTGAGCATTTCAGAAAAAAGTTGTGATGCTTGTTCGCGGTTCATAGTGGAGATCCTTTTAGATACGGTGCCTGCATACCGCGAACTTAGCCATTGAATGATTCAGGCGTTTTCGCCTTGCCGCGTGCCTCATCTCGGCTGATGCGGTTGGACTTGACCAGGGCCATCAAGTTCTGGTCCAGGGTTTGCATGCCTACGCCATTGCCCATTTGAATGGCGGAATACATTTGCGCCACCTTGCCTTCGCGAATCAGATTGCGGATGCTGTTGGTGCCCAGCATGATTTCATGCGCAGCCACACGGCCGTCGTTGGTAATGTTTTTACACAAGGTTTGCGAGATCACCGCTTGCAGCGACTCGGACAACATGGCCCGCACCATTTCTTTTTCGTCACCGGGAAAGACATCAATAATTCGGTCGATCGTCTTGGCGGCGCTGGAGGTGTGCAAAGTGCCAAACACCAGGTGACCGGTTTCGGCGGCGGAGAGGGCCAGGCGTATGGTTTCCAAGTCGCGCAACTCGCCCACCAAAATCGCGTCCGGGTCTTCGCGCAAGGCCGAGCGCAGCGCTTCTGCAAATCCATGGGTATGGGGTCCGACTTCGCGCTGGTTAATCAGGCAATTGCGCGAGATATGGACAAATTCGATCGGGTCTTCAATCGTCAGAATATGTCCGTGCTCGTTTTCGTTCAGGTGGTTGACCATGCCCGCTAGCGTGGTGGATTTGCCCGAACCGGTGGGGCCGGTCACCAGCACCAGGCCGCGCGGTTTGAGCGCGATATCGGCAAAGATAGCCGGGGCATTGAGTTGTTCCAGACTTAAGATTTTGCTGGGAATCGTTCGAAATACAGCGCCAGCGCCGCGTAGCTGGTTAAAGGCATTCACCCGAAACCGCGACAGACCTTCTATTTCAAATGAAAAATCAGCCTCCAGCATTTCTTCAAAGCGCTTGCGCTGGCCGTCGCTCATGATGTCGTAAATCATGGCCAGCACTTCTTTGTGCTCCAGATCCGGTAGATTGAGCCGCCGCACGTCGCCGTGAACCCTTAACATGGGCGGCAAGCCGGCCGATAGGTGTAAATCCGAGGCCTTGTTTTTGACGCTAAATGCCAGTAGCTGCGATATATCCATGGTGCTAACTCCCTATCCCTAGTTATTTTTACCAACAAATAAAATAATTATTTCAAATACGATATTCTAATTATGTTGGAAATAAAAACTAATTTGGATGCAATTTCGTTGCGCATCGAGAAAGCTTGCGCGGCGGCGGGTCGGGCGCCAAACGCGGTGCGGCTGCTGGCGGTCTCCAAGACCTTTCCCGCGCAAGCGGTCGCCCAGGCCCATGCGGCAGGTCAGATCGACTTCGGCGAGAACTACATCCAAGAGGGCGTGGAAAAAATCCAGGCCCTGGCGCATTTACCTTTGGTGTGGCACTGCATTGGCCCGATCCAAAGCAATAAAACCCGCCTGGTGGCCGAACATTTCGATTGGGTGCATTCGGTGGACCGGCTCAAAATTGCGCAAAGGCTGAGCGAACAAAGGCCGGCGGCGCTACGGCCGCTGCAAGTTTGTATCCAAGTCAATGTCGATGGCGGCCCGACCAAAGCGGGTGTGCCGCCCGAACAAGCTGCCGAGCTGGCCCGCCAGATAGCCAGCCTGTCGGGCTTGCGCCTACGCGGGATCATGAGCATTCCCGAGCCCGCGCCGGACTTTGCCAGCGCCCTCGAAGTCCATCAGCGCAGCCACGCCCTGTACGAATCCCTCAAAGCCCAGGGCTTTGACCTGGATACTTTGTCTTTAGGTATGAGCGCGGATTTGGAAGCCGCTATCCACGCGGGCAGCACGATGGTGCGGGTGGGGTCGGCGATTTTTGGCGCGCGCAGCGCACAGGCATAAAAAAGCCCTTGCTAAAAAGCAAGGGCTTACATCCAAGGCCTGTGATGGGCCGGCGCCTTCGCGCCGACGGTGAACTTAGAACTTGGTGCCAATCGTGATGCCGTAAGACGCCGGGTCCAGCGTAACGTCCAGCGTTTGGCCAGTCGAAAAAGTATTTCGGGTTTGCAGCATGGTCTTGCTGTAAAACACGTCAACGAATAACTTGTCATTGATGGCGTAGGTCAGCCCGATTTGCGGCGTCACGGTGAACTTCGAATCAACCTTGATAGTCGTCGTCGGTCCGCCGGGGTTGGTCATGGCCGTCAGCGAAGCGCCGCCTTTTTCGTTAAAGAAATAGGCGTAGGTTGCGCCTATGCCCACGTAGGGCCGGAATTGGCTGTCGGCTTCCATAAAGCGGTATTGGAAAAACACCGTCATCGGCAATGCCTGAACTTCCCCGATTTGCCCTGCCGCTGCCAAGGCGCCTGCGCCGTAAAGCTTGTGCGTGAAAGGCAATGCCAGCGGCACATCAATGGAAATATTGTCGGTGTACATATAGGTGACGCCACCGCTGACTTGGCTCGCCGAGCTGACGTCGGTCTTCGTTCCGGCAAAGCTGGGCGCGGTCATGTCGCCGCTGCTGACTTGCGGTGCAATCGTGGTTGCGCCGACGCGGCCCAGCCAAGTTCCGGCTGATTGGGCGCTAGCCATAGTAGCAGCGAGTGAAAGCGCTGAAAAAGTAAAAAATGCGATTGATTTTTTCATGGGTAATTCTCCGGACATGCGCACGATTAAAGCCAACCGGCCAAGACCAACTCTTTGGTGACAAACTGAGCAAGCAATTTGTGACCATAAGGAGTGGGGTGTACGCCGTCTGCAAACAAATAGCGGGATGTGTCACCAGCGATCACGTTACTCGAGTTGCAAAAGAGTGAGCTTCCGGTCGGATTGGTCACACTATCGACCTTGCACACCTTGTCTTTTACGTTGGTGAGCCCGAACTGTGCAGGCGTAGCAAACTGTTTTTGGTTTTCTGTAAATACATCCAATAAAAGAACCGAATTGGCCCCAGTGAGCTCAGATTTCAGCTTGCTGTTAAATGCATTTAGCATTGCGGCAGTCAAGGGCCTTGCCTCACTTGTAGTGCCTGGGGCTTGACTGGCGTCCGGGATGTTCATCACTACTACGCGTTTAGCGCCACTGGAAACTATAGATTTGACCGCGTCGGCCAATTCTTTCGCCGCTAATGTCACGCCTGCTAACGCAGCCGGTGTGGCGTCGTTGCTTGCTAAGGCAACCAGGGCCGCACCTTGATCAGCCGCAGCGCCGAACGCCACTGGGTTGTTATAGCTATTAGCGACTGCGTGTGTAGCAGCCGCGGTGATTGCCGCGCCAATAATTACTGCACTAGAGGCGTCCGCGGCAACTTGCGCAGCCACCGCAGTTTGCACAGCAGTTTGAACCGCTGCTTGGTTAGCTGACGGCGCTCCTAAAACCAAGCGCGTAACTACAGCATTCATGAAAGATGTTTTAAAAGCGTCTCCTTGTACAAACAAGTCATTGGCGCCACCTTGCACGGTCACCAGCTCTGTGCCCTTAAATTTTCCGCCGTTAGCCGGTAGTGCCAAAAAGTTCTGGATTTGTGTGACTACCGGCTCGGTCAAAGCACCTGTGGAGTGGCCGGAGCCGTTGGCGTCAGTAACCCGGGACCCGCCTTGTGCGTAATTGGTACAGCCCGGCACCGGTGCTACAGCGCCTGCAAAGCCCACGCGCGCCGCGCAGGAGGGCGTGCCCACGATCGCCGCCGCCACCAGTTGCGGTCACACATAGCTGGGCGCGGTGCTTGCGCCAATGGCGCCGGTTATACCGTTAACGGTGAACATGCCACCCACTGCGGCAATCTGTGGCACTTTATAAGCCCCCGGATCGCTCAGACTATCGCCAAAAGACACCACGCTGGAATACGTCACTTTGGCGGCTTGCTCTGATCCGCCGCCGCAGGCTGCAAGCAGCAATGCCGTGATGGAACCGAGCGCCAATTGCTTTACAAATCGCATACTGAATATCTCCTTGGCTGTTGAGGGCGATGTAATTTGATAAAAACAACAAAATTGTTAAAAACATCAAATTCGCGGCGTAATCTAACCCCGCCAGGGCGACTTGGTAATTCGGGTATACCCTTCTAACTGAGGTGATGCATGAAGTGAGAACTAGATTTCTAACTAGTTTGGGAACCAAGCCAAATGCCTTGGAATTCCCGGGCTGCGCCCGCCCTGGCTTGCACCGTTTGGTGCCGCTGCCGTTAGCGTTTATGCAATTTAGGCGCGGTAGCGCAGCTTCATCAGCAAAATCGCCAATGCCAATGACAGCGTGATGCCGTTGGAAATTATGATGGGCCAGGCCGACAATAGCCAGCCGTAAACCACCCACAAAGCAATACCGATGGTCAGCACGGTGTACATGCCCAGCGAGATGCCGCTCACGTCTTTGGTGCGGAAGGTGTGCCAGACCTGGGGCATAAAGGCAATAGTGGTCAGTCCGGCGCCTACGGTGCCTATGGTGTCGGTAAGGTTCATAAATGTATTTATTTGTCCTGGGCGGCCCAGTCCACCAGCGCGTCAAGCACAGGGCGCGCGGCTGCTGCATTGGCATGGTTGATCAAGGCGACTACGGCATAGCGTTTGCCGCTGGCGGCATCGACATAGCCGGCGATGGCGTTCACCCCCAAAATGCTGCCGGTCTTGAGGTGGGCGCTGCCTGCCGCGCGGGCCTTGGAGCGTAAAAGTGTTCCGTCGATACCGCTAATCGGCAGGGATGCCATCAATTCGGGCATCAAAGGCGAGCGATAGGCGTGTTGCAGGAGCAGGCCCAAGGCACGGGCGCTGACGCGTTCGCTGCGCGATAGGCCTGCGCCGTTGTCCACCAAAGGCGCGTCTTCCGTGCCTATGCGCGCCTCCCACCATTTTTGCAACACGGCGCGCGATTGCTCTGCCCGCGCCGTGCCGCTGCCGCCTTCGCGCCCCAGTGTCAAAAAGACTTGCTGGGCCATGACGTTATTGCTGTATTTGTTGATTTCGCGCACCACCTCGGCCAGCGGCGGCGAGCGCCACTCCAGCAGCGGCTTGGCCTCTAGCAGTTTGGCGGGCACCGTGCCCAAGCGGACGCTACCGTCCAGGCCCGCGCCCATGCTGCGCCACAGGCCTTGCACCGCGCGTGGCGCATAACTCGCTGGATCGGCATAGGCAATCGGCCAGATTTTCTCGCCGCAACTGGCGGGCAGGGCGCCGCCAAAGCGGATGCGCAGAGGGTCGGAAAAATCTGCCTTGAGCGCCGCGCGGTAGTCGTTGCACCCGCCGTTGCCCAGCGGCACGCTGTCCTGGGTTTGCACGCCCCACAAAGGCGGGTCGTACTGCACCCGCGCCACACGCCCGCCGGGCTCGGGTGTGAAGGTCATAACGATAGATTTGTAATTGATGAGCAGCGCCTCAGGCCGCGCGTTGTAGGGACGCAGCGGTTCGCCATCAAAAGCCGCCGGATCTTGGTCTGGCACATAAAACGCACTGTTGTCCAGCACGATGTCGCCGCTGATGCGCGTAATGCCCAGGCCTTGCACCCGGCGCAGCAGCAGCCACAGGCGTTCTAAGACGAGTTGCGGATCGCCCTGGCCTTGGATGTACAAATTACCGGCCAGCGTGCCATCGCGCACCGGGCCGTCGATGTACACCGGCGTGCTCCAGCTAAACGCCGGCCCCAGCAAGTCCAGCGCCGCGTAGGTGGTGAGCAACTTGATTACCGAGGCCGCTTGCATGGGCGCTTCGCTGCGGTGTTGCAAGCGCGGCGCGGCTTTGGCGTCTTGCGCGTCCACCACCAAAAATGCGGTGGCGCTGGCGGGAATGCGGGCACGCTGCAAAGCCTCTTCCACCGCTGCTGGTAGCTGGGCCTGCGCGCTTGCGCTGACCGCAAATAACAGCGCAGTAATGCCAAGCCGCAGGTGGAGATAAAAACCCATGGCTGATTATCGGTGGCAAGGTGTGTGCGGTGTTACCGGGTGGGTACGGGCGCGACGGGTCTTACTTTTCTTTGTTTCGCCAAAGAAAAGGTAAGCAAAAGAAATGCTGGTTTTTAAGGCGGGTTTCGGCCTGTAGGCCGAGGTTTCGAATACCGTTTTCGGCCTGTTGGCCGAGTTACTTTCTTTTGCTTTGCCAAAAGAAAGTAACCAAAGAAAAGGCGAGCCAAAGGCCGTGCCCCTTCGGGGTACCTTGCGCTACTCGCACCGCCCGGGGTCGGGCGCAAACTCGCTACGCTCAGACAAGCGCCCGCCCTGATCCGTGCGCCGCTGCGTTGCTCAGCACGGCCTATGGCAGCGGGGGGCCGCGTGTGCTCGTTCGCTGCGCTCACATTGCACACGCTTGTTGGCGCGCTGCGTGCGCTGTCGTGGCAGCCGCCACTTTCGGCATAACAAGCAAAACCACAACCGTACCCACAGCCGCGGCCGCGCCAAGCCCCCATCCATTAACTACGACCGCATCGTTCGCCAATCTGGGCCAACAAACCCGCCCCGCAGCGCTCCGATTCAAAATACTTATCCCAAACGCAATCAACCAAATTGGCTGTTCAAGCTCCCCTTCACCCCGGCGGGGGTGAAGGGGCGGGGGGAAGCGGGGGGCAAAACAGCG
The DNA here is from genome assembly GCA_947447615.1 of Comamonadaceae bacterium. GTDB lineage: Bacteria > Pseudomonadota > Gammaproteobacteria > Burkholderiales > Burkholderiaceae_C > Allorhodoferax. The sequence goes on from CANFJQ010000010.1 coordinate 31,029, forward strand.
GGGGGGAAGCGGGGGGCAAACCAACGCCGATAATCGACGCGATGAATTCTCCTGCCCCCGCCGCATCGCCTTTTGGCCTATCTCCCGCCGCACAAGGCCGCATCGCTGCGGTGGTGACAGTCTCCATCTGGACCGCTTTTATCGTCATCGCCCGCGCCACTGCCGACCCTTCGCGCGGCGGCACGCTCTTGCCTTTGGATGTGGTCTATGCGCGGCTGTGGGGCGCGGCGCTGGTTTTGTTGCCTTGGGGCTGGTGGATGACGCGTGCAGCCCGTCAGCTGGCAGATCCGCTGGCGCCGGGCAGGGGCTCGCTCGGTGGCGTTTCGCCCTTGCCCTGGGCAATTACCTGGCGCATCGGTTTGTTTGGTGGCTTGCTCTACGCCACGCTGGCCTATAGCGGCTTTGTGTTTGCACCGGCGGCGCATGCCTCGGTGCTATTGCCCGGCAGTCTGCCCTTGTGGACGACCTTGCTAGCGCTTTTGCTCTTGGGCGAGCGCATACGCTGGGGCCGGGCGCTAGGCCTGGGTTTGATCGTCTGCGGCGACGCTTTGGTGGGCGGCGCCAGCCTATTGCATGCGTTTGACGGCAGCGGCGTTTGGCGCGGCGATGTCTTGTTTGTGCTGGCGGCCATGTGCTGGTCTATGTACAGCGTGTTGGTGCGTCGCTTTGCTTTAGACGCGGTACAGGCCACCATCGGCATTACCGCGTTTGCGTTTGTGATGTACGTGCCCGCCTATACCTTGGGCTGTTTGATGGGTTGGTTGCCCGGTCAGGTTTTGCACGCGCCTTGGCGCGAAATTCTGTTTCAGATGGGCTTTCAGGGCGTGGGCTCGGTGGTTGTCTCGGGCATTGGCTTTACCAAAATGATTCAGTATTACGGCCCGGTGCGCTCCACCATGATGACCGCCGTCGTGCCCGGACTGTCCGCTTTGTGCGCGGCTTTGTTTTTGGGCGAGCCCCTGCCTTGGAATGTGCTGGCCGGTTTGGCCCTGGTCAGCGGCGGCATTGTGTTTGGCGTGCGCAAAGTGGCGCAAGCGCCGGCGGCGGTGGCACCATTACCCGATGCAGCCCTTGAAAAGCCTTGAGCCGCCTGCCAAACATGCACCTTCTGGCCTTCGACACCAGCACCGACGCGCTCAGCGTGGCGGTGATGCGCAGCACGCCCACGGGCCCGCTGTTTTGGCAACACCAGGGCGCAGGCGGTGCGGCGGCTTCGGGCAGCTTGATCGCCGCCATCATGGATTTGCTGCGCCAGGCCGATGTGCGCTTGCAAGACCTGGACGCGATTTGCTTTGGCAGCGGCCCGGGTTCGTTTACCGGCCTGCGTACCGCCTGCTCAGTAGCCCAAGGATTAGCTTATGGCGCAGGCGTGCCGGTCTTGCCTGTACCTTCGTTATTGGCGCTGGCGCAAACTGCCCGCGCGGCCCATGCACCAGAGGCAAACCAAGGCTTTGTAAGCGCTTTGCTCGATGCCCGCATGGACGAGGTCTATGCCGCCGCTTATGCATTTGCCGGTGATGTGTGGACCACGGTGCAATCGCCTTGCCTGTTGGCGCCCGAGCAAGTGGCCGTGTGGTCGCAGGCCGCTGCTGCGCTGCAGCCCGACGCCGCAAATGCGCACCATCGGCCAGTGGCCGAAACCGGAGGTGCTAAGGGCGAGGAAACTACGCCGCTGCTTTCACAAGCGCAGGTCGCGAAAGCGTATCAGGCCGCCCCGCACTGGCGTGCCTGGGCAGGTAATGTGTTTGCCAGTTACGGCGAACGACTGACCGCACCGGCAACGGTTATGTGCTGCGATGCCCTGCCGCAGGCTATGGCGATCTTGCAAGTGGCTCCGGCGCTGATAAAGGCAGGCGCTTGCGTTCCACCCGATCAAGCTTTGCCGCTGTATGTGCGCGACAAAGTCGCCAAGACCACCGGCGAGCGTGCTCTGGAAAAAGCCGCCAAAGACGGGATGGCCCATAGCGAGGCCGCGTCTGCCGCCGCACCTATCGCCCAAGCCGCAACCCATGCGCAGACAGCCGGGAGCTAAAGTGCCCGAGCGCGCCGAGGTGCGCTTGGCAGCCATGGACATGCCCAGCCTGGCACGGGTGATGGAAGTAGAGCAGCGCGCTTACGCCCATCCCTGGTCGCGTGCCAATTTCAATGATGTGTTGCAAAGCGGCTACCACGCGCGCCTGCTGCTCGGCGGCGATACGCTGGTCGGCTACTTTGTGGTCATGCCCGGCGTGGAGGAAGCGCATTTGCTCAACATCACCGTGGACCCCAACTACCAGCGCCAAGGCTGGGGCCGCTTGATGTTGGACGCCGCGCGCCTGTGGGCCGTGAGCGAAGCGGCGCGCATCTTGTGGCTGGAGGTGCGGGTGGGCAATGCCCGCGCTATCCAGGTCTATCAAAGCCATGGCTTTGAAGTGGTCGGCCAGCGCAAGGCCTATTACGCCGCCGGGCGCGGTAAGCGCGAGGATGCGCTGGTGATGCGCCTGCAACTTGGATAATGGCACCATGCCCCTCGCCTTAGACACCCGCCAGCGCGCCATGCTTTTGGAGATGGGCGTGCGCGTTTGGCTGCCGGGGACGGATTTCGCCCTGGCCGCTACCGGCGGCTTGCCGGACGCCGTATCTGCCGCACAGGCAAGCAATGCGGGCGCGCTGCGCGCTGGCGCAGGCAGTACGGCCCCGCACCGCGACGCAGGGGCAAGCGCAGCCACCAAGACCGCCACCGACACCGCACTCTCACGCCGCGACGGCGCCAACGACCTCAGCCAAATTTCCGCCATGGACTGGGACGCGCTTGCGCGTACTGCCGCCGGTTGCCAGGCCTGTGGTTTATGCGCCGGGCGCAGCCGCAGCATGCTCAGCGCCCAGGCCGGCCGCAGGGCGCGCTGGATGATCGTGGGCGACCCTCCAGACGAAGAGCAAGACGCCGCCGGCCAGCCTTTCACCGGCGAGGCCGGGTTGCTGCTGTCCAATATGCTCAAAGCCGTGGGCGCCACGCGTGGCGACCTGGTACCCGGTTTGGAAGCGGCTTATGTCACGGCGGTCAGCAAATGCCGTCCGCCGCAGGGCCGGGTGCCGCAAGCGGCCGAGTTGTCCCAGTGCGCCGCTTATTTGCAGCGCGAAATTGCGCTGGTGCAACCGGCGGTGATTGTGGCCATGGGCCGTTTTGCCAACCAGGTCTTGCTGCAAGCGCATCCGCAAGAGGCGGCGCTGCCCCTGGGTCGCCAGCGCGGCCAGGTCTACCGCTACCAGGGCGTGCCGGTGCTGGTCACCTATACCCCGCAGGCTTTGTTGCGCCAACCGGCGGACAAAGCCAAAGCCTGGGCTGATTTGTGCCTGGCGATGGATGTGTTAAAGACGCCGGTCTGAAACCGCTAGCCGATTTAGGCTTTACCCGTTAAGGCCTTGCCATCAGCGCGCTGCTGCGCCATACGGGCCAACAAATCTTGTAGCACTTGCGGTTTGTAGGGCTTGGCGATGTAGTCATCCATACCCGCCGCAAGGCAGGCTGCGCGGTCTGCTTCCATGGCGCCTGCGGTAGTGGCGATGATGGGCGTGTGGCGCCCCGGTGCCTCTTGCTTTCTGATCTGACGCGTGGCATCGAGCCCGCTCATCACAGGCATGTGGATGTCCATCAGCACCATGTCCCAGGGCCGGGTGGCAAATAAGTCCAGGGCTTCGCGCCCATCGCGCGCGGTTTCCACCTGGTGGCCCAGATTGGTCAATATGGCTTTGGCCAGTAACTGGTTGATCGGGTTGTCTTCCACCAGCAGCACTTGCAAACCTATGCCGTGCCCCATGCGGTGTGGGCTAGGTCGAATGTCCGGAGCCAACAAGGGCGGCAGGCTTACCGGAACTGGCGGGCTTTGGCTTCCTCGCTGCAAGGGCAGGCTGAAATAAAAAGTGCTGCCCTGGCCAGGCGCACTTTCCAGCCACATGCGCCCGCCCATGCCTTCGACCAGTCGCTTGCAAATCGTCAGCCCTAGGCCGGTGCCGCCAAACTGGCGTGTGGTCGATGCGTCGGCTTGCGAAAACGCGTTGAATACTGTCGCATGTTTTTCCGGGGCGATGCCAATACCGCTGTCCTGCACTGCCACCCGCACTTCGCATGTGTCGGTGTCCACATGGCGCGCTTGCACCTTCACCGCCACAAAACCGTGGTCGGTAAATTTCACCGCGTTGTGGCACAGGTTGTTCAGCACCTGGCTGATGCGGCCCGGGTCGCCCAGGCAGTCCACAGGCATTTGGTTAGCCAGTTTGCAAGACACCGTCAGGCCTTTTTGGCTGGCCTCAAACGCAATACCTTGCAAGGCATGGTGTACCAAGGTTTGCCAATCGACCGGGATGCTCTCTAACTCTATGGTGCCCGATTCGATTTTCGAAAAATCCAGTATCTCGTTGATGATGACCAGCAGCGATTGCGCCGAGCGCTTCACCGTTTCTATGTAGCTGCGCTGGGCTGGATTGAGCTGCGTATCGAGCGCCAAATCGGTAAAGCCGATGATGCCGTTCATCGGGGTGCGTATTTCGTGGCTCATGCTGGCCAGAAATTCGCTTTTGGCTTTGTTGGACGCATCAGCCAGCGCGCTTTTTTCGCGCAAATCGTCGGTCAAGGCTTGCATGGCAGCGTGTTCACGTTCTTGGCTGCGCTGGCGCAACAAGAGTGCCACCGCCGAAAGCAGCAGCAAGCCCAACAAGGCACTGGTCAGGCCGATCACGGTATCGCTTTGGCGCAGCATGGCTTTGGATTGGTTCTCCAGCAGATGCGCCACTTCGGAATTGGCCGTCAGGCTCAGGGACTGGATCGCTGGCCCCATGGTGTTGAGCGTGTCGAGCAGGGCGTTCATCTCCCTGAGGCGCGGCTTGGTGCCTATCCACAAGGATTCGGCTGGTATCACCACCGACTTCATTTGCATAATGACTAATTTGAACTCGGGCCGGTCATCAAGCATGGAGATATTGGGGCTCTCACACAACAAATTGAGGCGGCTAATCAGGATGTCGTAGCGTAAGGCGAGGTCCTCAATCTTTTCGGGGCTAGCTTGCTCCACCGCGGTTTCTAAGGATCGGCGAAAACGTAAAAACTCGCGCTCAAATTGAAACACCAGCGCCGTCATCGAGTCATAGCGCCGCTCCATGGTCTGGCGGATGGACTTGCGCTGCTGCAAGTCATAAAACAGCGACGCGGCCATCACCAGAGCCATGCTGCCCATGAGCATCGCCAGCCATAAAAAATAGCGCTGTCCGCTGCGCCGCGTAGTCACCGCGCTTTACTCCAGCGTGAGCGACTTCACCTGCCATGGCGAGCGCTCGTAATACACCGCCGAGCGCAGCTCCGGCTTGGCGTCAAAGGGATAGACGATAAACAAGGGCCCCTTGGTTTTGACGGGGATCGGCTGACCATTCATTTTGAGCGCCATCACCATGTCGAACTTCGTAGCGTCTTCCACAGGAATACTGCTTTGGTAATCATTGAGCGCCATCGCCTTGATGACCGTGCCCTGGGCTTTGACGGCGGCCAGCACATCGCGCAACAGCGGCCCGGTAAATTGAATCGGCTGCTTCTCCCAGGGTGTAAGCGTAGTGAAGCTGTGTTGCGGCAGCTTTTCGATCATGGCCATATCAAACTGCACGCCCTGCGGGCTATTGCGCTCGCCGATCTTGCCGGCGATGGTGAGCACTACCTTACCCGTGGGCGTGCTCAGACTGTCCGCAATTGCAGCGCTGAAAGTTAAGGCGAGGCTTGCGGCCAAAAGAAAGTGACGTCTGCGCATTTTGCGTTTCCTTCAGATTTTTTGTTGAAAGTGAATGATATTGTAAAAAATATCAAAAACGTAATAATAAGGTAATTTGTTGTTTACTTTTAACAAAATTCTTTTTCCCCCACTGGTTTACCCCCCGCTTCCCCCCCGCCCCTTCACCCCCGCTGGGGTGAAGGGGAGCTTTAACAGCCAATTTTGTTTTCTTGGGCCGGAGAGGGGTGTTGGTGCGAAAGATTGCGGTGCGGGTTGGTTAGCCCAGATTGGGAAACGATACGGTCGTAGTTAACGCGTATTGACTTGGCGCGGCTGCGTTAGCAGCGCGCGCGCCGCGCGCAGCGTGACTGCAAGCGTGTGCAAGGTGAGCGCAGCGAACGAGCACACGCGGCCCCCCGCCGCCATAGGCCGTGCTGAGCAACGCAGCGGCGACCGGATCAGGGCGGGCGCTGTTTGAGCGTAGCGAGTTTGCGCCCGACCCCGGGCGGCGCGAGTAGCGCAAGGTACCCCGAAGGGGCACGGCCTTTGGCTCGCCTTTTCTTTGGTTACTTTCTTTTGGCGAAGCAAAAGAAAGTAACTCGGCCAACAGGCCGAAACATGCCTTAAAAACTAGCCTTTCTTTTGCTTATCTTTTCTTTGGCGAAGCAAAGAAAAGTAAGGCCCGCGGCAGGCGTACGCCCAGCAGCAAGCAAAAAAGCCAGCAGCAAGCCAAAAGCCTTAGTTGCGCCGCGCCAACACCCTTTGCAGGTACGTACCCGTAAAACTCCCAGGAGTACCCGCAATATCCTCCGGCGTCCCCGCAGCCACCAGGGTGCCGCCACCGGACCCCCCCTCCGGTCCCATGTCGATCACCCAGTCGGCGGTTTTGATCACGTCCAGGTTGTGCTCTATCACCACAATCGTGTTTCCCGCATCGCGCAACTGGTGCAGCACTTTGAGCAAAAGCGCGATATCGGCAAAGTGCAAGCCGGTGGTCGGCTCGTCCAGGATGTACAGCGTGCGCCCCGTGTCGCGCTTGGACAGTTCGAGCGCCAGCTTCACCCGCTGCGCCTCGCCGCCTGAGAGCGTGGTGGCCGATTGGCCTAGGCGGATGTAGCTCAGGCCCACGTCCATCAGGGTTTGCAGCTTGCGCGCCAGTGTGGGCACGGCCTGAAAAAAGTCCAGCGCTGCTTCTACCGTCAAGTCCAGGATGTGGGCGATGTTTTTGCCCTTGTACAACACCTCTAGCGTTTCGCGGTTGTAGCGCTGGCCGGTGCAGACGTCGCAGGGCACATACACATCGGGCAAGAAATGCATTTCCACTTTCACCATGCCGTCGCCCTGGCAGGCTTCGCAGCGCCCGCCGCCGCTGCCTGCGGGCACGTTAAAGCTAAAGCGCCCGGCGCCGTAGCCGCGCTCGCGTGCCATCGGCACTTCGGCCATAAGCTCGCGGATGGGGGTGAACAAGCCGGTGTAGGTAGCCGGGTTGCTGCGTGGCGTGCGACCTATGGGCGACTGGTCTACGTTAATCACTTTGTCGAAATACTCGATGCCTTCGATGCTGTCGTGCGGCGCTGGTTCTTCGTGCGCGCGGTGGATGGTGCGCGCGGCAGCGGCGTACAAAGTGTCGTTCACCAGCGTCGATTTGCCCGAGCCTGATACGCCGGTCACGCAGGTCAACAAGCCCACCGGAAACGCCACGCTCACGTTTTGTAAGTTGTTGCCCCGCGCGCCCAGCACGCGCAGCGATTGCCACTCGCCCAGGGTGGCGCGGTGGCGCGCTTCGCGCTCGGCGCGCCGCTCGGCCGCAGGGCTGGGCGCAAAGCGCGAAGGGTTTTTGGCCTGGTAAGCGACGCTTTCCACGGTCGGTAACCAAGCGCGCCGCTGCGCGGGTACGGCAATTTGCAGCGCGCCCGACAGGTATTTGCCGGTCAGCGAGTTGGGGTTGTCGCGCACCTGCGCAAAGCTGCCTTGCGCCGTGACCTGCCCGCCGTGTAAACCCGCGCCCGGGCCCATGTCAATCACATAGTCGGCGGCGCGCATCATGTCTTCGTCGTGCTCCACTACCAGCACGCTGTTGCCGATGTCGCGCAAATGCCGCAAGGTGCTGATCAGGCGGTCGTTGTCGCGCTGGTGCAGGCCGATGCTGGGCTCGTCCAGCACATACATCACGCCGGTCAGGCCCGAGCCGATCTGGCTGGCCAGCCGTATGCGTTGCGACTCGCC
>CANFJQ010000011.1 GCA_947447615.1 Comamonadaceae bacterium
CAAAAGGGTACTGGCGACGGTGTAAGCGTGTGTCTGCGCGTGCATCAGGGCGAGACCCAAATCAGAACACTAAACATGTAGATCTGCTCGAAGAAGGCTTGCGGACGCGGGTTCAAATCCCGCCAGCTCCACCAATACCTTAAAGGCCAACCCTAACCGGTTGGCTTTTTTTTCCTAATTTTTTGAGACCGGCAGGCGATAGCTGCTTGATTATCTGGTTTGTGAAGTCGATAATGCAATGTGTTACAAACTGCACAGGAGTGTTACGCCATGACCGCCAGAACCATCAACGTACGCCTGCCCGAGGCGCTTTACAACCAGATCGAAGCGTTGGCCAAGGCGACCGCACGGACCAAGAGCTTTTTGGCCATCGATGCGCTGACCAACTATGTGCAGAGTGAATCCTGGCAGATTCGCGACATTCAGGATGGCATCAAGGAGGCCGATGCAGGCGAATTCGCAAGCGACAAGCAGGTCAAAGCAGTGTTTGCCAAATACGGCGCTTGATTCATGTTGATCAAGTGGACAAAGACGGCGCTCGCGTCTTTTGATGAAATCGCTGGCTACATCGCCAAAGACAACCCGGCCCGCGCCACCAGCTTTGTGTTGGAGTTGCAGGCCGCCGTGACCAAACTTCAGGCTCATCCTGGCATGGGCCGGGCTGGCCGTGTGCCCGGCACGCGCGAACTTGTACTGCACAAGAACTACATCGCCATTTACCGCGTGCGTGGCGACGATGTTGAAATTTTGAGGCTGCATCACGTAGCCCGAAATCTATGACGAACCGGGTCAACCGAGCCATACAGAAATATTGTTGAGTTGATCCGGACCGGGGATCGCCATTCCCGCTCCGTTTGCCCTCTGGCAACATCCCACCACCATACCGCTTCAAAAAGGCCGCAAGGTTTCACCGCGTGGGAGCCTTTTTTTGTGAGCAGCGCCTAGTGCCAGTGGGTTAAACTCGAGAGAGATTACGTTCGCCTCTGCAAGTTGGTGCCCAGGGCGTATTTCGCGTCCGCTTACGCCTGCCTAACTTCAGTCGGCACTGCGGTAGCGTGGGCAAACCATTTTCCTGCCGCAGTAGTTTTTTCCTAGCCCGACCAAATTTTCAAGTCGCACCGCTTTGAACGACAAGCAAACCATACCCTCAGTGCAAATCATCCCGGTCATCCTCTGCGGCGGCTCCGGCACCCGGCTGTGGCCGCTGAGCCGCAAGAGCTTCCCGAAGCAATTTGTTCCTCTAATTGATGGCAAAAGCCTGCTGCAACTGACCTTGGAGCGGGTGGCGCTGCTTAGCACAGACGTCATTTGTGTCGCCTCGGAGGAACACCGGTTTTTGGTAGCCCAGGCCATGCAGGCTGCGGACGTGCACGGCACCGTTTTGCTAGAACCGGTTGCGCGCAATACTGCTGCGGCCATGGCGATAGCGGCGCTCGCTGCGGCGCCCGAGGCATTGCTACTGTTTTGCCCCTCGGATCACCATATTCCTGATGCCAAGGCTTTTGCCGATGTAGTGCAAAAAGCTTGCCCCGCAGCGCAAACCGGTGCCATCGTTACCTTTGGCATCAGCCCCAGTTTCCCCAGTACGGCGTATGGCTATATCCGCCAAGGCGACATCCGGCCCGACGGCAGCTACGCAGTGGAGGGCTTCACCGAGAAACCCCCCCTGGACAAGGCGCAGGCCTTGTTGCTAACCGGCAGTGCTTTATGGAACGGGGGAATATTCCTCTGCAACGCCGCCACCTTGCTGGGCGCCTTGGAGCAGCACGCCCCAAACATTTTGCAATCATGCCGCCAAGCCATGGCCGGCGCCGCCCAAGACGGGCAATTTGTGCGGCCGCAAACAGCGGCTTTTGCCGCGTGTCGGTCCGAAAGCATTGACTATGCGGTGATGGAGCATCACCGTAACGTCGCAGTGATGCCTTTTACCAGTGGCTGGAGCGACGTGGGCAGTTGGAACGCAGTGGCCGAGCTCAGCGCGCCGGACGGGCAGGGCAATCGCATCCACGGCCAGGGTCTGGTTATGGATGCGCACAACACGTTTGTCCATGCGCCACACCGGCCGGTGGTCGCATTGGGCACCCACGATTTATTGATCGTGGACACGCCAGACGCATTGCTGGTAGCGCACAGCAGCCAGGTAGAACAAGTCAAGCAAGTGGTCGCGCGTTTGGATGCAGATAAGGTGGCGCAATCGGTGCAGCACCGAAAAGTAGCCCGTCCCTGGGGCACCTATGACAGCGTGGACGTGGGCGAGCGCCATCAAGTCAAGCGCATTAGCGTGCGCCCGGGTGCTAAGCTGAGTTTGCAAATGCACCACCATCGCGCCGAGCATTGGATTGTGGTCAAAGGCACTGCCTTGGTGACGCGTGGCGACGAGCAGGTCTTGTTGACCGAAAACCAAAGCACCTACATCCCCTTGGGCGTCACACACCGCTTAGAAAACCCAGGCAAGACGGATTTGGAAATTATCGAAGTGCAGTCGGGCAGCTATTTGGGGGAAGACGACATCGTGCGGTTTGAGGACACCTATGGGCGCGACACAAAGCAGCCCTAAGATATATGTCGCCGGGCACCGGGGCATGGTGGGCAGCGCTATCGTGCGGGCTTTGCAAAGCCAAGGCCAAAGTAAGTTAGTTACTCGCACCCACGCCGAGTTGGACTTGACCAGCCAAGCCTCGGTAAACGCGTTTTTCGCAGAAGAAAAGCCCGATCAGGTGTATCTGGCCGCAGCCAAAGTGGGCGGCATCCATGCCAACAACACCTACCCGGCAGACTTCATTTATCAAAATTTGATGGTGCAGGCCAACGTCATCGAGGCAGCCTTTCGCCATGGCGTCAAAAAACTGCTTTTTTTAGGCTCCAGTTGCATCTATCCCCGCCTCGCCGAACAGCCCATGCGCGAAGATGCTTTGCTTACGGGTTTGTTAGAGCCCACCAACGAGCCTTATGCCATCGCCAAAATCGCCGGCATCAAACTCTGCGAAAGCTACAACCGCCAATACGGCGCCAGCCACGGGGTGGACTACCGCAGCGTCATGCCGACTAATTTATATGGCCCCGGCGACAACTACCATCCAGAAAACAGCCACGTTATCCCCGCGCTCATCAGGCGTTTTCACGAAGCCAAAGTCTCGGGCGCGCCCAGCGTCAGCATTTGGGGCAGCGGCACCCCCAAGCGCGAATTTTTGTACGTGGACGATATGGCCGCCGCAAGTGTGTTTGTCATGAACCTGCCGCAGGCTTCCTATCAGCAACATACACAGCCCATGCTCAGCCATATTAATGTGGGTCTTGGAAGCGATGCCACCATCGCCGAATTAGCGCAGGCCGTGGGGCAAACAGTGGGTTATGAAGGCACTATCGAGTTTGACAGCAGCAAGCCTGATGGTGCGCCGCGCAAATGGATGGACAGCAGTCGGCTGAATGCTTTGGGTTGGCAAGCCAAGATCAACTTGGAGCGCGGCTTGAGTTTGGCGTATCAGGATTTCAAAGCCCTATGCGATTGACCGCCACCCAAATCGACGCCATTAAAACCGCAACCCATGCCGTGATGGGTGAAGGCGCGCAGGTGAGCCTGTTTGGTTCGCGGGTAGATGACGCGCGCCGGGGCGGCGATATCGATCTCTACATCACTGGCACTAATCTCAGTATGGATGCGCAGTTAGATGCGAAGCTCGACCTATTGGTAAAGTTGAAACAAGCCTTGGGTGAGCAGCGCATCGACATCGTCTTTGGTCCAGCAGCAGGGCAGGAGCCCTTGCCCATTCAACGTATGGCGGCGCATAGTGCGCTGCCACTTTAGATTGCGTTATGCAGAATAACGAAATCATCTTGTACAAACTTCAGCCTGCGCTCGATGAGTGCCGCTTGCATCAGCGAAAACTGCGGGAATTGCGCAACCAAAGCGCGCGTGAATACCCTGGGCAATCCGAACTGCTGATCGTCAATTTGAGGCGTTTGGTTGAAAGCGTGCCACTTTTGGAGCAAGCGTTAGGCCTCCTTCAGCAATATGCTTCGCAAGGCATTGTGCAAGCAGATAAGTAGAGATGCGTAGTTTCGCGAAAACCTAAATTGATTACAATGCAATCATTGAAATCAATTCATAGGGTGTCATCATGAGCAGCATCACCATTCGAAACCTTGACGACAGCCTCAAAGCCAGCCTGCGCCTGCGCGCTGCGCGCCATGGGCTGTCGATGGAGCAAGAGGTTAGGAATATCCTGCAAACCACGCTTAGCGCAGATTCAAGGCTTATCCCAGGTTTAAGTTTTGCCCAGCGTATAAACCAGCGCTTTAAAGGCCTGGGTGGTGAAGCGCTTGCTGTGCCAGAACGGCAAGAAGTGCGCCCTGCGCCAAGCTTTGATGCGGAATGACCGTGGGATTTCTCTTGGACACCAACGTCCTGTCAGAGCTTATGCGTGAAAACCCGGCTACAGAGGTCATGAGCTGGCTCGATGCACAGGATGAAAGTTTGCTGTACACCAGCACCGTCACACAAGCGGAGGTACTGACAGGAATAGCCTTTTTGCCGAAAGGTAAGCGCCGTGATGCACTTGCGAGCAGTGCAGACCAACTTTTCGGGCACGATTTCAGCGGGCGTTGCCTGGTGTTTGGCGGTGCGGCGGCAGAGCAATGCGCATTGGTTCGGGCCCAGCGCAAGCTTGCAGGCATGCCGATCAGCACCGAAGACGCCCAAATTGCCGCCATCGCCTTAGCTAATCGGCTAACGCTGGTCACCCGCAATACCAAAGACTTCCAAGGCATAGCAGGCATGCAGGTCACCAACCCTTGGCAAACACATTGACCTTTACCTTATGACCAATACCTCCAAAGTAGCCCTCATCACCGGCGTAACCGGCCAAGACGGTTCTTACCTTGCTGAATTTCTGCTAGAAAAAGGCTATACCGTCCACGGCATCAAGCGCCGGGCTAGCTTGTTCAATACCCAGCGCGTGGACCATATTTACCAAGACCCGCATGTGGACAATGCGCGCTTTAAGCTGCATTACGGCGATTTGAGCGATAGCAGCAACTTGACGCGCATCATCCAGGAAACCCAGCCGGACGAAATTTATAACCTGGGCGCCCAAAGCCATGTGGCCGTCAGCTTTGAAAGCCCGGAATACACCGCCGACGTAGACGCGATGGGCACGCTGCGTATTTTGGAAGCCATACGCATACTAGGCCTGGAAAAGAAAACCCGGTTTTACCAAGCCAGTACCAGCGAGCTGTATGGCTTGGTGCAGGAAACCCCGCAAAAAGAGACCACCCCTTTTTACCCGCGCAGCCCTTATGCGGTGGCCAAGCTGTATGCCTATTGGATTACGGTTAATTACCGCGAGGCCTATGGCATTTACGCCTGCAACGGCATTTTGTTTAACCACGAAAGCCCGCGCCGGGGTGAGACCTTTGTGACTCGCAAAATAACGCGCGGTCTGGCCAATATCAGCCAAGGACTGGAAGACTGCTTGTATATGGGCAATATCGATGCGCTGCGCGATTGGGGACACGCAAAAGATTATGTGCGCATGCAGTGGATGATGTTGCAGCAAGAACAGCCTGAGGATTTTGTGATTGCGACCGGGAAGCAATATAGCGTGCGGCAGTTTATTGAGTGGACGGCGGAAGATTTGGGTATGTCGCTGCGATGGGAGGGAGCAGGGGTGGATGAGGTGGGCTACTGGGGTGATAAGCCTATTGTTCGGATTGACCCAAGATATTTCCGGCCTACAGAAGTGGATACCCTACTCGGCGATCCCTCCAAGGCCAAGGACAAGCTTGGTTGGGTGCCTGAGATTACTGCTCAGGAAATGTGCAGGGAAATGGTGGCTGAAGATTTGGGACAGGCGAAGCAGGCCGCATTATTGAAGAAGCATGGGTTCGCCGTTAATTTGAGTGCTGAATAGATTGATATCTGGCAAACGACGTGCCAAACAACCTGATGCCTTTTTCGGCCTTCGTGGCGGCAGGCACGCTTCCTTGCGTCAATATTTTGGGTGGTGACTACGGCACGTTTGAATGCACTGGCGTTCGTGACTACACCCAAGTCATGGACTTGGCGGAGGGGCACTTGGTTGTAGTCAATCTGGTGAATGTTGATGGCAGGCCTTTCGACGCATTTAATTCAGGCACTGGCCTTGGCTGGAGCCCTATCGTCGAGGTGCGCCTCAACCCAAGCAAACCCCAAAACAAGGACTCAAAACCAGACCTCAGAGCAGCTTGACTAGCCAATAAAAATGCGACAACTTGCTTGACAACTACCGTTACGACCGCTGGATGATATGTGCTGTAGCAACTGGAAGTTTCAAATCAATAATGAGCTTAAATGATCAACCCAGTTGTCTTCTGCGGTGGCTCCGGCAATCTATCAGTTCGTATAGAAACTTTTGAATGAAACTACTCCGGCACACAGCCTTTAACCTGATTGGCCTTGGCGCTCCGCTGCTGGTTGGAGTTGGTACTATTCCGGTATTGATTCACGAGCTTGGTCCCAGCCGTTTTGGATTACTCACCTTAATTTGGGCAGTAGTGAGCTATTTTGGCCTTTTTGATCTGGGCCTTGGTCGGGCATTAACTCAGCAACTTGCCGTAGTTTTTGCCAATGAAGAGCACAAGAAAGTTGGCCCGCTTGTGGGTACGGCAACGGTGCTCATGGCGATGCTGGGTGTGGTGGCCGGTATTCTGGTTGCCGCGTTCGCATCCTGGGGTGTCGGGCTTATCCAAGATGTGCCGGATCAGCTGGAGGCCATAAACGCTGTGTATGCCATGGCGCTAGCTATGCCCTTCATTGTGCTGACTTCGGGTTTTCGCGGAATTCTGGAAGCTCGCCATGCGTTTGGCATCGTTAACCTGATTCGTTTACCCATGGGTTTGTTTACTTTTCTGGGCCCCTTGGTAGTGGTGCTGTACGGGGGCGGCCCTCGCCTGGATTACATCGCTTGGGTATTGGTCGCCGGGCGCGTGATAGCGTGCATCGCCCATTCGTATTGGGCTTGGGGTATTTTGCCAAAAGAGCGAAGTGCAATTGTTTTCCAGATCGACTTAGTCAGGCCACTTTGTATTTCGGGTGGGTGGATGACGGTGAGCAATATTGTCGGACCGCTTATGGGATATCTTGACCGGTTTGTAGTTGGAGCTTTTGCATCGGCAGAAGCGCTGGCCTACTATGCAACGCCTCAGGAGCTAATCTCCAAGCTCTCGATTGTGCCGTCGGCGTTAATGGGAGTTCTGTTTCCCCAATTTGCAAAAATAAGTATGAATTTCAGCAAAGTGACTATTGAAACGCTCGAACGGGCAGCGTCATTAATTACAGCACTTTGCATGCCTGCATTTGTACTCATTGCTCTTTTTTCAAATGAAATAATGACTACTTGGATTGATTTGCAGTTTGCGCAGTCTGGAGCGAAGATATTGACTCTGATGGCAAGCGGCATGTTGATTAATAGTATTTCGTTTATACCGTTAATTTGGCTACAGGCCGCAAATAATTCTAAAAAAGTAGCGTTAATTCACCTGATTGAATTGCCATTATTTTGTCTATTTCTATGGATCGGACTTGGAAACTTTGGAATAATGGGGGCGGCCGTTGCCTGGGTGATCCGGATTGTTTTAGATTCTTGTTTGCTTTGGTTAACTTTGGCCAGCCTGGATAGCAGGCTGGCTATGGTTGCGAAAAAATATATGTTTCAATCAATTTTTTTTGGAAGTTTGATTTACATGACATCATACATGAACTTTCCTATTGCTTGGAAACTGGTGATTCTTCTTTTTACTGTAGCTTGTTTTGGACTCCGAATCATTAAAATTTTTAAATTTGAGCGCCAAGCGCATTTGTAGGCGACTTATTTATGGCCGATAGTAATCACAAATCTTCTATTCAAACCATATGTCCTCTGTGTGGTTGCTCTAATCTAAAACCTGTTCTGTATCAGCGTCCAGATTACGAATTTAGCGTAGCCTTAGGGCTTTCTTATGCTGCCTGTCAAGATTCAGTATGCGGCCTTGTCTTCGCAGTGGATATTCCGCCGGTTGAGGTTGTTCAGAGCTTTTACACGAAGTACTCTACGCATAACCAATATCGACCATCAAGAATTGCGTCAATAATTGAATTTTTTGGGGTTAAAAAAAGAGAAAGTTATCTAAAATCTATTTTCCTAGGCGCTAACATCACTCGCCTAAATACGCTGGATTATGGCTGTGGCTCGGGTGATTTTATGCGCCAACTCAGGAGACTGGGTGTTGGTGGCGTCGTGGGTTACGACTTCGATCCTGAAGCCTGTGCATGCGCTCAAGAGCAG
The DNA here is from genome assembly GCA_947447615.1 of Comamonadaceae bacterium. GTDB lineage: Bacteria > Pseudomonadota > Gammaproteobacteria > Burkholderiales > Burkholderiaceae_C > Allorhodoferax. Next base: position 8,301 of record CANFJQ010000011.1, read on the forward strand.
GGGTTAACTGCCTTTTTTTCCGAAAACGAGTTTCGGGCTGCGGGCCCCTATGACTATATTTTTTTTAATCACGTTGTCGAGCACCTTGCTGATCCAATTGCCGTCTTGGCCGCACAGACACTATTGCTAAAAACGGGGGGGCGATTGGTTATAAGAACACCGAATTCCGCGTCATTTCTGGCTCGTCTTTTCGGAAGTCGATGGCGGGGTTGGGAGACCCCACGACATTTGCATATTTTCAACACTCAAAGCATCCAGCGGTTGATGGCTCGGGTTGACCTGCCCCAGTCGACGTTTATGAGAGTCGCCACGTCCAATGCGATGTTTATAGGAATGTTTCACGAATCTTTTCACGCTGCTTTCTGGCGTTCTTCTACAGCCGGAAAGTTGCTGAGGCATGTTGCCTGCATCGCCGTACTACCAATCGCCTATGTCGCCAACGCCCTTTGGAAAAACTTGGGTGAAGAGGTGACGGTCGTGATTGAAAAACGAAGCGAAATCTGAATTTATGACGATTGTCAAATGAATTATGTTAAGCCGAGTCTTTGTTCGCGTTATGGTATCCAACGGTTAAGCGATGCATCATTTCTATAATCGTGGCAAGTGGCTTTTCCCCGCTATGTTTATGGCCGCAGTGCTTCAGAACTTCCATGCCCTTTCCCTCCTTTTTTCAGAGCAACGCCTTTCTCTGGTCCATTATGACGGGCCTGTCATTTACAAGGTGCTCAAGGATGTCATTTACGTATTGTTGTTCACAGCAATCCTCTTCGGGGCGCAAAGGAAAGGCCGAGGGCCGTTGACCGACTACTCGGGTGCTTTAATTGCGCTGATTCTGTTTATGGTGACCCTGTCTATGCTTGATAACGGCTTCGTGGCGGGGCTGATCGGGCTTCGTTGGATATTCCCGTTCATGCTCTTCCTTTTAATGGGCGACTGGAGTGAAGTGTTGGACACTGCCGCAGCAGTACCATGGATTTTGCTAGGGCTCGTAAGTAGCTTGGCGGTGCAGGTATTCCAGTTGTTCTATATGCCCCCGGTATTCGGCGAAATATTCCCCGGCGTTCCGGCACGTACACCAGGGTTCTTTGTTGCGCCCAATTCGACGGCTTTTTTTGTTTGTGCCAGTGCTGCTTGTGTGATGGTTTTTGCTCCGTCAAAATTAAAGATAAAGGTGTTGGCGGTGGGTCTTGCTTTGATGGTTAGCCTGTTGGCGCAGTCAGGTACAGGGATGGTGACGGCAGTATTGCTCGGTTTATGGCTAATGTGCGGACGGCACCGATATGTTTTTTGGATGCTCACCTTGTGTACGTTTGCACTGGCGCTGCCCAATCTTGATTTTCTGACAATGCGGGAAGATTACGTTGAGTTGTCGGGAGGCGGCAGGCTGGACGTTTTCTTGGATATTGCACGAGAGTCAGCGTTTTCGATTGCGCGTTTTGGTCTTTATACCAACACCGCAAACCTCATGAGTGCGGACCCCGAGAATCAACTAGCGCCGGATTCGCTCCTGGCGTCCTGGGTTGGGAATTTCGGGTTGCTCGCCGCGCTGGCCGCTGTGCTCTGCGCTCTGTTTATTCGCTACCGTATGCGGTCGGTGGATTGGAGCCAGGCGATGCCCTGCGTGCTAGTTTTCGGTATTTTTTCTATGACAACAATTGTGTTTGAAGCATTTCCCATGAACCTGTACCTCGCGCTTGGAATATGGTCGGCACGTCGCGTGCCGCCACAGGCACGGTAATTTTTGATATTTTCTGGCAGCTATGACCCCATTGCTTTCGATTGCTATCCCCACTCATAACCGTGCCCGGTATGCCATACCGGCCATCCGGTCGATTCTCGCTATTACCGATCCGCGGCTGGAGGTTGTGGTCAGTGACACTAGCACCACGGGTGAACTGGCTGCCTGCATGGCAGATCGTTGCAATGCCTGGGTGACAGATCCGCGGCTCTATTACTTTCGACCGCATGAAAAGCTGGACATGACCGGTAATCACAATGCTGCAATCTCTGCAGCTTCTGGCGAATATGTCTGTTTGATTGGTGACGATGACACCATTACCGCAGATGCGCTGCTTGCCGCAGCTTGGGCCAAGGACAAGGGTATTGAATTGATCGCCCCCAATGTGGTGACCAACTACGTTTGGCCTGACTTTCGGTCGCGTTATTTGGGTGCTGCGCACGCGTCACGTTTGTACTTTGCAAAACGTTTCGGCGATATGCACGTTCATGATTCATCCATAGCCTTGGCAACCGCATTGCACAATGCTGCGCAAGGTACCGATGGACTTCCAAAAATTTATCATGGAATTGTCAAACGGTCAGTTCTGGAGCGAATCCGCGAGTTGTCTGGAGCCTATTTTCATGGATCTAGTCCTGATGTTTCCGGCGCGATTGGTCTGGCACTTTGCAGTAAGAGTTTTGTAGTGGTTGACTATCCGCTGACAATACCTGGTGCCTCTGGGGGAAGCAATACTGGGCGCAGTGCAATGAATACCCACAAGGGAAAACTTAGCAATGAGTCGCAGACCAGCGGCTTCGAAGCTGGTGGTTGGAGTCGGGGGGTACCCCGTTTCTTTTCAGTTGAGACGGTGTGGGCTCATGCCGCACTTGAAACAATTTCGCGGATTGCACCGCACAAGGTTGCTACATTTAACTTTGCACGCCTGATTGCCGTTTGCCGTGTCCTGCATTCTGAATATGCCTCGGAAATCGATCAGGCTACCGTAGAGGTGGAACACATTCTCGGGTCTGCGACAAAGATGCTGAATCAGCAGATTAGAGTGGAGATGAAGCGGTATCGACATGAAAGGCTGATTCGCTTTGTCAAGCGTTTGTCGAGACCGACCGCCGCAGGTGGGCGGAGATACATATCAGGCCTTGACACAATCTCTGCGGCGCCAGAAGCCCTTGCGCAGCACTTGGCGCGTTTGGGGCTCCGCTGGGAGCAGGTTGCCGACAGCTTGAAGGCCACATCGGACCAACTTTCGCGATGAGCATTCGTCGCACCATAGTGCTTAACGCGCCCAGCGTCCACACTGGGGGCGGGTTCGTGCTGTTGCAAGCACTTACAGCAGCATGGCCAAGTAATGTGCAATTAACTGCGCTGCTAGACGCTCGAGCCCGTGGGCAAGTGATGTTGCCTGATGGTGCACAAGTTACATGGGTTGATGCCAGCGCTGGTTCTCGCTTGAAGGCGGAGGTCTATTTGAGTGCGACGGCTAAAGCAAACGACGTCATATTATGCTTTCATGGTCTTCCGCCCTTGCTTTCGAATCAAGCAAAAGTTATCGTTTTTTTGCAAAATCGGCTATACCTCGCACGAAAATTGCCATCAGGGTACAAGATAAAGACTCGTGTGCGTCTTACATTTGAGCGCCTCGTGAGCAGGGTTTTTCGGTATCGGGTGGCCGAGTACATCGTGCAGACGCCTTCCATGCAGCGCGACGTGCTGCAATGGTATGGTGCGCGCGATTCGGCGCAGCCAGCGGTGCGGGTGTTGCCGTTTGTCGAGGCCCTGCACACGTCGCCTGAGCATAACGTTAGGACGCCAGACTGGGATTTTGTCTATTTAGCGGATGGAGAAGCGCATAAGAACCATCGGACGTTGTTTGCGGCATGGCAGTTGCTGGCGCAAGATGGATTGCATCCTTCGCTTGCCTTGACCTTGAGTCCGCGTGATAGGGCACTCAAGCGTGAGTTGGATGTGTTGGTGGTTGAATCGGGGCTTCGGATTAAAGACTTGGGGCAGATGCCGCATGAAAAGGTATTGTCTTTCTACGCCACAGCCAGGGCAATGATTTTTCCGTCCACATCCGAGTCGTTTGGGTTGCCTCTCATAGAAGCCACGCATGCAGGTCTACCGATCCTAGCTTCTGAACTGGACTACGTGCGCGATGTATGCAGGCCGGTGCAGACGTTTGATCCGACCTCGGCCATTTCTATTGCACGTGCGGTCAAGCGCTTTCTTGAGGTCTCCGAGCCAGAATTACAGTTGCGCTCACCTCACGATTTTTTAAATGAACTATTGAGCGATACCACCGGATGAGAGTTTTGGTTTTAAGTCAATACTTTTGGCCTGAGTCATTCCGAATCAACGAAGTGGTGGAGTCCCTCGTGTGTGAGGGTTGTGACATCACTGTCTTGACGGGTCAACCTAACTATCCGCACGGTGAAATATTTGATGGCTACCATGCTGGCGGTTTCGGGCCGCAGCAGCACGAATTGGGTTACAAAATTTATCGTGTTCCGATAGTGTCGCGGGGGAGAGGTGGCGCAATTGGATTGACGGCAAACTATTTTTCTTTTGTCCTGAGTGCTGGCGTGCTGGGCCCTTGGTTGCTACGCAAACAGCATTTCGATGTGGTTTTTGTTTATGCCCCTTCACCGATTATTCAGGCCATACCTGCGGTGTGGCTCGCCTTCCTAAAGCCTGCAAAGTTGGTCACCTGGGTGCAGGACCTTTGGCCGCAAAGCCTGGAGGCCACCGGGTTTGTTCGTAACCGGCGTGTTCTTGGTATGGTAGCCGTGCTGGTGCGCTGGATTTACCGGCGATGTGATTTACTCTTGGTGCAGTCGGAGGCTTTCATTACTCCGGTGCAGGCTATGGCCGGGAAAACCTCGGTCAAATACCACCCCAACCCTGGCGAGTTGGCATTTAGCAAATTGCAGTCTCTCGGTCCACCAGCTTTGTTGCTGGCGCCGGGGTTCAACGTGGTGTTTGCCGGAAACTTGGGCACAGTGCAGGCATTGGGCACCGTGCTGGATGCTGCCGAACTTTTACTGCCTCATACGGATGTACGGATAGTTCTGGTGGGCAGCGGCAGTCGCAGTAAATGGTTGCAGCAAGAGGTTACACGGCGGGGGCTGTCCAATGTGCAACTGCCGGGTCGGTACGTGCCCGAGGCTATGCCGGGTATTTTGGTGCAGGCCTCAGCTCTGTTGGTGAGTTTGACGCGTAGCCCCATCATGAGCCAGACGGTGCCCAGCAAAATCCAGGCGTACCTAGCCGCGGGGAAGCCGATCATCGCATCGCTGGATGGCGAGGGTGCCCGGGCGATTGAAGAGTCGGGTGCTGGCGTGTCTTGCTCTGCCGAAGACGCCGCTGCGCTGGCAGCGGCAGTACTGCGGCTTAGAGCTCTTCCAGCTGATGAGCTAAAACGAATGGGTGAGGCCGGTCAAATTTATTACAAGCAGCATTTCGACCCCGCTATGCTCGCTACAAAGCTGATGCATCACTTTTCACTGGTCTTAGCAGGGCGCAAGTGATAGGAAAACGTGATAAAAAATAGGAAAATGCTTCAATGAATAAAAATAAAAAAACTAGGGTACTGGTGCTGGGAGTATCCGGCATGCTGGGCAACGCGGTGTTCCGTGTTTTCGCGCAGAGCGACGAATGTTCGGTGATGGGGTCAGCCCGCTCGGCCGGTGTGCTGCGTCTGCTGCCGTCCGAACTGCGCGAGCAGGTGGTCTGTGGGGTGGACGTAGAAAATACAGACAGCCTCATGCGGTTATTCGCGCTAGCCCGACCCAACGTCGTGATTAATTGCATTGGCCTAGTCAAGCAACTCGCCGAGGCCGATGACCCCTTAGCCGCGATTCCCATCAATGCGTTGCTGCCCCACAGGGTGGCCCAGCTTTGTGATGTGGCGGGTGCCCGCCTGATTCACATGAGCACTGACTGCGTTTTTGCTGGAACAAGAGGTATGTACCGTGAGCAAGATGTGTCGGATGCGAACGATTTGTATGGCCGGAGCAAATACCTGGGGGAGGTGGACTATCCGCACGCAGTTACGCTGCGTACCTCCATCATTGGCCATGAACTCAATAGCATGCATGGCTTGGTGGGCTGGTTTTTGGCGCAACAGGGGCCGGTAAAAGGCTACGCACGTGCCATATTTTCAGGCTTGCCCACGGTAGAGCTGGCCCGTGTCATGCGCGATTTCGTAGTGCCAAATCCTGAGTTGAGGGGGCTCTACCATGTGTCTGCCGAGCCGATCAACAAGTATGAGTTGCTAAAGCTCGTGGCACAGGTCTTCGGCAAAGCTATAGACATTACGCCCGATGACAAGCTTGAGATTGATCGATCGCTGGACTCTAGCCGCTTCCGCGAGATTACGGGTTACCAGCCGGCTGCCTGGCCAGAGTTGGTGCGCCGCATGCACGAATTTACTTGAATCTACATACACAGAGGAAGTCAGAGATGTTTAAAGACAAGGTATTGCTTATTACCGGCGGAACGGGCTCATTCGGTAACGCAGTTCTCAACCGTTTCTTGCATTCAGATTTTGCCCAAATTCGCATTTTTAGTCGGGACGAAAAAAAGCAAGAAGACATGCGCATTGCGCTTAACAGCGACAAGGTTAAGTTTTACATTGGCGATGTGCGCGAGTACGACGGCATTCACGATGCCTTGCGGGGTGTGGACTATGTGTTTCACGCAGCAGCGTTGAAGCAGGTTCCATCATGTGAGTTTTACCCGATGGAGGCCTTGCGCACCAATGTGCAAGGTGCTGAAAATGTGATGCGTGCGGCTATAGCCAATGAGGTAAAGCGCTGCGTGGTGCTCAGTACGGACAAAGCGGTGTACCCGATCAATGCCATGGGCATTTCTAAGGCCATGATGGAGAAGGTGATGGTGGCTAAATCTCGGCTGTGCGACCCAGGAAAGACAGTGTTATCGGCCACCCGCTATGGAAACGTGATGGCCTCGCGTGGATCGGTCATTCCTCTGTTTCTTGGGCAGTTGCAGGCGGGGAAACCACTGACTATCACTGACCCCAACATGACTCGTTTTTTGATGTCGTTGGAAGAGTCTGTGGATTTGGTTTTGTATGCTTTTGAAAACGCCCGCCCAGGTGATATCTTTGTCCAGAAGGCACCTGCCTCAACTGTCGGCGATTTGGCCCAGGCTATGAAAGATCTGTTGCGTGCGGCTAATGACATCAAGATCATTGGGACCCGCCATGGAGAGAAACTTTACGAGTCACTGGTGTCCCGCGAAGAAATGGCGCGTTCAGAAGACCTTGGCGACTATTACCGGATTCCGGCCGATTCACGTGACCTGAATTACGACAAGTATTTTGTTGAGGGCGAGGTTGGAATTTCAGCGATTGACGACTACACCTCGCACAACACCCGCCGCCTGAACGTTCAGCAGGTCAAAGAGGTTTTGATGAAGTTGGACATCATTCGGGGTGCGGTCCATGCGTAAACTCAAAGTGATGACCATTGTGGGGACGCGGCCAGAGATCATCCGCCTCTCCCGTGTGATTCCAAAGTTAGACCAGCACTGCGACCATATACTGGTACACACCGGCCAAAACTATGATTACGAGTTGAACGGTGTCTTCTTCAGTGATCTTGGTATACGCAAACCTGACGCATTTTTGGAGGCTGCAGGTGCAACGGCAGCAGAGACCATCGGTCAGGTGATCATCGCTGCTGACAAGGTGATGGATGAGCACCAACCCGAAGCGCTGTTGTTGTTAGGGGACACCAACAGCAGCCTCGCAGTCATCGCAGCCAAGCGCAGAAAGATTCCGACCTTTCACATGGAGGCGGGCAATCGTTGCTTTGATTCCAGAGTGCCTGAAGAAATCAATCGACGCATCGTTGACCATACGTCAGACATCAATCTAACTTACAGCGACATTGCACGAGAGTATTTGTTGCGGGAGGGTTTGCCCCCAGACCAAATTATCAAGACTGGTAGCCCCATGCGTGAGGTGATTGAGTATTACCGTGATGGGGTTGATGCGTCTAAGGTACTGGATCGACTGGAATTGAGTGAGCGAGCTTACTTTTTGGTGAGTTCGCATCGTGAAGAAAATGTGGATGCACCTGAAAATTTGCAGCGCTTATTCAACGTGATGAATGCGGTGGCTGAACGGTTTGAACTGCCTGTGATTGTGTCTACCCATCCCAGGACGCGCAAGCGTATGGACGCGATGTCAATGGTCGCGCATCCGCTGGTGCGGTTCCACAAGCCATTTGGTTTTTTAGACTACGTACGTCTACAGACGTCAGCGCGGGCTGTTTTATCGGACAGCGGAACCATCACGGAAGAGTCTTCGATTTTGAACTTCCCAGCTCTGAATTTGCGCGAGGTACAAGAAAGGCCAGAAGGGTTTGAAGAGGCGGCCGTGATGTTTGTCGGGCTCGATGTCGATCGCACTTTGCAGGCACTGAGTGTGCTTGAAACCCAACCATGCGGTACAACCCGCGCGCTTGCGTTAGTGAAGGACTATGAAGCCACGAATGTGGCAGAAAAGGTGCTGCGCATTATTTTGAGCTATACGGACTTTGTGAACAGAAAGGTTTGGCGTAAAGCGTGATGGTCAATATCTCTGGGAGTAGCCAAACCGGCTTGACGCTGATCACTGGGGCAACCGGTTTCGTTGGCTCTGGTGTGGTAGCGAGACTGGCCGCGCATAGGGTTGAGACGCTGGCCTGTGTCCGTGGTGCCATGGTCTCAATGCCGGAGGGAGTGCGCGTGTTGCCGCTTGGGGAATTAAATGCCAACACGGATTGGCGTCAGGTCTTGGCAGGTGTTAAAAATGTTATTCATCTTGCCGCTCGTGTCCACGTCATGCACGATACCGAAGCCGACCCGCTGACAGCTTTTCGCATCGTTAACGTGGATGGCACCCTGAACCTCGCCCGTCAAGCGGCTGCCGCTGGGGTTAAGCGATTTGTTTTCGTAAGCTCGGTTAAGGTCAATGGTGAGAGCACGCCACGCTTACGATCGTTTACTGAAGAAGATAGACCCAACACTCAAGATGCCTATGGAAAGAGTAAACACGAAGCGGAGCAGGGTTTACTTCAAATTAGTAAAGAAACGGGCATGCAGGTAGTCATCATCCGCCCGCCGTTGGTGTACGGCCCCGGCGTTAAGGCAAATTTCTCAGCATTAATGGGCACCGTCCGACGCGGCTTGCCACTGCCTTTAGGTTCCGTAAATAACAAGCGCAGCTTTGTTGCTCTGGATAATTTGGTAGATTTCATAGCGACATGTATCACCCATCCGAAAGCGGCCAATCAAACATTTTTAGTCAGTGATGGGCAGGACTTATCCACCACTGAGCTGATACGTGGCATGGCAAAGGCGGCTGGCGTACCCGCGCGCCTGCTACCTGTGCCCGTGTGGGCTTTGCAGGCAGTTGGAGCATTGCTTGGCAAGGGTGATGCAGTTCAGCGTCTGTGCGGAAATTTACAAGTCGATATTTCAAAGGCCCAAAGCTTGCTCGGATGGACCCCGCCAATCTCGGTGGAGGAAGGCCTGAGGCGTGCAATGGCGCCAGACCTAAGCCCATCGGCCTGATGCCATGAAGCGCTTTTTGGATTTTTTCCTTGCTCTGGTAGCCTTGGTAGTACTAGCTATTCCCGTTGTGTTGGTCGCCATTGCGGTTCGACTGACTTCGGCAGGTCCTGCCTTGTATTGGTCAGACCGCGTTGGCCGGAACAATGCGATTTTCAAAATGCCCAAATTCAGGAGTATGCGTATCGGCACACCGGCTGTCGCGACGCATTTACTGGGCGATCCATCAGCACACCTCACACCCATCGGGTCATTCCTGCGTAAAAGCAGCTTAGACGAATTACCGCAGCTGTGGTGCATTCTGAAGGGGGATATGAGTTTGGTTGGGCCCCGCCCGGCGCTGTTCAACCAATATGACCTTATTGAGTTGCGCACTAGCTGTGGGGTCCAGGTTCTATTGCCAGGGCTTACGGGCTGGGCTCAAGTGAACGGGCGGGATGAGTTACCAATACCACAAAAAGTTGCGTTTGATGTTGATTACCTCCAGCGTCAATCCTTGTGGTTCGACATCCGGATTCTTTGGCTGACGTTTATTAAAGTATTACGCCGAGACGGCGTAACCCATTAAGTCATACGACGCTGAGCCTATGTTTCATCGCCTCATCAATTTTGCCCATCCGGTACTTTCCCTGCCGCGTTTGGCCAAGCGCATTATTGCCCTGTGCCTAGACACAAGCTTTTGTATCCTGGCGGTTTGGCTCGCCTACTACCTGCGCTTAGGTGAATTCCGGACGCTAGCCGGCAGCCCGATGGCCCCGGTGTTGGTCTCGGTACTTTTAGCTATTCCGATTTTTATCATCTCGGGTCTTTACCGCGCCATCTTCCGCTATACCGGCATGCCCGCCATGATTTCCGTGGCACGGGCCATTGGAATATACGGTTTGCTTTACGCCAGCCTTTTTACCGCAATAGGGGTAGACGGTGTACCTCGCACTATTGGCCTGATTCAGCCCATGCTAATGCTAATGTTCGTGGGCACCTCCCGCGTCTTTGTCAAAATTTGGTTGGGTGGTGAATACCAAAGTCGCTTGAAGCTGGCGACCTTGCCGCAGGCCTTGATATATGGGGCAGGCGCCGCCGGGCGGCAATTAGCCAATGCCATGTCCGCCAGCCATGAAATTCGGGTGGTGGGTTATCTGGACGACGACGATCGTCTGCATGGCCATGTGCTCAATGGACTACCTATTTTTTCACCTGAAGATTTACCGGGATTGGTGATCAGCCGCAACATCACCGACGTGTTGATGGCATTGCCTTCCGTGTCACGGCAACGCCGCAACGCCATACTGGCGCAGATTAGTCCCTTGCGATTAGCGGTGCGTACGCTGCCCGCCATGACCGACTTGGTCACCGGTAAAGTCAGCATGAGTGATGTGCGTGATTTGGATATTGACGATTTACTCGGTCGTGAACCGGTAAAGCCCAATGCGCTATTGCTAAACCGTAATACCCATAACAAAACTGTATTGGTCACGGGTGCTGGTGGCAGCATTGGCAGCGAACTGTGCCGTCAAATTTTGCAATCGCAGCCTAAGCAGCTATTGCTGGTGGAAATGAGTGAGTTCGCCCTGTACCAAATCCACCAGGAGTTGCAATCACTTGCCTTAGTAGGTCTTGCAGGTCCCCGCGAGGCCGATGGCGTTGATGCATCGCCAAAAGTGGGTGCTGTTTCCGCAGGAGGCATGTCCTCAACGGAAATCGTCCCCCTGCTGGCCTCGGTGTGCGACGAAGTGCGTATGCAAGAGATCATGGACACCTGGCGTCCGCATACGGTGTACCACGCCGCTGCCTATAAGCACGTGCCTTTGGTGGAGCACAACCCTGCCGAAGGCGTGCATAACAATGTGTGGGGCACGCGCGTTTGCGCAGAGGCTGCAGTGCGCAACGGCGTGCGCAACTTCGTGCTGATCAGCACTGATAAAGCCGTACGCCCCACCAATATCATGGGTGCCACCAAGCGCCTGGCCGAGATGGTCTTGCAAGCCTTGGCTGAAATGGGCCTGGCAGCCAACGCCCAAGGCAGTCCGGCGCCCACTTCGCGCACCTGTTTTTCTATGGTGCGGTTTGGAAATGTTTTAGGCTCCAGCGGCTCCGTCGTGCCCTTGTTTCGTGAGCAAATCAGAAACGGTGGACCTATCACATTGACGCACGCGGACATCACCCGTTTTTTCATGACCATCCCAGAAGCAGCACAGCTTGTCATTCAGGCGGGTGCCATGGGTACCGGTGGCGATGTGTTTGTGCTGGACATGGGGCAGCCGGTGCGCATCATGGAACTGGCACGCCGCATGGTCGAGTTGTCGGGCCTGCGCGTGCGCGACGACAACAACCCGGAGGGCGATATAGAAATTGCTATTACGGGCCTGCGTCCTGGCGAAAAGCTGTACGAGGAATTACTCATCGGCGAGAACCCTGTCTCTACACAGCACCCGCGCATCATGAAAGCGCAAGAGCCATTTTTGCCTTGGCATGAATTGCAGACAAGCCTCAACAGCCTGCGCGTGGCCACCAGCGTTAATGACGTGCCCTTGATACGCGGCTTGCTACAGCAACTGGTTTCCGGCTACCAACCAGCTGGCGAGGTTGTTGACTGGGTCTACCTGGCGCAAGAGCGCGATGCGCTGGGTCGTGAATGAGCTATCGCGCTTGTCGCGACCGCAACAAAAACACCACAATCCCCACATTGAGCATATTCCAAGCCACGCCGTTTAAAAACGCAGCGTGGTAGGAACCGGTCAGGTCAAACACTTTGCCTGACATCCATCCCCCGGTGGCCATGCCCAGCATGGTGAACATGATCACCGTTCCCACCCGCGCGCCGATTTGCGTGGGCGCAAAATTTTCCCGAACAATCAGCGTGTAAGACGGCACGATGCCGCCTTGGAACAGGCCGAACAAGGCGGACACCAAATACAGCGACACCAGCCCGTCAAAGGGCAAAAACATCAAGAGCGCCGTGGCTTGCAACACCGAGCCCAGCAGCAGTGTGCGCAGCGCGCCAATGCGGTCGCAAATCGCGCCTGACACCAAGCGGCTGACAATGCCGCAGGCCAGCATGAGCGACAACATTTCCGCACCGCGCGCCGCGCCATAGCCCAGGTCGGTGCAATAGGCCACGATATGCACTTGCGGCATGGCCATGGCGATGCAGCAGCTAAAGCCGGCCACACACAAGAGCACCGTGGCGCGCCGGGGCGATAAGCCAAAGGGCCGTTCGCGGGCTTGCGCGTCCGCGCTAACACCCGGCGCTAACACTACGGCAGCCGGTCTGCGGCGCAACAGTGGCGCAAGCAACACCATGCACACAGCGCAAAACAAACCCACACCCATATAGGCCTGGCGCCAGCCCACGGTCTCGATAAAGTGTTGCATTACCGGCGGCCAAATCGTGCCGGATAGGTAATTGCCACTGGCGCAAATTGCCACCGCCACGCCACGCCGCTTGGCAAACCACAGCGCGGTGTCGGCCATCAAAGGGGCAAATGCAATCGAGCTGCCCAGCAGGCCGATCAGCACGCCATGCGCTATCGCAAAACCTATGATCCCGGTAGACATAGACGCCAGTACAAAGCCCAGGCCCATGGCGCATGCGGCGAATACCAGGGGCCGGAACAAGCCGTATTTGTCCGCCATACGGCCCATCAAAATACCACCGGCGCCAAAGCCGATCATGAGCAGCGTATAGGGCAGGGCGGACTCTGCACGGCCAATGCCAAACTCTGCCTGGACGGCGGGAATAATCACCGGCACCACCCACATGCCCAGATTGCCCAGTGTCATCATCAGCAGGCATATGCCTAGGCGGAACCAGGCGTAGGAGGAATCGACTAAGTCATCGCGGGCGTCTAGCGCCGTAGGGGCTGCCGCTGCTTCAGGGGGGAGTTGTGGCGTGGTCACGCGTCATTATGAAGCAGGCCCGCCACCAATTAATTTGCATAAAAAACGTATTCGTCTCCAGCGCCTAATTTTTGCTTCAGGTTTTTGTCGATTGCAATCGGGCCCGCACCCAGTGCCGGCCACATAGGCTTGCTTTGGGCCTTATCCCAAGTCATCAAATCTATCTTCATGCGTGCTACGCGCTCGGGCTGGGACGCGGCCAGATTGTTCTTTTCGGTCGGGTCTTTGGCCAGGTCAAACAGCCAGTCTTTTTTCGGTTGCTCGGAAACTTGCAATTTCCAGTCGCCCGATCGCACCACGCGGTAGGTGTCGGTGCGCCAGAAAATATTCTCGTGCGGGCGTCCACCGGCTTTTCCTTGCGCATAGGGCAGCAGGTTCACGCCGTCGATAGGCCGGTCTTTGGGTTCCGTTACTCCGGCTGCAGCTGCGGCGGTCGAAAAAATATCGAAGTGGTTCACGGGCGCAGTCACTTGCGTACCTTTGGGAATGCCAGCCGGCCATCGCATAAAAAATGGCACGTGGATACCACCTTCAAAGAAGGTGGCCTTCCAGCCGCGATAAGGCGAGTTGATGCCATCCAATCCAATGTAATGTGCGCCGCCGTTATCGCTGGTGAAGATGACCAGCGTGTTGTCGTCCAAGCCCTGGTCTTTGAGTGACTGCAGCACCCGCCCGATATTGCGGTCTAGCGAGCGGATCATGGCGGCATAGACGCGCAAAGTGTGGTCGGGGATGAAGCTCAGCGCGTCATAGTCTTCGCGCGTGGCCTGCAAAGGCGTGTGCGGCGCGTTATAGGCCAAGTACATAAAGAAAGGCCGATTCTTATTGGCTTGCACCACCTTCACGGCTTCGTCCGTCAGGTAATCGGTCATGTACTTGGGTGGCTGAAACACCTCACCCGCGTTGTGGCGTATGCCCCACGGCGCCGATGCCCAAAGGAACTTGTCGATCAGGTCAAATTCTTGTTTGGAGTTCACTACATCAGGGCTGTTTTCAGGCAAAAACATGGACGCGCCATGCATGAGTGATAGCGACTCGTCAAAGCCATGCGCATACGAGCGGAACTGTGGGCTATCCCCCAAATGCCATTTCCCCAGGTGCACGGTGTGGTAGCCCGCGCCCTGCATTAACTTGGCAATCGTGATTTCGGTGGTGGGCAAGCCCATGTCCTCGTAAGGAATCAGATCCGCTTCGCGCTCTGCGTGGTACACGGCCGCAGGCCAGCCCTCGTGTGGCGTGGTCTTGGTAATCACCTTCATAAACTGCTTGGGCGTGGGCGTGAACTCATAGCCAAAGCGGGTGGCATAGCGCCCGGTCATCATGGACGCGCGCGAGGGCGCGCAGGTGGCATTGGCCGAATAGCCGTTACGAAAGTCCGCGCCTTCGCGCGCAATGCTATCGATGTAGGGCGTGGGTACATTGCCGCCCGCTATGCCGCCGCCGTTGAGGGTGATGTCGTTAAAGCCCAGGTCATCGGCGACGATCAAAATTACATTGGGGGGTCGCTTGCCAGAGCTTGCCACGGCATCCGCTGGGCCGACTTTCCAGTTCACTTCCTGTGTGGGTCCGTAGTCTTTACGCATGATGAATTTCACGTACAAAAGCAATGCGCCACTGGCGCCGCCAATGGCATAAAACCCGGCCCCCGCTAGTAGCAGGAAGGCCAAGAGGCCTATGGCTAAGCGTTTGATCATGCTCTCACTCCTCATTTTTTTATAACGGGCATCGAGCGCCCTCCGCGCGCCATTGCAAATTGGCAAATGCAGCAAACCGGGACGCGACAATCGTCTTGTATTATGGCCTCGCCTTTGTAAACGGATGGCCCGTACCGGGCACCAAGGAGACACTTGCATGCAGATTGAAAACGCCCAAATCCCCAGCGCCGCGCAAATGCAGGCCGCCTTGCAGCGCGACGATGGCAGCGAGATATACATGCTCAATTTGCTGAAGTTTCGCGACAAAGCGGCCTATGCCGATGGTCGCCCAAGTGACTTGACGGGCCTGCAGGCCTATAACATTTACGGCCGCGCCATGACGCGCATGGTGATGGAGGCGGGCGGCAAGCTGGTCTATGTTGGGAAGGTGCGCGGCCTTTTGGTGGGCGGTGGTGATGCGCAGTGGGACCAGGTCGCCATCATGATGTATCCCTCTTTCAAAGTGATGGCTGCCATCACGGGTTCGCAGGCCTACGCGGACATTCATGTTCACCGCGAAGCGGGTCTGGCTGGGCAGGTGTTGATAGAAACCGTCAAGCCCTAGGGCGCGTCAGCGTCAGCCCGTCATCTCGAGGAGCGCAGCGACGTGGCGATCCAAAGGCGGACGTATCCCGATTTTTGTGTAAAGAGGCCGATGGCAGTCTGCGAAAACTCAAATCATGTTTTTGCGCTTGTTCTCGATTTGAATGCGCAAGGCGGCCATCATCAATTCCGCATTGGCTAAATAAGGATTGACCTTGCTGGCGCGCTCCATGAGGGCAAGCGCGCGCTCGGGCTGCGAACGCTCAGCCAGCATTTGTGCAAAGCCCACCAAAGCGCCGAAATGCTGCGGCGTCAGTTCAAGCACTTTTTCGCAATCTTGCATGGACAGCTCATAGTCGCCCGCCATGTAATAAATCGTCGCACGCTTGTTCCAAGCCTCTGCAAATGCGGGCCGCTTGGCGATGATGGCGCTAAACACTTTGATGGCGCCGGCGGTATCGCCATCGCGCATCTTGTCTACGCCTTCCTGGTAGAGCTTGTCGATAGCGGCGTCGCCCGATTTGCCCCACAGCTGCCACACGGTTGCCAACGCCACTTGCCGCACTTCAGCTTGGGCATCGTCCAGCAAGGGATACACCGCGTCCGCGTCCTTGGCGGTACCCAGCTTGGTCAATTGGTACATGCCGTTGATGCGCCGCTGTGGCTCGGCATGGCCCAAGGCCTTGCGTGCTTGCTGGTAGTTGAGCTTTTCTTCGCTCGCGGGGTGGGCGAGCTGCATAGTGCAAAGCGCAAAGGCCAGCGCCACGCGCAGGATCGGGGCTAGGGTAAAGCGCAACAAGTTTGACACGGTAGGTCTCCGGCAAATTGAAATGTCAAGCTTACCCGAGGCCCTGCAAAACCGGCAAGCCACTCTGTTAAATTGACATTTTGTAAGGCTATTGCCGCCCTCAGCAGTGTCAAAAGCCCCCAACCATAGCGACAAGGAAATTCATGCACTCTACCGATTCCCAGTCCCCGTCCGTTAGCAGTCGTCGCCACGGCGCCATCACCGTCATCACACTCTCGCGCCCCGATGTGCGCAATGCCGTGGACGCCGACACCGCCCGCGCCCTGTACGCCGCGTTTATCGCATTTGAGGAAGACGCGGATGCCAAAGTCGCTGTGTTCCATGGCGCGCACGGGCATTTTTGCGCGGGCTGGGACCTGAAAGCTGGAGCGCGCATGGCGCGGGACGAAGGCGGCCCCGGCGTGTTAACCAATCTGGATTTCGAGCCGCTTTCCGGCGTGCAATTAGAGTCTGCGCCCACCAGCGCGCCACTCGGCCCTATGGGCCCCTCGCGCCTGCTTTTGTCCAAACCGGTCATCGCGGCGGTTAGCGGCGCAGCCGTCGCCGGTGGCATGGAGTTGGCCCTGTGGTGCGATATGCGGGTGATGGAGCAGGATGCGTATTTCGGCGTTTTTTGCCGCCGCTTTGGCGTGCCTTTAATAGACGGTGGCACGGTACGCCTGCCGCGCCTGATTGGCATGGGCCACGCCATGGACTTGATTTTGACCGGGCGCAAAGTGGAGGCCCCGGAAGCGCTGGCCATGGGCCTGGCCAATCGCGTCGTGCCCACGGGTGGTGCGCTGGATGCGGCGCTGGCGCTGGCCGAACAACTAGCGGGCTTCCCCCAAGCCACCATGAACGCCGACCGCATGAGCGCCTATCAGCAGTGGGATTTGCCCCTGCACCACGCGCTGCACCAGGAGTGGCTGCGCGGCAAGGCCTGCATTGGTGAGGGCTTGCAAGGGGCAGGCCGTTTTGCCGACGGGCAGGGCCGCCACGGCAGCTTCGGCGGCTAGCTCACAAGGGTAAAAACCCGCTTTCGCGTCGCATGTCGGCATGCTCGTCGTCGCTGAGCAGGCGCGCCAGCAAATGCGCCGACACCCGGCGCTGCGCGGCGCTGCAAACCCCGGCGGTATAGACCGTGGCCAACTCAAAAGCCGGCGGTAAATCTGCCACCAGTTGCACGCCTGGGGTAATCAAAATCTCTGTCACTTGCGTGCAGCCAATCGGGTGGGCGTCGCTGCTGGAAGCCATTGCCGTCATCGCTGCATTGCCATTGGGGTAGGGCCGCACGCGCGCCGCCACGGTGTCTTCAATGCCCAATTGCTGCATTACTTTTTTGAAATGGATCCCGGCTGTAGCCAATTGCGGATCAGGCATATAGATCGCGTCCGCCGCCAGCAGGGCTGCACGCAGACTGTCAGCGTCACGCACGTCTGGCAGCGTAGAACCTTGTTTTACCGCGATACTGGTCTTCACTGTGCCCAGATCGGTAATGCCATCGGCCCGCACGATGCCCGCTTGTGCCAATTGCGCAATTAGTGGCCGCGTCAAAATCAACAGGTCGCAAGCCGCACCCTCGGCCAGCTTTTTTTGCATCGCACCCACTGCGCCGAAAGTGGCTTGCAGGTGGTCGCCACTGGCGCGTTCAAACGCGTCTTGCAGCTTGCGCACCAGTCCTTGCGCGGCGCCGCCGCTGAGCACATGAAAGTCGGCCATGGTCTTAGTCCAGCTTGATATTGGCGCTCTTAATCACATGCGCCCATTTGGCAATGTCGTCGTTCAGGTATTTGTCAAACTGCGCCGGGTTCATCACCATCGGCACCGCGCCTTGCTTGCCCCAGGTTTGTTTTATTTCGGCTTGCCCCACAATCTGGCTGATCGCTTCGTTGAGCTTATCGACAATCGCTTTGGGCGTATTTTTTGGCGCCATCACGCCGAGCCAAATAGTGGCCTCGTAGCCGGGCACGCCAGCTTCGCTGACGGTGGGTACATCGGGCATCACTTCGGAGCGTTGCTTGCCCGTAGTCGCCAGGGCCTTCACTTTGCCAGCCTTAGCCTGCTCGGTCATGGTGGTTACCGCGTCAAACATCATTTCTACCTGGCCGCCCAGCACATCGGTGCGCGCACCGGCGCTGCCTTTGTAGGGCACGTGTGTGATCGACACCTTGGCCATGCTTTTAAACAACTCGCCAGCCATGTGGTAAGGCGTTCCGGGGCCGGAAGACGCGTAGTTCAGCTTATCCGGGTCTGCCTTGGCGCGCTTGATCAGGTCGGCAATCGAGTTGATGCCTGCGCCGGGATTGGCCACCAGCACCAGGTCGGAATAGTTGATAGGCGCCACGCCCACAAAATCGCGCATGAGTGCATACGGTTTGTTGGGGATCAGCGATTCGTTCACGGTTTGGGTGTTGGACATGACCAGCAGCGTGTAACCATCGGGCGCCGCTTTCGCCGCATAGTCGGTGCCAATCACCGAGCCAGCGCCTGGCTTGTTGTCCACCACAAAGCCCTGGCCCATGGATTCTTGCAGGCGCTGCGCCAAAAAGCGAGCATAGTTATCTGCCGGCCCACCGGCAGAAAACGGCACCACCAGTTTCACCGGGCGCGCGGGGTAAGTTTGCGCCTGTGCGCCCAGGCTTGCCAGGAGCAACGTAGAGAGCAAAACAATGCGTGTGAAGGTTTGTTTCATGATGCGTCCTTATTCCACTTTGCCGATACGTTTAACCACGTCCACCATGCGCCGCACATCGACTTGCACGTATTTTTCAAAATCCGGCGTGTCCTGG
Source organism: Comamonadaceae bacterium (assembly GCA_947447615.1). Lineage (GTDB taxonomy): Bacteria > Pseudomonadota > Gammaproteobacteria > Burkholderiales > Burkholderiaceae_C > Allorhodoferax. The sequence goes on from CANFJQ010000011.1 coordinate 27,327, forward strand.
TAGAGCACCGGGCTGCCACTGTTTTGGATCACCTCGCGCACCTTGGCATCTTGCGCGGCCATGCGTGCGGCGGCGCGCAGGCGCTGCGCTACTGCATCAGGCGTGCCGCTGGGGATAAACAGGCCCGACCACTGCGCATACTCAGCGTTAAAACCACTGTCTTTGAGCGCAGGCACATCCGGCATCGACCCAAGTGGCCCGTTGCCCCAATGCCCTAACACGCGCAGCTTGCCCGCCTTCACGTGTTGCAAGACCGTAGCCGGGCCGGTGGAAACTGCGTCTATCTGCCCGCCTAGCAAAGCCACGACCGCAGGGCCTGCGCCGGTAAAGGGGATATGCGTCATCTTGATACCGGCCACTTGCGCCAGTATCTCCATCGGCACGTGCATGGTGCCGTAGTTGCCGGACGAGCCGTAGTTGATAGCGCCGGGCCGCTTGCGCGCGTCGTCCACAAAATCTTTCACGCTTTGCCAGGGCGCATCAGCGCGTACGGCCAGCACGGTCGGGTCAGCCGTGTAGCGCGCAATCGGGCGCAGATCGGACAGCGCGTACATGGGGTTGCGCCCCAACAAGGTATCGGCTTCGGGGATGACCGAATACGAGGACAAGGCCATCAGCACCGTATAGCCATCCGGCTTGGCCTTGGCGACCACGCCCATGCCGATGCCGCCACCGGCGCCTCCCCGGTTTTCGATCACCACCGGCTGACCCAGGTCGCGCCCCATGGCCTCAGCCACCGGTCGCGCCACGATGTCGGCCAAGCCGCCTGGCGGAAAGGGCACCACCATGGTGATGGGGTGGTTGGGGAAGGCTTGGGCCCAGCTGCTCAGCGGCAGTACCAAGCCCATAGCCAGCCCGGCTAAAAGACGCCCTAGTGGCCATTGCCTGCGTTTCATTTTGTGTCTCCTAGTTATTTCTTCAATGCCTATCCGCAGCGCGGTATGTTTCCAACTTGCAAGTACCGAGGCGGGTTCAGACCATGCGGTTCTCCAGCACCCCAATGCCTTCTATTTCAATGCGCACGCTGTCACCGGCTTTCAGGTATTGCGGCGGCTTCATGCCCATGCCTACTCCGGCTGGCGTCCCGCTGGCAATCAAGTCGCCGGGGAGCAGGGTAATGCCGCGCGAAATGGTTTCGATCAGCGTGGGAATACCAAAAATTAAATTTGCTGTGTTGGCGTCCTGCCGCAAATCGCCGTTCACCCAGCAACGCACCTGCACCGCGTTGCCGTCCATGGCCTGCGCCGTCACCGCCCAGGGGCCCATAGGGCAAAAGGTGTCAAAGGACTTGCCCAAATCCCATTGCTGGTGCCGCATCTGCACGTCACGTGCCGTCACATCGTTCACGATGGAATAGCCCCACACATGTTCCATTGCTTCTTGCGCGCTGATGTTTTTGCCGCCTTTGCCGATCACGATCAACAACTCGGCCTCGTAGTCAATCTGCTCGGACACGCCATGCGGAATGTGCACCACATCGGTCGGTCCCACCACGCACTCGGGCACTTTGGTAAACACAATCGGCCAGGCCTCCACCGCCGCGCTGTTGTCCTTGAATACCGAGGCTTGTAATTCTTTGGCATGGGCGTGGTAGTTGCGCCCTACGCACCAAATATTGCGCCTTGGCAGCGGGAAGGGCGCCTCCAGGCGCACGGTGTATAAAGGGATAGGCGCTCCGTCATGGGGCGGCGCGGGCTGGCCTTGCGCGCTGAGCTCCACCAGCGCCAGCACCCCCAAGTGCGCCTCGGACGCGCTCAAAGCCAGGGCTTGGATTTGTAAACCGTCATGGGACACCACGCCTACGCGCCTAGCGCCGTCCAACTCAAAACATGCATAGCGCATGAAATTTCTCCTACTGGTAATGCCCGGGCCACTGGCCCGTCGGCTTATCTTGCCGCGTTATACCGGAGAATTGCGCTGGCGGGCAATCGCTAGCGCTGGTCCTTGGGGGCTTCAGGCTGGGCCAGATGCGGGCGCATGGGCCGCTAGCAGTTCGGCGGCGCGGGTTTGCCAGCCCTTTCCGCTGGCGCGCCAGCGGGTTAGCACCTCTTCGTCCAGGCGCAAGGTCGTGGGCACTTTGTGGGTTTCTTTCAAGCTGCCTTTCGGTCGGCCGCGCATTACCGCGCGGGCTAGCGCTTTGCCTTGGACTGGCGAAATGTCATTACCGTTGAGCTGCCAGGTACCCATTGCCAGTTCGGCTTCCGTCAATTCCGGCGCGTCATCCGGATCGGTCCAGGGCTTGGTTGAATTTTTGGATTTCACGGGCATTGGCTTTCCTCATAGAGATGATGCGGCGAGCCGCGCCGCGCGGAGTCCAGACAATGACCACCAGCCGCTGGCCCAGAAATGCCAGCGTAATGAAGCGATCTTCGCCATAGGCTTTTCGAGCATCCGCAAACGTGAAACTTAGGCCGCTGAATGCCGCAAGGCAATCTGCAAAGTCCAAATCTCGGTGGCGCAGCGTAAGCGCCTGTTTGCGTGGATCGAATTCGATCTGCATTTATTTAATTGTACATTTAATTAAATAGCGATGGCCAGGTCTGAGCTTCAGCCCTGCAAAATGCCAGCGACCGTCATGTGCGGTGGATAGGTTCCTATCCGGATATCGAAAAAAATTCAATATACCGCATTCATTAGCAAAAACATATTTAACTGCGAGAGCTGCCCCTGCATTTAGGGTAGCTAAGGCTACCTCCAGCACGCTGGTGAAGCTGCCGCAGCAGTGAGGCTGCTAAGTCGCAGCCGCCAACAACACCTCCGCCAATTCCCTCGGTGCGCTGATCATCGGGTCATGCCCGGTGGCCAGTTCCAGGGTGCGGGTGCCGGGCAGCCACAGGCCGTCCCAGAACTTGGGGTCGTTCACGCGCGGCCAGATGGCGTCTATGGTGGCCAGGGTGGGGCGGGTGCAGTGGATGTAGGTGCGCGGCACGCGGGCTACGCGTGCGGGGTCAAAGTCCAGCACATCGGTGTAAGGATGGCCGGGGTGCGGCGTTTGGCGGCGGGCCACCCAAGCGGCATCTTCGCCCTCCAGGCCAAAGAGCTCGGGCCCCGGCGGCGGAAAACTGTACAGCCGGTTGGCGCGCGCGGCGTTCATGCGCGCCTCACGGGTGGCGCTGGCGTGGGTAGCGCTCCAGGCTTCGCCAGGTTTGGGCACGACCGCGTCCACATAGACCAAATGGCGCAGCCGCTCGGGAACGCGGTCGGCCACGCCGGTGCCCACCATGCCGGCGTAGGAATGCACCACCAGCACCACGTCTTGCAGTTCCTCGTTGTCGATAGCGGCCACCACGTCCTGGATATGCGTGCTCAGGTGGATATCGGGCGAGAGCAGGTGGGCCCGTTCGCCCACGCCCGTTAGCGTGAGCGCATGCACGCGATGGCCTTGCGCTTGCAGCAAGTCCACCACCCGGCGCCAACACCAAGCGCCATGCCAGGCGCCGTGAACGAGTATGTAATTTGCCATGGAGGACCTCGCGAAAAAACTTGCAATAGTTCGCCGGGAGCATAGCACCGGGCCTAGGGTTTACCCACAGGGCGGCGCCTTAGCTGGCTGCTAGCATGCGCCCCAACTGCAAGCCCCTTGGGCTTTTCGTTGGCATGGGCCGGGTACGGCGCATGGCCTTTGCCTTATTACAAGCGCCACAAAAGAATGTCTGCCACTTCCCTACCTCAACGCCCCTACCGCCGCATCGCCACCGAAGAGGCTTTTTCGCCGCCGCAGATGCTGGAAATCTACCGCCGCATTCTGGACAAGCCGGATGTGGATGTCGGTTTTAAACACCTCATGGGTTTTTACATGCAGAGCCCCAGCGAGCGGGCGCAGCACATCATGCGCTGCCTGGTGGACTTGGACGATTTACGCTTGCAGCACATGGACGAGGCAGGGGTGGATGTGCAGGTGATCGGCCTGACCTCGCCCGGCGTGCAAATCATGGACAAAGACACCGCCGTCGCCTTTGCCCCGGTGGCTAACGACCTGCTGGCCGATGCCATGCGCCGCCACCCGGACCGCTTGGTGGGCATGATTGCCGTGGCGCCGCAAGACCCGCAGGCAGCGGCGCGCGAGATAGAGCGCGGTGTGCAGCAACTAGGCATGCACTCGGTGGTGATCAATTCGCATACCCAGGGCGAGTATTTGTCCGACCCCAAGTTCTGGCCGATTTTTGAGGCGGCGCAGGCCCTGGATACACCTATTTATTTGCACCCCAATGCGATGCCCGCCAGCATGATCCAGCACTTCATTGAAGCGGGCCTGGACGGCGCGATTTACGGTTTCGGCGTGGAGACGGGCTTGCACGCTTTGCGCCTAATCACTGCCGGCGTGTTTGACCGCTTTCCCAAGCTGCAAATTATTTTGGGCCACATGGGCGAGGCTTTGCCCTTTTGGGCGTACCGCTTGGACTATATGCATGCCGCCACCGTCAAGTCGCAGCGCTACCCCAGCGTGCAGCCGCTGCAGCGCAAGCCCAGCGACTATTTGCGCGAAAATTTTCACATCACCAACAGCGGCGTGGCCTGGGGCCCGGCCCTGAAGTTCACGCAAGACTTTATGGGGCCGGACCGTGTGTTGTACGCCATGGACTATCCCTACCAGTACGCGCCCCAGGAGGTGGAGATTCTGGAAAATCTGGATATGGCGCCGCAGGTGCGAAAGGCTTTTTTCCAGGACAACGCCGAGCGTTTATTCAAAATCGCACCGGCAAAACCAAGCATTTAATTGAGTAATTTTGTAAAGGAGAGTCGCGCATGGGATGGATAAATCGCAGATATCTGGCCGCATCGGCCGCAGCTTTGATGGCCACACTTAGCCTGGGCGCAGCGGCCCAAGGCGCCTTTCCCGCGCAGTCGATCAAAATCATTGTGCCCTTCACGCCGGGCACGGGCATGGACACGATTGCGCGTACCGTGGCGCCGCGCCTGAGCGAGCGGCTGGGCCAGCCGGTGGTCGTGCAAAACCAGGCCGGCGCCAGCGGCAATATCGGTGCCGACGCGGTGGCCAAATCCACGCCAGACGGTTATACCGTGCTGATGGGTGCCAACACTATGTTGATGGCTGCGCAGATGTACAACAACGTGAACTTTGACCCGGTGAAAGATTTTTCATCCGTGTCCATGTCCGCCTACGGCTCTTTGATGTTGGTGGCTAACCCCAAGACCGGCTTCAAAAATTTACCAGACCTTATCAAACAGGCCCAGGCCCGCCCTGGTGCCATCAGCTTTGGCTCGCCCGGTGTGGGTACGCCCCACCACATGGCGATGGAGTTGTTCAAGCTGGAGTCCAACACCTTTATGTTGCACGTGCCCTACCGGGGTTCGGCTGGTTATACGCAAGATTTGCTCAGTGGCGAGGTGAACGTGGGCTTTTTGCCGGTGCATGTGGCGCAAGGCTTTGTCAAAAGCGGGCGCCTGGTGGCACTGGCCTTGGGCAGCCCCAAGCGCCATCCGGTGGCACCCGAGGTACCCACCTTTGACGAGCTAGGCGTTAAGCGCATCGACGTAGACCTGTGGTATGCGTTTTTCGTACCCAGCAAAACATCGCCCGAGGTGGTGGCCCGCTTAAACACGGAAATCACCGCCATCTTGCGCCAGGCCGATGTGAAAGAGATGCTGGGCAAGGCCGGTTTGGACGCCGTGCCATCGACGCCTGCTGAGTTGACGGGCATCGTCGCCAAAGACTATCCGCGCTGGGGCAATGTGATTCGCACCAAGAAAATTTCTGCGGAGTAAGAGGCTAGGGCGCTTCAGTGGGCAGACTTGAGAGCGCCGCCCAGCGCATGCGCTAGCAGGGCATGGGCTTGTTCCGGGCCGATATCAGCGTCGTGCCCCACCCAGGCGATAAATTGGTCCGGGCGCACCAGCACCCAGCGCGTCTGGTAGCGGTCGGCTTCATGGCCGCGCGCCTCTTCGATCACCGTTAAAGGCAGCCCTAATTCCTTTGCGGCCTCTTGAAACCGTTGCGCGGTCCCGGCCTGTGCATCCACGGCTAGCAGGCAAAAACCATCGCCCAGTGCTTGGTAGATATTGCGTCCGTCGGCCAGTACGACCGGTGCCAGGTGGTGCCCAGCGCGTGCTTCAAACCGGTGGGAGCCTTTGGCACTGCTGAAGTGTGACCCAGCGCCTTCATGAAAGACCACGGGCGAACCTTCGTAATGCGGCTCGAAGGCGTGCACTTCCCCGATGGCGCCCTGCGATCGCTCTTGCCAAGCCTGTTCAAAGGCCGGTTTGTCGCGCATCGGGTCGAAAGTTGCTAAAAACGCTTTATCAGTTTCTATCGATTGCGCAATAAAGTCGCGCATAGTTGATGCAAACACCGGTTGGCGTTCGGCGCTATACGATGCAAGCAAGGCTTCACCAGCCCAGCCTTGCAAAACCGCAGCCAATTTCCAGCCCAGGTTGCGCGCATCTTCCAGGCCAGCGTTGACGCCGTAGCCCCCATAAGGCGGATGGCTGTGTGCCGCGTCGCCCGCCACAAACAGGCGGCCTGACTGGTAGCGGTCGGCAATGGCAAAGCGCAAATCCCAAAAGCCGATGTGCTCCAGCTCCAAGGCGAGTTCAGCGCCCACGGCCTCTTGCACATAGGCTTTGAAATCAAAATTGTCCGCCGTGGTGCCCGCCGGTACCGGCGCGTGGAAGAACCAGGTATTGCCCAAGTCCACGCGCCCGAAAAATTTCCAATACCCTTGCAGTCCGGGCTGTAGCACGCTGTAAAAAGACTTACCAGGGTAGCGTTCCAAAAGCGTGTGCAGCGCTTGCGAGCGAAACACCAGCAGCACCATCAGCCGGTCGTGGTCGCTCAGGGTTTGGGTGATGCCCGCTTGGGTGCGCACCTTGGAGCGGCTGCCGTCACAGCCCACGGCATACGCTGCTCTCAGGCTATGGCGGCCACTGCCATGGCGCTCTGCAATATCGATGCTGACACCGTGGGCGTCTTGCGCCACCGTCTGCGCGTCCCAGCCGAAAAAAGTTTGCACCGTGGGTAGTTGGGCCACACGCTGGCGCAGCACGGCCTCGGTCGCGTACTGTGGCAGCCGCTCGTTGGCGCAGTAATAAAACGGTTTGACCAATTCGCGTTGCAGCCAATCGTAGGCATAGGGACTGAGCAAATGGCCATAGGTGGTCAGGCCGCCGATGCCGTATTCGGGTGGAATGGTGCGCGCCGCACGCAGCGCCTGCTCTGCGCCCCAAAAGTGGAAATGCTCTAGGGTGCGCTGCGTCAGGTTTTGCCCTTTGGGTATGGGCTGGGGCTGGGGGTAGCGCTCCACCAAAATACAGTGCACGCCGCGCTGGCCTAGCTCAATCGCCAGCCCCAAGCCGACCGGCCCGCCCCCGACGATGACGACCCCGGTTTCTAGGGATAGGTTGTTAGAGGAGGCTGTTTGCGTAGGCGCAACTTCAGTCATCGGGTGTGCGTTATTCGTTTCGACTGTTCAGCCCAGCGTGCGGCCAAAGAAATGCAGCGTGCGGTCCCAAGCCTGCTGCGCCCACACCGGGTCGTATTGCGTGGCGGGAATGCGCGCGGGGCCGACGGCGGTTTCGTTGGCAAACGCATGGTGCGCCAGGTAGCGGTGAAATTCAAAATCCACTTGCGCTGCGTTTAATTTTTCTTCCAGGGCGTCGACGGTATCGATCTTGAAAAACTGATCTTGTGTAGCCCAGTGGCCCATGAGGGGTGCGCGGATTTTGCTGGCGTCGATGTAGTCCAGCGGCGGGCAGCCGTACCACACTACGCCGGCGTCTATTTCGGGGGATTGGGTCAGCGAGAGCAAGGTCAGCGCGCCGCCCATGCAAAAGCCGGTGATGCCGACTTTGGAACTACGGCTTTTCAGGAATTGCACCGCGCCGCGAATATCTTGCGAGGCCGCGTCGCCAAAGTCCAGCGCGTCCATTAAGTGGTGTGCTTCCTCCGATTCCACCGTGGATTTGCCCCGGTACAAGTCCGGTACCAGCGCCGCAAAGCCGGCGATGGCCAGTCGGTCGGCCACGCCCCGAATCTGGTCATTGAGCCCCCACCATTCTTGGATGACGACGATGGCCGGTCCCTGCGGCTTCCCCGCAGCTTCGGCCAGGTAGCCTTGCAAGTCTTTGCCGTCGGGGCGCTGGAAATTGACGATCTGTCCCATAGCTCTCTCCTGGTTGATAGGGGCATCTTAGCGCCCCCAACCCGCAGGGTTTTATACCCCAGTGGTGCCCGCTGCCATCGGACCCCTGTATATTCGTTTAGCCACATTGGCCCAGCCTGCACAGGAAGTGCAGACTACAAATTGAAACTTTGGAAAAACCACAATGCAGCGCAAATCCGCCCAGGACTTTGATCAAGAACTTTTAATCCTGTTTGATGCTTATGTCCATGGCACTATCGACAGGCGCGGCTTTTTACAAGCGGCGCAAAAGTTTGCGGTAGGTGGCGCCACGGCAGCAGGGCTGCTGGCCGCCTTAAGCCCGGACTTTGCGATGGGCCAGGTGATTGCCAAAGACGACGCGCGCATCCGCAGCGAATGGCTGCAATATGCATCACCCAATGGCTCAGGCACTATGCGCGGCTACCTGGTGCGGCCAGCCGGAGCTACTGGCAAATTGCCTGCCGTACTGGTCGCCCATGAAAACCGGGGCCTTAACCCGCACATCGAAGACATCGCCCGCCGCCTGGCCTTGGCCGGTTACATGGTATTTGCGCCGGATGCGCTCACCCCCTTGGGCGGCTATCCCGGCGACGAGGACAAGGCCCGCCAGCTGTTCGGGCAGTTAGACCAGGCCAAGACCTTGGAAGATTTTGTTGCCGCTGCCGGTGTGCTGGTCAACCGCAGCGACGGCACCGGCGCTATGGGCGCGGTAGGTTTTTGCTGGGGCGGTGGCATGGCGCATCGCCTGGCAACGCGCTTGCCGCAACTGGCCGCCGCCGTGCCCTTTTATGGCGATGTGCCGGCGGCTACCGAAGCGGCTAAGGTTAAAGCACCGCTGCTAGTGCACTTCGCGGGCATCGACGACCGCATCAACAAAGCCTGGCCGCCTTATGAAGAGGCTTTGAAAGGCGCAGGCGCCAGCATGGAGGTGCACACCTACCGGGGCACGCAACACGGCTTTAACAACGACACCACGCCGCGATTTGACAGCGCCGCTGCCGCCCAAGCCTGGGAGCGTACGCTGGCGTTTTTCGCTAAGACCTTGCGCGCCTGATCTCGCAATTAGGCTAGCGAAAAGCCCTCGTGGCTAAAGGGCGTGCGGCGCAATCGCACGCCGGTTGCGGCGGCAATTGCGTTGGCAATCGCCGGGGTAATTGGTGCGTAGGGCGGCTCGCCGAACCCGCCCCATACTTCGCCGCCGGTGGGCACCAGCACCGACTGGATAAGCGGTATTTGGCGTAATTGGGCCAAGGGGTAATCAGGCAAATTGCTTTGCGTTACCCGCCCGTCCTGGATGTTGATCTCGTTCATAAAAATGCTGGACAAGGCATAGACCACATTGCCTTCAATTTGTGCCCGCGCCGAATCCACGTTGGCGACATGGCCGCTGTCCACCGCGATGGTGACGCGGTGCAGCGTGACCGCTTTTTGCTTGGACACCGATAACTCCACCACGCAAGCGGCAAAGCTGCCATAGGCATCTTGCACCGCCAGGCCCTGAAAGCGCCCCGGTGCCAGCTTGGCGCCCCAGTTGGCTTCGCGGGCTGCGGCCTCTAAAACTTTGCGGTCGCGTCCGCCCGCAGGCAATAGTTCTAAACGGCCCCGCAGCGCGTCTTTGCCTGCCGCGTGCAGCACTTCGTCTAAAAAGCTTTCGCGCGCAAACGGGTTTTGCGAATGGAATACCGAGCGCCAAAAGCCTACCGGCACGTTGATCTGGCAAATGCCATGGCGCATATCCAAGTTTTCCACTTGGTAGGGCATGTCGTGGAAGGATTCAGCGGCTTGGTGGTCCTGCCCGTTTTTCAGCGATGCGGGGCGGATTTTTTCCATGATCGATTGCGAGGCCATGCGCGCTTGCCAACCGAGCACGCGCCCGTCTTTGCTCACCACGGCGCGTTGCCGGTTCAGCGCTGCGGGCCGGAAGAAGTCGTGCTGCATATCTTCCTCGCGCGACCAGAGCAATTGCACCGGCGTGCCGCCCAGCTCGCGGGCGACCAGCACCGCCTGGCGCACATAGTCTTGCGATGCGCCGCGTCGTCCGTAGCCGCCGCCCAGGTAGGGCCGGTGCACGGTCACGTTTTCCACCGGCAAGCCCAGGGTTTTGGCGGCTTCGTTCAGGGTGGCTTCGGCGCTTTGCGTAGGCGCCCAGACTTCGGCCAAATCGCCTTTGACCCAGGC
>CANFJQ010000012.1 GCA_947447615.1 Comamonadaceae bacterium
CTTGGACTCGGCCCGTATCGCCTCTATCAAAGCCGGGCACGCCAGCTTGTCACTGACCGGCACCGTAGTCGCCAGCGACGCCTTCTTCCCGTTTCGCGATGGCCTGGACGTCGTGGTCGATGCGGGCGCTAGCTGCATCATCCAGCCCGGTGGCAGCATGCGCGATGATGAAGTAGTGCGCGCCGCCGATGAGCGTGGCGTGGCCATGGTGTATACCGGGGTAAGGCACTTTAGGCATTAAGCCAATCCGCTTTGCTCAAGTAAAAAACGGCCTGCGAAGGCCGTTTTTTTTATAGGTAAGTGGTTTGCGCCATCGCGCGCAGACCGTGCACGTTAAAGGATTTACAAGCGGGCAAACACCTCTTTAGCCGCCGCCACCGTTTCCGCAATATCCGCCTCGGTATGGGCCGCACTCATAAAGCCCGCTTCGTACAGAGCCGGAGCAAAGTACACCCCCCGGTCCAGCATCCCATGGAACAAGGTGTTAAAGCGCTTGTTGTCGGTGCTAATCACTTTGGCGTAGTTTTGCGGTAGGTCGGGGAACAGGAAAAAGCCAAACATGCCGCCTTCGCTGTCAGTGCTAAAGGGCACGCCTGCAGCGTCGGCAGCGCCTTGCAGGCCGCGCATCAGCGATTGGGTTTTGGTGGCAAGCGCATCGAAAAAACCGGGCTTGCTGATTTCGCGCAAAGTGGCCAGGCCGCAAGCGGTAGCAATCGGATTGCCCGACAAAGTACCTGCTTGGTATACAGGCCCCAGCGGCGCCATTTGTTCCATCACCGCGCGCTTACCGCCAAAAGCGGCCAGCGGCATACCGCCGCCGATGACTTTCCCTAGTACCGTAATGTCCGGTGCAAAACCGGGCAAGGCTTTGGCGTACACGCTTTGGGCGCTGCCCATGGCCACGCGCAGCCCGCTCATCACTTCGTCAAACACCAGCAGCGCGCCGTATTGGGTACATAGTTCGCGGGCGCGTTTTACGAAGGGCACCGAGGCGCGTACAAAATTCATATTCCCGGCAATCGGCTCGATCATCAGGCAGGCCAGGTCTTTGCCGTGCAGGGCAAAAGCTTCTTCCAGTTGCTGCAAATTGTTGTATTCCAGAACCAGCGTGTGTTGCACCACTTCGGGCGGCACGCCAGCGCTGGTCGGGTTGCCCAGCGTGGCCAGGCCTGAGCCGGCTTTGACCAGCAAAGGATCGGCATGGCCGTGGTAGCAGCCCTCAAACTTGATAAATTTGCTGCGCCCGGTAGCGCCGCGCGCCAGGCGGATGGCGGTCATGGCCGCTTCGGTACCCGAGCTGACCAGGCGCACCATGTCCATGCTGGGCACATGGCGCAAAATTTCTTCGGCCAGTTCCACCTCGCGCTCGGTGGGCGCGCCAAAGGAAAAGCCTTCGAGCAGTGCTTTTTGCACTGCCTCGACCACGGCAGGATGCCCGTGGCCCAAAATCATCGGCCCCCAAGAGCCGATGTAGTCGATATAGCGCTGGCCGTTGGCGTCCCAAAAATACGCGCCCTGGGCGCGGGTCACAAAGCGGGGCGTGCCGCCCACGGCTTTGAAAGCGCGCACCGGCGAATTCACGCCTCCGGGAATGACGGCGGCGGCGCGTTGGAATAATTCGAGGTTGCGGTCAGTGGCGGGTTTCATTGGGTGGAAAGTCAAAGAGAAAAGGTTGGTCGGAATCTTGGGCATCGAGCAAGAGCTCGCCCTCGGGCACATCATGCGCCCAAAAAAGGCGGTCGGGCTGCACATGGCCCATGCCCGGACGCAGCCCGGCTTCCAGGCTGCGATCCAGGTAACTCAGCGCCTCGGTCACCGCCTCGGCCAGCTCGGTACCCACGGCGATCAGCGCCGCCAAGGCGGCTGACAAGGTGTCGCCAGTGCCTACAAACGTGGCTTCTAAGCGCTCAAATTTTTCGCTGCACATGAGCGCGCTGGCGCTGCACAAGGCGTTGTCGATAAATTGCTCGGGCAAAGGGATGCCGGTGACCAGGGTGTAGGGCACGCCCAGCTCTTGCGCAGCTTTGGCAATGTCGCGCGCATCGGGGGCGCGCGGCGCGTCCCAGTCGGGCAGCAGCCAGCGCGCCAGCGTGCCGTAGCTGCCGACCAGCACCGTAGTTTGCGGCAGCAGCATGTCGGCGCAGGCGTCCAGGTATTGGTCAATCTGGTCTTCCTGCCACCAGGACAGGTCGGGCATATAGGTCACCACCGGCACATCGGCGTAGTCAGACACCAGGGCGGCAACCGCACTCAGGTTTTCCGGGCTGCCGACAAAGCCGACTTTGAACACATCGGGCGCCACATCTTCCAAAATAGTGCGGGCCTGGGCCAGCACGGCGTCGTCGTCAAAGGGGAAGTGGTCGGCGATCTCGCTGGTGTCGCGAGCGTAGGCACCGGTCATCACCGGCATGGGGTGGACGCCTACCGAGGCCATGGCCAGGCAATCAGCCGTCAGGCCACCAGCGCCGCTGGGGTCATTGGCATTAAAGACCATCACGCTGGCCACGGGGCCGTCGGCCGGCCCGTCGTCGTCCAGCACCGTAATGGGGGCGGGGCCTGCCGTGTCTTTTTTGGGGTGCTTCATGGTCGCAACAAGTAGATGAGGTGCCGCAATCAGGAGTCAAACCAGCGCCAGGCGGCCCGCCGCGAGGCACTATTTACAATCGCTTCATTCTATTCTCAAGGTAAATACGCTGTGACCGATACCAAAACCTGGATGTGCCTGATTTGCGGCTGGATTTATGACGAAGTTCTGGGCGCCCCGGATGACGGTATTGCGGCAGGCACCCTGTGGGCCGACGTGCCCATGAACTGGACCTGTCCCGAGTGCGGCGCGCGTAAAGAAGACTTTGAGATGGTGCAAATTTAAGCTGGTTTCTCCCGGCTTTTAACCACCGCATAGCGCGCCAGTGTGGCAGCGCGGGCGGCGGCGTGGTCCACCACCGGATGCGGATAGTGCACGCCCAGTTGCACCCCCGCTGCTTCCAGCACCAGGGGTGGGGCCTGCCAGGGGGCGTGGATGTATTTGGCGTCCAAACCGGCCAGCGCCGGGACATAGCGGCGGATAAATTTGCCCGCTGCGTCGAATTTTTCGCTCTGACTGACCGGGTTGAAGATACGGAAATAGGGCTGGGCGTCGCAGCCGCTGGAGCTGACCCACTGCCAGCCGCCGTTGTTGGCCGAGAGGTCAAAGTCATTGAGTTGCTGCGCAAAATAGCGCTCGCCCCAGCGCCAATCAATGCCCAGGTGCTTGACCAGAAAACTACCCGCCACCATGCGCAAGCGGTTGTGCATATAGCCGCTCTGGTTGAGCTGGGCCATGGCCGCGTCCACCAGCGGGTAGCCGGTGCGCGCCTCGCACCAGGCGGCAAAGCGGTCTTTGGCTAGCGCGCCTTGCTCCCACACAATGGCGTCGTAATCGGGCTTGAAGCTATTTCCCGCCACATGCGGAAAGTTGGACAGCACCTGAAAATAAAAATCGCGCCAGACCAACTCCGCCAGCCAGACCCGCGCGCCTGCGTCACCAGCCAGCTGCGGCCCCAACGCCAGGTTGACCAATTGGCGGATCGACACCGTGCCAAAACGCAAATGCACGCTCAGGTAGCTCGGGCCTTTGACGGCGGGGAAGTTGCGCGTCTCCTCATACGCACCCATGCGCGGCGCAAAGTCGGCCAGCAGCGCCTGGGCACCCGCTTCGCCCGTAGCGATTCCTAGGGCGGATAAATTGGTCGGCGTGAAGCCGATATCAGCCAAGGTGGGCACGCCCTGGCGGTAGGCTTCTGGGCGGCTGGCCAGCTTCTGGCCTAAAGCGCTGCAATCGTGGGTGGGCACCGGCCGGCCACCCAAGCGCGCCAGCCAAGCGCGCAAATAAGGGGTGAACACGCCATAGGGCTTGCCGGTTTGGGTCAGGATTTCGCGCTGTTCAAACACCACATGGTCTTTGACGCTGACCCAGGCCTTGCGCATGCGCGCCAGCGCGCTTTGCACTTGCGCATCGCGCGCAATCGCCGGGGGCTCGTAGTCGCGGGCGCAAAACACCGCATCCACCCCCAGCGCCTGCGCCAGCGCCGGGATTTCCTCCTCGGCCCAGCCATGGCGCACGATCAGGCCAGTGTGCGCCGCTGCGCCCAGGGCGCGCAATTGCGGGTCGATCGCGGCCAGCGATTCGCGGATGAACTCTACCCGGCGGTCGGCGCGCGGCAGCGGGTCCAATATCGCGCGGTCTAGCACAAACACGCAATACACCTGCGCGCAGGATTGCAGGGCTGCGGCCAGTGCGGCGTTGTCGCTCAGGCGTAAATCGCGGCGCAGCCAGACCAGGCCGGAGGAATAAGTGCTTTGCATGCCTGTCGCTAAAATGGATTTATGTCCGGCGATTTTGCATCCACCAACCTCACGCACCATTTTTTGATCGCGATGCCGGGTTTGGAAGACGGGCTTTTCTCCAAAAGTGTGGTCTATTTATGCGACCACAGCCCGCGCGGCGCGTTGGGGCTCATCATCAACAAGCCTTCCGAAATCAGTTTGTCCGACTTGTTTGACAAGGTCGATTTGTCTTTGCAGCGCGCCGACCTGGCCGGACAGTCGGTGCTGCATGGCGGCCCGCTGCACGAAGAGCGCGGTTTTGTACTGCACGAGGCGGTGTCTGGCGCCACCGACAGCGCGCCCGCCGCTCCCTATGCCTCCAGCATGGTCATCCCCGGCGGTTTGGCGATGACCACCTCGCGCGACGTGCTCGAAGCCCTGGCCGGTGGGCAGGGGCCGAGCAAAGTGCTGGTTTCGCTGGGCTACGCATCCTGGGGCGAAGGCCAGTTAGAGAGCGAGCTGATGCGTAACAGCTGGCTCACGGTGGACGCCGAAAAAAGCATTATTTTTGACATCCCGGTGAACCAGCGCTACGAGCGCGCGCTAGACCTGTTGGGTTTGAAGGCCTGGATGATTGCCCCGCAGGCGGGCCACGCATGAACGCGCTGGCCACGCCCGCGCCTACCGCAGCCCTGCCGCCCAAGCAAGCCCAGGCGGTGCCGGCCGATTTGCAGCGATTTATGGCTTTTGATTTCGGCACCCGGCGCACCGGCGTAGCTGTGGGCAGCCGTCTCTTGGGCGGGGCGCAACCGCAGGCCACTATCAACGCGGCGGGCGACGCGCGTTTTGCCCAGATTGCGCTTCGCCTCAAAGAATGGGAGCCCCAAGCCTTGGTGGTTGGCGTGCCCTACCACCCGGATGGCGCGCCCCACGACAATACGATGCGCGCGCAAAAATTTGGACGCCAGTTGCAAGGCCGCTTCGGCCTGCCGGTGTTTGAGGTGGACGAGCGCTACAGCACCACCGAGGCCTTGTCCGGTGGCGCCAAAGATGCGGATGCGGCTTCGGCCTGCATCATTCTGGAGCAGTTTTTGCGGAGCTTGTCGTCATGACCCTGGTTCTCAATGCCGAAGCCCTGTACCTGGAGCTGCTGCGCGGCGTGCGCCTGCTGTGCCAGGCCAATAGCCGTCTGGTCGGCATCACCTCGGGCGGCGCCTGGCTGGCCGAGCGTTTGCACAAAGACTTGGGTCTGGCTGGCACTTTTGGCACGATTTCTTCGGCCATGCACCGCGACGACTTTGCCAAGCGCGGCTTAGCGGCCAGCGGCAAAACGCAGTTGCCCTTTGAAATCAAAGACGCGCATTTGGTGGTGCTAGACGATGTGCTCTACACCGGGCGCACTATCCGCGCGATCACCAATGAATTGTTTGACTATGGCCGACCGGCCAGCGTGCGCTTGGCGGTGCTGGTCGATAGGGGCGGGCGCGAGCTACCGATCCAGGCCGACTTTGCCGCCGCGCGGGTTTCGCTCGATGCAGGCCAGTCGCTGGCACTGGCCCGCGATGCGGCGGGCGCCTTCAGCTTTGATGTGAAAGAAAAATAAGCCATGCTGCAACGGCGTAACCCGCAACTCAACCAGCACGGGGAACTGATTCATCTGCTCTCCACCGAAGGGCTGTCGCGCGAGATACTGACGCATATCCTGGACACAGCGGCGCAGTTTGTCTCGGTAAGCGACCGGGAAGTAAAAAAAGTGCCGCTGCTGCGCGGCAAAAGCGTGTTCAATTTGTTTTTTGAAAACAGCACGCGCACGCGCACCACCTTTGAGATTGCGGCTACACGTTTGTCTGCCGATGTGATTAATCTGGACATCGCCCGCTCCTCGGCTTCCAAAGGCGAATCGCTGCTAGACACGATTGCCAACCTTAGTGCCATGGCAGCGGATATTTTTGTGGTGCGGCACAGCGAATCGGGCGCGCCGTATTTGATTGCGCAGCATGTGGCGCCGCATGTGCATGTGGTCAATGCCGGTGATGGCCGCCATGCGCATCCGACGCAAGGCTTGCTGGACATGTACACCATCCGGCACTACAAAAAAGACTTTACGAATTTGACGGTAGCCATCGTAGGCGATGTTTTGCATTCGCGGGTGGCGCGCTCCGACATCCATGCCTTAACCACTTTGGGCTGCGCCGAGGTGCGCGTGGTGGGCCCGCGCACCCTGGTGCCTAGCGACATGGCGAACATGGGTGTGCGCGTGTTCAACACCTTGGAAGAAGGCATCAAAGGTTGCGATGTCATCATCATGTTGCGCTTGCAAAACGAGCGCATGAACGGCGCTTTGCTGCCTTCGAGCCACGAATATTTCAAGAGCTTTGGTCTGACGGCGGACAAACTCGCGCTGGCTAAGCCTGACGCCATCGTGATGCATCCGGGGCCGATCAACCGGGGTGTGGAAATCGACTCGACGGTGGCCGATGGCCTGCAAAGCGTGATCCTGCCGCAAGTGACTTTCGGCATCGCGGTGCGCATGGCGGTGATGGGCATTGTTGCGGGCAATGAAGCATGAGGGCCGCGTCATGAATTTACTGATCCGTAACGGCCACTTGCTCGATCCCGCCAGCGGCTTGGATGCGCAAGGCGATGTAGCGATTTCCGACGGACGCGTGCTGGCCCTGGGCCAGATACCCGCCGATTTTGTGGCTCGCCAAACCTTGGACGCCCAGGGCTGCATCGTCATGCCCGGCCTGGTAGACCTGGCCGCCCGCTTGCGCGAGCCTGGCCATGAGCACGAAGGCATGCTGGCTTCTGAATTGGCCGCCGCCGTGGCCGGTGGTGTGACGACACTGGTCTGCCCGCCCGATACTGACCCGGTGCTCGATGAGCCCGGCCTGGTGGAAATGCTGCGTTTTCGCGCGCAAAGCCTCCACCAGACACGCGTGCTGCCGCTGGGCGCGTTAACGCGTGGCCTCAAGGGTGAAGTGCTCACCGAAATGCTGCAACTGTTTGAGGCCGGATGCGTAGGCTTTAGCCAGGCCGAGGTTGGCATCGCCAACACCCAGGTGCTGATGCGCGCCATGCAATACGCCCGCTCCTTTGGCTACACCGTCTGGCTGCGCCCGCAGGAATTGCATTTGGGCAAAGGCGTCGCCGCCAGCGGCCCGCTGGCCACGCGCATGGGCTTGAGCGGCGTGCCGGTAGCCGCCGAGACGATTGCTTTACACACGATTTTTGAGCTGGTACGCGCCACCGGCGCGCGGGTACATATTTGCCGCTTGAGTAGCGCCGCCGGGGCCCAGTTGCTGCGCCAGGCCAAGGCCGAAGGATTGCCCGTGACGGGCGATGTCAGCGTCAACTCTTTGCACCTGACGGATATGGACGTGGGCTACTTTGACAGCCGCACCCGATTGAGCCCGCCGCTGCGCCAACAGCGCGACCGTGAGGCCCTGCGCCAGGCGCTCCAAGACGGCACCATCGACGCGCTGGTCTCGGATCACATGCCGGTAGGCGCTGACGAAAAGGAACTGCCTTTTGCCGAGGCTGAGCCTGGCGCTACTGGGCTGGAATTGCTGCTGAGCTTGGCGCTCAAGTGGGCACAGGACAGCAAGCTGCCGCTGGTGCAAGCCTTGGCCTGCGTCACGCATCGCAGCGCCGACGTACTGGCGGCCAGCCAGGGCGCAGCGCAAGGTGGCATGGGCCGCTTGGCGGTGGGCGCCAAGGCCGATATCTGCGTATTCGACCTGAAAGCAGCCTGGACAGTCCAGGCATCGGCCCTGCGCAGCCAGAGCAAGCACACACCTTTTGGCGGCTATGAATTGCCCGGCCAAGTGCGGGCCACATTGGTAGCTGGTCGGCTGGCATTTCAGGCGCCGGGCACCGGCCCGCACTAAACCGTACGGCCCCGCGCTGTGCCTAAGCCTTCTAAGCTGCGCGGTGCCTGGCGCCTTGTGCGTCTATTGGTGCATGTGCTGCGCGGCTGGTTGACGATCCGGCGGCGTTTCCGCGCTTGGTCGCAAGCGCAGCGTAATCAGGCGGTGCAGCAGTGGTCGCAAGGCATGCTCGATGTTTTGGGTTTGCAATTGCGCATCGAAGGCCAGTTGCTCCGGCAAGGCCCTTTGATGCTGGTGTGCAACCATATTTCCTGGCTGGATATTGCCGTATTGCATGCGGCGGTGCACTGCCGCTTTATTTCCAAAGACGATATACGCGACTGGCCGATGCTGGGCACGCTGGCCAGCGGCGGCGGCACGCTGTACATCAGCCGTGCCTCGCGCCGCGACGCTTTACGCGTGGTGCACCAAATGGCCCAGGCCTTGCAACAGGGCGATGTGCTGGCTTTTTTCCCTGAAGGCACCACCGGCGACGGCAGCACCGTCTTACCGTTTCATGCCAATTTATTGCAGGCCGCGATTACGGCGGAGGCGCCGGTACAGGCGCTGGGTTTGCGTTTTGAAGACGCGGCCAGCAGTGTGCCCAGTTTTGCGCCTTGCTATGTGGGGGACGAAAGCTTGCTGGATTCGGCCTGGCGCACGGTGTGTGCGCCGCCGCTGCGCGCGGTACTGCGCTGTGCTCCAGCCCAAAACGCCCAAGGCCGGGACCGGCGCGCATTGGCCAGCGACTTGCGCGAGATCGTGATAGACCTACGCGCAGGAAGCCTGTAGCTAGCCGCTGGCGCTGGCAGCGCGGACTTTGAGGCGAATCGCGGTAATATCGTGGCCCTCTCGCGCAAGGCGCTCCAGCAGCAGGGGCTGTAACTGGCGTAATTTGGCCGCGATGGCGGTGGAGTCCACCAGTAGGCACCATACTTGGCCTTCGAGGGGCCCGGCCTGTACACCAGGGCGCAAACCGGGGGGTAGCAAACTCGTGATGCAGCGCAAGCAGGCGCTGGTTTGGGCACTTAAGTCCACCAAGCGGGCCAGCGTGGGTGAATCCAGGCTGGCTTGAAGCACCGAGAACGAGGTGTTGGAGCGGCGCATCGAAACAAATAGGGGGATAGCGTATGCAATTGATTATCACGGATCCCAGGCTCTCGCGCAGCTATGTGCTGCAGACCAGTCCGGGCGGCGTGGCCCTGGCAATGGTGGGCTTTTTTATCGCCGTGACCTTGGTCTCAGCCGGTATTTACCACTGGATTTTGCTCAAGGGCGCGCGCGAAGGCTGGCCGGTGATCAGCCAGGTAATGCGCCTGGTGGTGAAGGACGAGTTTGACCAGCGTGACCGCTATTTGCGCGAAAACATCGAGGTGCTGGCCAAGCGCATGGGCGAGATGCAGGCCAAATTAATGCAAATGGAGTCGCTGGCCGAGCGCGTCTCCGGGCTGGCGGGGCTAGACCCCGCGCAAGTGCGCAGCACCCCCGGCCGCGGCGGCACGCTGGTGGCCGGGCGCGCGATGAATTTGCAAGAGCTGCAAAGCATCATGGACCACATCGAGGTCGATACCAGTGCCCGCAACGATTTGATGACCGCGATCGAGTCGCGCTTGTTTGAGCAAAAAATCAAGAAACTCATGATTCCCACGCAAATCCCGGTGCCCGAGGTCAGCACCGGCTCGGGTTTTGGCTGGCGGATCGATCCGTTCACCGGCATGAGTGCCTTACACCAGGGCTTGGATTTCCCGGCGCCGGTGGGCACCACCGTTCAGTCCGCAGCGGGCGGTGTGGTGGTCACCCAAGAGGTGCAGCCCAATTACGGGCTGGTCATTGAGATCGACCACGGCAATGAGGTGTTAACGCGCTATGCCCACCTGTCACGCACCTTCGTGAAAAAAGGAGATTTGATCAAGCGCGGCCAAAAAATGGCGGAAGTGGGTAATACCGGCCGATCCACCGGGCCGCATTTACATTTTGAAGTGCTGGTGCGCGGCGTGGCGCAGGATCCGCAGAAATTCCTCGCCATGGGCCGAAATGACGCGGACAAGACGGCGAAACGTTAAAATCCCTGATTCAGCCAGGGCGGGTGTGCGGCGTATTTTGCGCCGCCTTAACTCTTTCAAATCATCCACAACGGACTACCACAGCGCTGTTCTGTGAGCACTTTGGTGCCACAGGGCGGACTCTCTACCGATGCCACTCTCCTTTCTCACCAAGTTATTTGGAAGCCGCAATGACCGCTTGCTCAAGCAATACCGGTCTGTCGTTGCGCGTATCAACGCGCTGGAGCCGCAGTACGAGGGCTTGAGTGACGAGGCCTTGCGGGGCAAAACGGCCGAGTTCAAGGCCCGCGTAGCCGGTGGCGAAAGCTTGGACGCGGTCTTGCCCGAGGCCTTTGCTGTCGTACGCGAAGGCGCCAAGCGCGTCATGAAGATGCGCCACTTTGATGTGCAGCTGATGGGTGGTATGGCGCTGCACCAGGGCAAGATTGCAGAAATGGGTACCGGCGAGGGCAAGACCCTGACGGCAACCCTGCCGGTGTACCTCAATGCCCTCACGGGTAAAGGCGTGCATGTCGTCACGGTAAATGACTACTTGGCCGGACGCGATGCGCGCTGGATGGGCCAGTTGTACGGTTTTTTAGGTCTGACGGTCGGTATCAATACCTCACAAGCGCCGCGCGCCGACAAGCAAGCGGCTTATGGTTCGGACATCACCTACGGCACCAACAACGAATACGGTTTCGACTACCTGCGCGACAACATGGTCTATGAGGTTACAGACCGGGTGCAACGCGGTCTGAACTTCGCCATCGTCGATGAGGTTGATTCGATTTTGATCGACGAGGCGCGAACGCCGCTGATCATTAGCGGCCAGGCTGAAGACCACACTGCCATGTACGTGGCCATCAACACCGTGATTCCTGCGCTCAAGCGCCAGGAAGGCGAGCTGGACTTGCGCACCGGTGAAGGCGTGATAACGCCGGGCGACTTCACGCTGGACGAAAAATCGCAGCAAGTATTCCTGACCGAGCAAGGCCATGAAAGCGCCGAGCGGCTGTTGGCAGGTCTGAACCTGATTCCAGCAGGTTCGTCTTTGTACGACCCGGCCAATATCAGCCTGATGCACCATGTGTATGCCGCATTGCGCGCCAACCATTTGTACCACCGCGACCAGCACTACGTGGTGCAAGAGGGCGAGATTGTCATCGTGGACGAATTCACGGGCCGCCTGATGACCGGACGACGCTGGAGCGATGGCCTGCACCAAGCGGTGGAGGCCAAAGAAGGTGTGGCGATCCAGGCCGAAAACCAGACGCTGGCCTCTATCACTTTCCAGAATTATTTCCGCCTATACAGCAAGCTCTCCGGGATGACTGGTACGGCCGACACCGAGGCCTATGAGTTCCAGGAAATTTATGGCTTGGAGACGACGGTGATTCCCCCGAATCGCCCCAGCCGCCGTGACGACCAGTTGGACCGGGTGTACAAAACCACTGCCGAAAAATACAAGGCAGCGATTGACGATATCCGCGAATGCTATGGACGCGGACAGCCGGTGTTGGTGGGAACCACGTCGATCGAGAACTCGGAAATTATTTCCAACTTACTGACCGCAGAAAAGCTGCCGCACCAGGTACTGAACGCCAAGCAGCACGCCCGCGAGGCCGACATCGTGGCCCAGGCTGGTCGTGCTCAAATGATCACGATTGCCACCAATATGGCCGGACGCGGTACCGACATTGTGCTGGGCGGCAATGTAGAAAAAGCCATCGAGGCCATGCGCGCCGACGAGTCGCTGGACGACGCAGCCCGTGCCACGCGCGAAGCAGAGCTGCGCGCGCAATGGGACATCGACCACAAGCACATTACTAGTCTGGGCGGCTTGCGCATCATCGCCACTGAGCGCCATGAGTCGCGCCGCATCGATAACCAGTTGCGCGGCCGTTCAGGGCGCCAGGGCGACCCTGGCTCATCGCGTTTTTACCTGAGTTTGGATGACGCTTTGATGCGCATCTTTGCCGGTGAACGTGTCAAAGCCATCATGGACCGGCTCAATATGCCGGAGGGAGAAGCCATCGAGGCGGGCATGGTCACGCGCAGCATCGAGAGCGCCCAGCGCAAGGTCGAGGCGCGCAACTTCGATATGCGCAAGCAATTGCTGGAATACGACGACGTATCCAACGACCAGCGCAAAGTGATTTACCAGCAGCGCAATGCGATTTTGGACGCCCAGGATTTAAGCGCCCAGATTGCCAATTTGCGGCGCGGAAGTTTTGAAGACCTGGTGCGCTCCTTTGTGCCGGTGGAGTCGGTGGAAGAGCAGTGGGATATTGCCGGTCTGCAGCGCCAATTGGCCGACGACTGGGGCATTGCCTTAGACCTGGTCGGCCATGTCAGCGCGGCCAGCGCCATTAGCGACGAGGATATTGTCACCATGGTGCTGGAGGCAGCCGATGCGGCTTTTGCTGCCAAGGTCGAGCATGTGGGCCCAAGCGGCTTTACGCAGTTTGAGCGCATGGTCTTGCTGCAAACCATCGACAGCCAGTGGCGCGATCACCTAAGTTCTCTGGACTATTTGCGCCAGGGCATCCATTTGCGCGGTTATGCGCAAAAGCAACCCAAGCAGGAATACAAACGTGAAGCCTTCGAATTATTCGGCCAGATGCTCGATTCGGTAAAAAACGAAGTCACCAAAATTTTGATGACGGTGCGTATCCAGTCCGCCCAGCAGTTGGACGAAGCCGCACAGGCTTTGGAGGCCAAGGGCGAGACATTGAGCAACGTGACCTACACCGCGCCCACCGATACCGGCGAGCCTGAAACCGTGTCCCTGGCGGACCTGGGTTTGCCGCAAGCCAGCGCCCCCATCCCGCGTGTGGGCCGCAACGAGCCCTGCCCTTGCGGCAGCGGCAAAAAGTACAAACAATGCCATGGCAAATTAGCCTGAAGCCGCACCATGCCTGTTGATTTAGCCCCACCCAACCCAGCGCAATTGTTTCCCATCCCCGGCCTGCGCATTGGCGTGGTGGAAGCCGGAATTCGTAAAGTAGGCCGCAAAGACCTGTCGGTGTTTTTGCTTGACGCCGGTGCCAGTGTGGGGGCGGTATTTACCTCCAACCGTTTTTGCGCCGCACCGGTGCAAATTTGCCAAAGCCATTTGGCTGCGGGCGCGGCGATTCGCGCTTTGCTGATCAACACCGGCAACGCCAATGCAGGTACCGGCGCCGATGGCATGGCGCGTGCGCGCAGCACCTGCGATGCACTGGCCCAACGCCTGGGTGTGGACGCGGCACAAGTGCTGCCTTTTTCCACGGGTGTGATCATGGAGCCATTGCCCGCTGATCGCATCATCGCGGGCTTGGACGCCGCAATTGCTGCCGCTAAAGAAGACAACTGGCTGGCGGCCGCCCAGGGCATCATGACCACCGACACCCTGCCTAAGGCTTTTGGCACCCAAGTGCAAGTGCAGGGCAAGACCATCAATATCACCGGCATCAGCAAGGGCGCGGGCATGATCCGCCCCAATATGGCCACCATGCTGGGCTATATCGCCACCGACGCCTGCGTAGCGCCTGCCTTGCTGCAGCCGCTGGCCAAAGCCCTGGCCGACGCCAGCTTTAACCGCATTACCGTCGATGGCGATACCTCTACCAACGACTCGCTGGTGTTGGTAGCCACGAACAAAGCCGGGCATGCGCCGATTAGCGCCTTGGACAGCGTGGAGGGCCATGCCTTGTACCAAGGCTTGCTCAAAGTGGCATTGCAACTGGCGCAGGCCATTGTGCGCGATGGCGAAGGCGCGACCAAATTCATCACAGTGCAGGTGGACGGGGGCGCCACTACCGAAGAATGCAGCCGCGTGGCCTATGCGATCGCGCATTCGCCTTTGGTGAAAACCGCGTTTTTTGCTAGCGATCCCAATCTGGGTCGCATCTTGGCGGCAGTCGGTTACGCCGGTATCGCCGACCTAGATACCGATGGCATCGAACTGTATTTGGACGATGTACATGTCGCTACCCGTGGCGGGCGCAACCCGGCCTACCAGGAAGCCGATGGCCAGCGCGTCATGAAGCAAAGCGAAATTTTGGTGCGCGTGGGATTGGGCCGTGGCCAGGCCAGCCACACCGTGTGGACATGCGACCTGAGCCACGAATACGTCAGCATCAACGCCGATTACCGGTCATAAGCGCGAAAGCCAGGCATATGCAAGACCAGCAACTTTGGGGCCCGTTTCTAGCGCGTGCTGAACGCTTTATGGACCGGGTGGAAGCGGCGTTGCGCCTGGACATAGAGCAGCCCGATTGGGACAGCGCAATAGCCTTTCGCTACCGCAAGCGCGTATCGGGCCAAGGCTATATCGGTGCGGTGCGCCAGGTTGGGGCCATGCGTTTGGATGACCTCAAAGAGATTGACATCCAGAAAGAAAAAATCCGCCGCAACACCGAGCAATTTGTACAAGGCAAAACTGCGAATAACGTGCTGCTGACCGGCGCGCGCGGTACCGGCAAGTCCTCGCTGGTGCGTGCCTGCCTCAATACCTACAGCGACCAGGGTTTGCGCTTGATCGAGGTGGATAAAGCCGATCTGATCGACTTGCCGGATATGGTGGATATCCTGGCGCGGCGCCCCGAAAAATTCATTGTTTTTTGCGATGACCTGAGCTTTGACCAGGGTGAGGCCGGTTACAAAGCGCTCAAGTCGGTGCTGGACGGGTCGGTGTCGGAAACCTCGGCCAATGTCCTGATTTACGCCACCAGCAACCGGCGCCATCTGCTACCCGAGTACATGGCTGAGAACCTCACCTACCAGCACACCGAGAGCGGCGAAGTGCACCCGGGCGAAGTAGTAGAAGAAAAGATATCCCTGTCCGAGCGCTTTGGTTTGTGGGTGAGTTTTTACCCCTTCACCCAAGACGAATACCTCACCATCGTGGCCCAATGGTTGGATGCCTTGGACGTCGATGGGACAAAGCGCAGCCACTGGCGTGAAGAGGCCTTGATCTGGGCGCTGGAGCGCGCCTCGCGCAGTGGCCGCGTGGCATGGCAATTCGCCAAAGACTTTGCCGGACGGCAGGACGCGGACGCGGCTGCATGAGCCAGGTGCCAGTGGACCGGGTGGCCGATGGCCATGTGGCCCGCACCGGCGGCACCGAGCGGCCTCTGACCGAAGTGGCGGTGGGCGTGCTGTTGCGGCCCAATGGCCATTTTTTGATGACTTCGCGCCCGGCGGGCAAGGCTTACGCCGGTTACTGGGAATTTCCCGGCGGCAAGGTGGAGCCGCAAGAATCGCTGGAGCAGGCCTTAACGCGCGAGCTCTATGAGGAATTAGGCATCCAGGTGCTGCAATGCCAGCCCTGGCAAGTGCAGGTGGTGGACTATCCGCACGCGCTGGTGCGACTGCATTTTTTCAAAGTGCTCGGCTGGTCGGGCGAATTGGTGATGCGCGAAGGGCAGCACGCGCAGTGGCAGCATCTGCCGGTTCAAGTTGAACCTGTGTTGCCTGGTGCCTTGCCGGTTTTGGCCTGGCTGGCCGATGAGCAGGGGGCTGCGTAGTCGCTCTGTAGCAAGCGCCTTTTGGGCTATACGTACACCCCAGATGCCGTTCGGCGCCACCGAGTCCGCTTGGCTTATTGCAGATTGTGCGAACCAGAGTCGTCTGCGAATCGCTCCGGGGCTGGTACCCGAAAGGATTCGCTGGCCCAAGCGCCCAAGTCTAGGTTTTTGCAACGCTCACCGCAAAAAGGCCGGTAGGGATTGCGCGGTGCATAGACGCTGTCGCCCTTGCACTGGGGACAGCTAACGATTTTTTCCGGCACCGAAGGGCTATCTGGCATAGGCGCAAAGATGCGCTAAGCGCACAGGGTCAGGTCAAACGGGGTGTCGGCGCTGTTGCTGTAGAGCTTGCCATCGGCTTCGTGGCGTACAAAGCGGATGGAGGCTACCAAGCGGTTGGCGCTGATTTCAGGGATGGCGCCCAGGTTGGGGTCCAGGGAGAGGCGCAGCAACTGGAAGGTGCGGCCTTGCGGCAGGTTTTGCTGGAACTGACCACCCAGGGCCACCATTTTTTGCGGGGCACCCGAGTCACGCAGCAGGCCCAGGAGCAAGTGGATACCGTTGAACAAGGGTATCAGGCTAGAGACCCATTCGCGCAAATCGTTCTGGCGGCGCTGGTCGTCCAGTTTTTGCCAAGCATAGTAGGCAGGCAGGTCAAATTCGCAGGTGCCGCCCGGAATGCTGGTGCGGCTGCGCAAGCTTTTGAGCCAGTCGTTTTCTCCCAGTTCATGGCCTAATTTGCCCGAAGCATTGGTCAGGGAGACAAAGCATTCTTCCAATTGGGCGAGCAGGCGCTCCAGCACTTCGGTTGCAATCGCGGGGTTGCCCCGGTACGCCAACATGGTCTGGCGCTGGCGATCCAGGTCCTTGAGGACGTCGGTTTTGAGGTCCGCGCGCGCGCCGACGTTCAGAATCTCGAACAGGGTGATAAGCGCGAAATGGTGATCCAGGGCGTCAAAGCGCTCCTGCAAGGTAAAGAGCCGCGCAAACAGGTGCTCCAAACGCAAATAAGTGCGAATTTTTTCGTTAAACGGATACTCGTACAGGATCACGCGCTATTTTTCCAGTGGCGGGATGATATCTCCAAGAAGGGGAAAATTGCGGCCAATTGCTGGCCAATCTCATCGATTGTCACGGATTCATTGAATAAAACATAGTCGGCGCATTGCAGCCGAGCGGCACGGCTACTTTGTGCGGCCATGATTTTTTGCACGCTTTCTGCCGTCAAGCCACTGCGCTGCATCACCCGGTCGATTTGCGTTTGCGCTTGGCAATCAACCACCAGCACCCGGTCGAGCACGGTGCGCCAACGCTTGGACTCCACCAAAAGTGGGATATCAAAAGCGATGCAGGGTGGAGACGCTAAGGCGGCCTGGCTGGCCTGGCGCTCAATTTCGGCGGCAATCATGGGATGGAGCAGGGATTGGAGCTGGGCGCGCGCTTGCGGCTGGTCAAACACCAGGGCGCGCATGGCGTCGCGGTTCAAAATGCCTGGGGCTTCAAATACCGCATCGCCAAAAGCCTGGGCGATAGCGGGCAGGGCGGCTCCGCCAGGCGCGGTGCAGGCGCGGGAGATAGCGTCAGCGTCAATCAGTGGGATACCGTGGCTTGCTAGCACCATGCAGACGGTGCTTTTGCCGCTGCCAATGCCGCCCGTGATACCCAAACGCATGGCGGCTTGGGTCATGGCACCAGGAGATTGAAACCCGCCGCGTTGGCAAATACGCATGCCACACCGGCTCCAACCAGGAAGGGGCCGAAGGGCATGACACCGCCTTCGCGCAGGCTTTGCTTGAACTTCAGCACAATGCCTACGACCGCGCCAATGACAGAGGACATCAGGATGATGGGAACCAAGGCTTGCCAGCCCAACCAGGCGCCCAGGCAGGCGAGGAGTTTGAAATCACCATAACCCATGCCTTCCTTTCCTGTGACTAGTTTGAAAACCCAATACACCGACCATAGGCTGAGGTAACCGGCGACCGCACCCCACAAAGCATGTTCCAAGCTAACGCCGGTCCATTGCAGGTTGGCGCCTATCAGGCCCAGCCACAACAAGGGTAGCACGATGGCGTCGGGCAATAAAGTGCTGTCCCAGTCAATCAGGGCCAGGCTCAGCATACCGGCCATCCAAGCGCACCAGGCAAAAGCGGCTGCACCCAGGCCCCAGCGCCAGCCGCAAAAGGCAAACAGCAGTGCGCTGCATAACTCCACCGCAGGGTAGCGAAGGGTAATGGGCGCTTGGCAATGTCGGCAGCGACCGCGCAGCAGGGCGTAGCTAACAAGCGGCACGTTGTCGTACCAAGCAATGCCGACCCCGCAATGCGGGCAGGCCGAACGCGGCACCACGAGGTTAAAGCTTGGGGTCTGTGGCGGGGGCTGTCCAGCAGCCTGCGCGCACTCTGCATCCCATTGGCGCTCCATCATTTTGGGCAGGCGGTAGATCACGACATTGAGAAAACTGCCCACCAGCAAGCCCAGAACGCCGAGCAAGACCACCGCCTGGTCAGCGAAATCGGCCTGCATCAAACCACCTGTCCCATTTTGAAAATCGGCAAATACAAAGCGATGACGAGGCCGCCAATAATGGTCCCGAGGAACACAATGATGAAGGGCTCCATCAAGCTGGAGATCCCCGCCACGGCTTCATCCACTTCGGACTCAAAAAAATCGGCTGATTTACCCAGCATAAAGTCGATGGAGCCCGATTCTTCGCCGATAGCGCACATTTGCAACACCATGGGTGGGAATAAATTGGACTGCGTCATAGCTGCGGTAAGTGAAACGCCAGAAGATACTTGCTGGCGTATCCTGGCAGTGGCATCCAGATAAACAATGTTTCCAGAGGCACCGCCCACGGACTCAAGGGCTTCGACCAAGGGCACGCCGGCTGCGAACATAGTAGCCAAGGTGCGTGTCCACCGGGCGATGCAGGACTTGCGGATCAGGCTGCCAAATACCGGCAACCTGAGTATCAGCCGGTCGCGCTGCGCCTGCAGTTTGGGGCTGGCCCTAATGCTGCGGGCTAAAAAAATAAATCCACCTATGAGGCCGCCGAAAATGAGGTACCAGTACTTCACAAAAAACTCGCTGATCGCAATGACTACCAGGGTCGGGCCAGGCAACTCGCTGCCAAAGGACGCGAACATCTCTTTGAACGCCGGAACCACAAATAACATGATCACGGTTACGACGATGCCAGCGACGGCCAAGACCGCTATCGGGTAGGTCAGCGCCGATTTGATCTTTCCTTTGATGGCCTCGGTTTTTTCCATGTAGAGGGCCAGGCGGTCGAGCAAGGTGTCCAAAATGCCGGCCGACTCGCCAGCAGCTACCAAATTGCAGTAAAGGTCATCGAACTGACGCGGATGCTTGCGAAAAGCAGTGGTCAACGATGAACCCGTCTCCACGTCACTGCGTATGGCGTTCACCATGCGGCCCATGGAAGGGTTGCTACTGCCTTGGCCCACGATTTCAAAAGATTGCAGCAGTGGAATGCCAGATTTCATCATCGTAGATAGTTGGCGCGTGAACAGAGCTATTTCCTTGGCCTTTATGCCTTGCGCCATGGAAAAAAGTTGTTTGGACACCGCACTGGGCCGTATGCCCTGCTTGCGCAAGGCCTCGCGCGCGGCCGCTTCGCTGGTCGCCCGTAACTCGCCTTGCATGGGCTGGCCTTTGCGGTCCATCCCTTTCCATTTAAATAGGGCGTCTGACGCAGCTGCCCTGGCGCTACCAGGCGCCTTTTGTGTTGCCATTGTTATTTCCCCCTTCTATCACTCGTTGGTAACCGCTAGCACTTCCTCCAGTGAGGTTAAACCTAATTTCACCTTGCTGAGTCCAGATGCGCGCAAGGATTTGACGCCATCGCGCTCCGACTGGGCCGCGATCTCCATGGCCGAGCCGTCACGCAAAATAATCGTTTGAATTTCGTCGGATATGGGCATCACCTGATAAATGCCCACCCGCCCTTTGTAGCCGTTGTTGCATGCGCTACAGCCCACCGGGCGGTAGGGCTTCCAGCTGCCGTCGATATCTTCTTCTTTAAAGCCCGATTCCAGCAAGGTTTCGTTCGGTAAATCAAAGGGTTCTTTGCACTTGACGCACAAGCGACGCGCCAGGCGCTGCGCCGTGATCAAAATCACACTGGCTGCAATATTGAAGGGTTGTACGCCCATATTGCGCATGCGGGTGAGCGTGGTGGGTGCATCATTGGTATGCAAGGTGGAGAGCACCAGGTGGCCGGTTTGGGCTGCTTTCATCGCAATGTCGGCGGTTTCCAGATCGCGGATCTCGCCGACCATGATGATGTCCGGGTCTTGGCGCAAAAAGGATTTGAGTGCGGCGGCAAAAGTCAGCCCGGCCTTGTCATTCACATTCACCTGGTTGACGCCCGGCATATTGATCTCGGACGGGTCTTCGGCGGTAGCGATATTCACGCCAGGTTGGTTGAGCAAATTCAGGCAGGTGTAGAGCGACACGGTTTTGCCTGAACCGGTGGGGCCAGTAACCAAAATCATGCCGTAAGGCCGTGCAATGGCGCGCAGCAGGCGCTGCTTTTCCGCTTCCTCGTAGCCCAAGGCGTCAATGCCTAATTTAGCGCTGCTCGGGTCCAAAATACGGATTACGATTTTTTCGCCGAAGAGTGTTGGCAAGGTGCTGACACGAAAATCGATGGTTTTCTCCCGCGACATTTTAAGTTTCATGCGCCCGTCTTGCGGCACACGTTTTTCTGAAATATCCATGCGCGAAATCACCTTGATGCGCGAGGCCAGTTTCTCTTTAATGGCCGGTGGCGGGCTGGCAATTTCACGCAATTCGCCATCGACGCGAAAACGCACGCGGTAGGTAAATTCATAGGGTTCAAAATGCAAGTCTGATGCACCCATAGTGACTGCATCAAACAGCATTTTTTGCAGAAATCGCACTACCGGTGAATCGTCAATCTCGTTCTCGGCCGGGGCGGGCGTATCGGTTTCCTCGATAAATTCCTGTTCTTCGAAATCGCTGTCAGCAAAATTCGTAATGATGGTGTTGGCAGCGACCGGGTCTTCGGTTTTTAAGACCGGTAGCAATTTGTCATATTCAACGACTACCCAGTCCACATTGCGCTGGGTGGCGAATTTTATTTTTTCGGCGGCTTCCTGGTTTGAGGGGTCGGTGGTGGCAATAACTAAAGCGTGGTTGCGCTTACCAAGTACCAGGAGTTGGTATTCCTTGCAAATTCGTTCGTCTAAGAGTTTGTCGGGTAGTGTCTTCAGGTTGACAGCCGCAAGGTCTAATAAGGGTGCGGAAAAAGCCTGTGCCACTGCTTGCGCAATGCTCAGTGGGCTCATGGCACCCGAATCTACCAATTCCGCGATCAGGCTTTTGCGATTTCCCAGAGCACCTTTCATCGCTTTTTGCGCCGTCGCGTTATCCAGTTTTCCGGAGGTCACCAATACCCTGCCCAGTACCGCTAAAGCGGCTGTCTGTGCTGTGCTGACCGGGGGGGCTTGGGTTTCGCTCATACCAAATCCAGGCTCAGGCCCCTCGCATCTTTTTCGGAAACCAGGGGATGGGAATCACCAAGTGGCCAGTCGATGGCGACCAAAGGGTCATTCCAAGCCAAGCAGCGTTCGGAGGCGGGGTGGTAATACTCTGTCGTTTTGTAAATAAAGTCGGCGCTTTCAGAAAGGACCAAAAAGCCATGCGCCAAACCGGGCGGAATCCACAGTTGGCGCTGGTTATCCACGGAAAGTTCAACACCTATCCATTTGCTGTAGGTCGGGGAATCTCGCCGTATATCGACGACTACGTCAAACACCGCCCCGGCTACCACACGCACCAATTTTCCCTGTGGCCGTTCTGCTTGGAAATGCATACCCCGCAGTACATGGCGCTGCGAACGGGAGTGGTTGTCCTGCACGAAATGCAATTGCAGACCGGTAGCATCGGCAAAAACCTGCTCGTTATAGCTTTCCAGAAAAAACCCGCGCGCATCTCCAAATACCCGTGGTTCCAGCAGCAGCACATCGGAGATGGCAGTCGGCGTGACGCGCATCAATACACCTTTTCTTTCAGCAGACGCAGCAAATAACGCCCGTAGTCTGATTTACCTAAAGTGCCTGCCAATTTTTCTAATTGTGTGTCGTCGATCCAGTGATTACGCCAGCTTATTTCTTCTGGCGCAGCAACTTTTAAACCCTGGCGTTTTTCAACGGTATAAATAAATTGACCTGCTTCCAACATAGATTCATGGGTGCCGGTATCCAGCCAGGCATACCCACGGCCCATGGTTTGCACATCCAATTGACCAGCCTGCAAATACAGGCGGTTGAGGTCGGTAATTTCTAATTCGCCTCGCGGTGATGGCTTGATTTGTTTGGCTAGTTGCACCACTTGCTGGTCATAAAAATAAAGGCCGGTGACGGCATAGCGCGACTTTGGTGCTTTAGGTTTTTCTTCCAAACTGATGGCGCGACCAAGTGCGTCGAATTCCACCACACCGTAGCGCTCCGGGTCTTGCACCGCATAGGCAAATACCGTGGCGCCCGTAGTTTTTTGATTTGCCG
This sequence comes from Comamonadaceae bacterium, assembly GCA_947447615.1. Taxonomy (GTDB): domain Bacteria; phylum Pseudomonadota; class Gammaproteobacteria; order Burkholderiales; family Burkholderiaceae_C; genus Allorhodoferax. The sequence goes on from CANFJQ010000012.1 coordinate 22,284, forward strand.
ATTGCAGTAAGGACGCAAAATCATGCCCGTAAAAAATATTGTCACCCAGTACCAGTGCGCTGGGGCTATCCTGCAAAAACGATTCGCCGATTAAGAAGGCCTGGGCCAGCCCATCGGGGCTGTCTTGAATCGCATATTGCAGATTCAAACCCCATTGCGCCCCATCGCCCAATAATTGGGAAAAGCGAGGTGTGTCTTGCGGTGTGGAAATGACCAAAATGTCGCGAATACCTGCCAGCATCAAGGTGCTGAGCGGGTAGTAAATCATGGGTTTATCGTAAATCGGCAGCAATTGCTTACTGACGACCTGACTGGCCGGGAACAGGCGAGTGCCTGCACCTCCCGCCAAAATAATGCCTTTTCTATTTAATTTATTTATATTTTTCATAATTGACGCGTTTCAACGATTTCCTGCAATATCCGGCGCACCCCAAGTTGCCAAAATGGTAAGTGTATCGAAAATATATCCCCAAAACGGCTGCAATCGAGCCTGGAGTTCAAAGGGCGGGGGGCTGCGACCGAATATTGCGCGCTTTGGATAGGCAAAACCCGCTCTGGCGCTACTTTGAGGGGCATTCCCAGGCGGCGCGCCTCCTGCAACACGAATTGGGCGTAGCCGTGCCAGCTGGTCTGGCCCGCCGCAGCGCAGTGGTAAAGACCGGCCAGGGCCGGCTGCGCCATGGCCTGGCGTAATGCCTGAGCGCTGGCATCGGCCAGCAGGTCCGCGCCGGTGGGTGCGCCGATCTGGTCGTCGATAACCCTTAGTTCCTCGCGCTCAGCCCCAAGGCGCAGCATGGTTTTGGCGAAATTACTGCCACGGGCGGCATAGACCCAGCTGGTGCGCAAGATCAAGTGCTTAGGGTTACGGGCGATTTCCAGTTCGCCTTGGCGTTTGCTGGCCCCATAGACGCTTAGCGGCGCACAGGTATCGGACTCGCGCCAGGGCGTCTCGCCGCTGCCGTCAAATACATAGTCGGTCGAATAATGCGCCAGCCAGGCACCAAGTCGCTGCGTTTCCTCGGCCAGGAGGGCCGGGGCCAGCGCGTTGACGGCATAGGCTTTGTCGGACTCGGTTTGCGCCTTATCCACTGCGGTGTAGGCAGCCGCGTTGACTACCAAGTCGGGCGCGATCTCACGCACGGTCTGGCGCAATCCGTCCAAGTCCGTCAAATCGCCGCACCACTCGTTCGGATTGTCCTGGGCATGGCTTGCCAGCGCGATCACCTCCCCCAAAGGCGCCAGGCTGCGCTGCAATTCCCAGCCTAGTTGCCCGTTGCGGCCCAGAAGCAGAATTTTCATGGGGCGCCGCCCACGCCTTGGTACTGCTGGGCGACCCAGTCGCGGTAGGCGCCCGATTGGACTTCCTGCACCCACTGCGGGTTGTCCAGATACCAGCGTACGGTTTTGCGCAAACCCGTTTCAAAGGTTTCCGCCGGTTTCCAGCCCAGTTCTTCGCTAATTTTGCGCGCGTCAATCGCGTAACGGCGGTCATGTCCAGGCCGATCGGTGACAAAGCTGATTTGGCTGGCATAGGGCTGGGCGTCGCTACGCGGCTGCATTTCGTCCAGCAGCGCGCAGACCGAATGCACGATGTCCAAGTTGGCTTTTTCGTTCCAGCCACCTACGTTATAGGTTTCGCCAACACGGCCACGCGCCAGCACCACGCGGATCGCCGAGCAATGGTCCTTCACATACAGCCAATCGCGGATTTGCTGACCGTCGCCATAGACAGGCAAGGGCTTGCCGGCCAAGGCGTTCACGATCATCAGGGGGATCAACTTTTCGGGAAAGTGCAATGGCCCATAGTTATTACTGCAGTTGGTGGTGAGCACCGGCAGACCGTAGGTGTGGTGGTAGGCGCGCACCAAATGGTCGCTGGCGGCTTTGGAGGCGGAATACGGGCTATTGGGCTCGTAGCGCCGCGATTCGCTAAAGGCGGCTTCATTCGGCACCAAGGAGCCATAGACCTCGTCAGTGGAAACATGTAAAAACCTGAAATTGGAAGCGTCAGGCTCTGTCAGACCGCCCCGGTACGCCCGCACCGCTTCTAATAAGCGGAAGGTACCCACAATATTGGTTTCGATAAATTCCGCCGGGCCGCTGATAGACCGGTCGACATGGCTTTCAGCCGCAAAATTAAGGATGGCGCGAGGCTGATAACGCGCCAGCAGCGTCGCCACCAAGGCACTGTCCCCGATGTCGCCGTGTACAAAAACATGGTTTGGGTTCTCTTTGACAGCGTCCAGATTGCGCAAATTGCCGGCATAGGTCAATTTATCCAGATTGACCACGGTTTCCTCGCTCTGGGCAAGCCAGTCGAGCACAAAATTACTGCCGATAAAGCCTGCGCCGCCGGTCACGAGAATTGCCATAAATACCTTTATTGCACCGAAATTGAAACCGCTTGACAGTTTAATGGCCTTTAAAACCAGCGCCGCATCCAGCGGTGGCGCTGGGCAGACCGAAAAACAGTAAATAGCGCAAGGCCGAGCCGATAATATTCGCCTATGACCCACAAGCCACGTTCCTCCCCTTTGCCGCTTGCGGCGATGGGTAGTTAAGCGGCCTATGCAAGGCCCCCAGGCGCTGGCAGCCTTATTTCAGGAAGGACTATCCCTGCACCAGCAAGGCCAGCTCGAACAGGCCAGGCTTGCCTACGAGCGCATGCTGGCTCTGCATCCGGGGCATGCCGATGCCATGCACATGCTGGGGGTCATGGCCATGCAGTCAACAAACTACGCTTTGGCAGTCGAGCGCATCAGCGTTTCAGTTCAAGCCAATCCGGTCAACGCCACGGCGCAGTTCAATTTGGGCCTGGCCTACAAGGAATTGCAGCGTTTTGACGAGGCACTTTCCTGTTTCCAGCAAGCCATAGACCTGCGGCCTGACTACGCACAGGCTTTCTTTAACCGTGCCCTTGTTTTGCATGCCACCGGACGCTTGGATGCGGCATTGGCTGATTTTGAAAAAGCTATTGAAATTCAGCCGGACTATGCCCAGGCTTGGAATAACCGAGGTGTGGTTTTACAGGAACAATTGCGTTGGGAAGAGGCGGCGAGTAGCTATGTACAGGCAACAGCAGTCCAGCCCGATCTTGGCCAGGCCCATTACAACCTAGGTAATGCGCTGCGGGCCCTGGGCCGGTTTGAGGAGGCCATAGCAAGCTATGACGCTGCCATTGCGCTAGAGGCCGATACAGCCCACGCCTTCAACAACCGTGGCCTGGCCTTGCAAGAACTGCAACGCAGTGCGCAGGCCATAGCAAGTTATGACGCCGCCATTGCGATCCAAGCCAATTATGCGGATGCGTACTGGAACAAGGCGATTGAATTGCTGCTCTGCGGCGATTTTGCGCAGGGTTGGAAGCTCTACGAGTGGCGCTGGCAGCGGGACGCGTTTACTTCTCGCAAACGCGACTTTGCGCAGCCGCTCTGGCTGGGGGATGGGCCGCTGGTCGATAAAACCGTGCTCTTGCACGCCGAACAGGGCTTGGGTGACAGCATCCAGTTTTGCCGCTACGCCCGCGACGTTCAAGCCCTGGGCGCCCATGTGCTCCTGGAAGTCCCTCGCCCATTGATGTCCCTGTTTGCAAGCTTGGAGGGCGTCAGCCAAATAATTGAAAAAGGTGCGCCCTTACCGCAGTTTGACTACCACTGCCCCTTGCTGAGCCTGCCACTGGCGTTTCAAACACGGCTGGAGAAACTCCCCGGCCGTACCCCCTACCTGGCCAGCACCGCGCCCCAGCGGGACCGCTGGCAGCGCCGCTTAGGGCCGCGCACCAAGCCGCGCGTGGGCTTGGTGTGGAGTGGCAATGCGCTCGATAAAAACGACTTGCAACGCAGTATGCGCTTGCAAGATTTATTGCCGTATTTGTCTTCTGACTTCGAATTCATTTGCCTGCAAAAAGAGATGCGACCCGCCGACCAGCATCTGATACAAACCAGCCAAATTCGCTTTTTCGGCGCGCAAATAGAGGATTTCTCCGATACCGCAGCTTTGTGCGATTTGGTGGATTTGGTGATCTCGGTCGATACCAGCGTGGCGCATCTGGCCGGAGCGCTGGGCAAACCGACCTGGATTTTGTTGCCTTACACCCCCGATTGGCGCTGGATGCTTCATCGGGACGATAGTCCCTGGTATCCCAGTGTCAGGCTGTACCGGCAAACGCAGGAACGCGCATGGCCGTCGGTCTTGGAGCGCATGCGCTCAGATTTGAGCGGGTTTCCCGGTGGCGGCGCTTGATACCTTGAGGGACTGGAAGCTTTAACTTCTGAATGCGGGCTACCCCTCGCGTTTATGGGCCAAACACAAAGGTTTCAATGGCTTGATAAGCCTCTTGCCCCGCGCCATAAAACATATGAAAACCCGAGCTGCAAACATCCTGGGCTTGACCTTCGCCGCCCTGAATGATCACGTAGCGCAGGCGCTGGGTATTGGTGCTGCGCTGCTCTTCAAAAACTTTGCGCGAGTTGTAATTCGTCGATTTGGCGCAGGCATCTTTTTCGTGGGCAAGAAAAAGGATAGATAACTGCGTTTTGTTATCAAAGCGAGCGCCATTGCGCGCAGAGCTGTAGATGGCGCCCGCAATCAAATCTGTCTTATTCTCTTTTTGCAGCATCGCATAAAACTCCGTCAAGCTGGCAGCGCCATTGCTGTGGCCCATAAGCCACACCGGAACACCGTAGTTTGATTTGTAATAGCGAACCACCGATTCGATGCGCGCCAAATGTTCAGCACTGGTGCGGGATATGGGGTACGTGGAGCCCACGGGTAAGGGTACCGGCGAATCAAAAACTACCACATTAAAACTACCGCTACTTGCATTGCTATCGCTCAAGGGCTTAAGCGTTGCGCCATAAAAACCGCCTAGATTTTTGCGCTCTGGCGTTAAGCCAATGCGCCCCTCGCCTCCGGGTATGTAAATGAGTGTTGCCTTTGGGGTGGACCCTGGCCATAAAAAGGTGAGAGTGGGATCCACATTACCAATTGCACCTGGCGTACTAAATGCGACTGGGATGACTTGGGCTGAGGCGAAATGTGTGCTCGCAAAAAGTGCAAGTAAGCAGGTTATTAAAGAACGCATTTTTCCAACTCTCCAAATTGATTTCCCATGGTAGCCGATGTCTGGATTAAGGGAGCAGTTCGCCATAAAAGCGCGTCCCTTGAGGCAATAAAAAAGCCCCCTTGCGGAGGCTTTTGAAGGAATAAATTCTCAGTTTAAGAGAAAGTTTCCAAGGTGCCATCTAGCGCCATCAGGCCCAATTGAGCACCCAGTGCCGGAAACTTTTCTTTCAATTGACGGCGAAACTCTAGCAAGGCTTCTTTGTGGGTTTCTGTTTCCGCAGCCGCGTTGGCAACTTTGGCCTCGCCATAGGCAATCTTCGCAGCGCCGCAGTCACGGTGGTTCACCACAATTACTTTCTTGATATTGTGCAGTTGAATAGAAGCGCCCAGGTTTTCCCAAAAGGTCTTGCTCCATTCTTTAAATGCGGGAGCCACCACGCCGATGGATGCACCGGCAATAGTAAATGCGCTGTATTTACCGCTCAGGCCATCGCTGGCCTGCTTTTTATTGACCATATCTTGAAACCTGGGGTCAATGCAGGACAACACCATGGCTTCATAGTTACCAGATGCTGCTTGAACGCCAGCAGACAGCATGCCAATAGAACTGAACAAAACCGCGCCACCGGCAAGGCGCATAAATTCGCGGCGGGAATTGGTATTACTCAGCATATCGCCGCAGCAAATAGGTGCATAGGCGGAGGAATTTTTCTTGAACTTCATCATCTTCGGCTCCAACGAGGTATGTAAAACGGATAGGATTTAAAAAACGCGAATGCATGATAATCAATAAATGATTATTTGCAAACGCAGGGGTATTCGGACCCATGAATTTGAAGTTCTCGCAAATCAGCGCATTGCCGCTGTAAGGCGCCTGGATAGAAATTTGCAAACGGCTTTGAGAATTGGCATCGGTACAGGGCGTTACACGACCTAGCCGAAGGAATTGGCAGGCGGCGTCGATAAACTGACAGTTTTTAGCCGCAATGTTTTTTTATGCCTTATCGCCTGACAGTCTGCGAGCGAGGGGATGGCTGATATTCCCGTCGCCATAGCTGCGCATTACCTCTGCAATCACGACCTGGTAACCCTGAAGCCACTGCCCCTGCCGCATTTTTGCCGCGAGGTGCGACGGGTGCTGTACCAAAGCTTGTAGGGCGTCGATGGATTCCCAGTAATACACATTGGAAACGAGTCCGTTGGCGGGATTTTCCCAGGCCTCCTCACCCAGATAGCCAGGAATCGATTTAGCAATTTGGGCAATCTCAGCATCCAATGCATGAAAAGCGGTATCGAAATCGCCCTTGGCGAAGGTAAAAGTAGAGCTAAACATATTTCTATATTGTCGATGACAAGGCAATAGTGGCGCATTAGTTTGCTCAGACTGCCCGGATGCTGAACAAAAGAACCCACACTTGAAGAGATCCAGGGGATAAAACCTGCCCGTGTGCCAAACCTGGCCGCAGCGCGTAAGCTAATTTTGCGCTGTGATTGCCAGAAATTGATCTGTTTCTATTTGCCAACAGGCGCATGCCTTGCGGTTGCACACTGCCCACTGCGCTCGCTTAATCCAAACAATTTTTCGCCAGTAGCCCCTTTCCGTAGCGACTAATTCTCAATCCCCCCCAGGGGCATGCGCTTTGATTTTTATCGAAAAATTCGCTAGACAACTTAGATATGAATTCTCCGATAGCAGCTTGCTACCTTCGGATGATTAAGTACTTCCTTATTCTTAGTACTGATTGCGCTGCCTTGAGCTGATGTGCGGGCGAGAAGGGCGGCGTCGCGCGCATGCGTGTACCCTCCTGGCCCATGCCACCGGTTTCAGCCCCACCCCATGCCGTTGCCCGCTTACGCGCAGCGCGCCTAGATCGCAGTTCCAAGCCCTTTCTCGCGCGTGGTGGCATTAAAGGTGCCCGCTGCGACGGCTGTCGCCTGGTGCCTAGCCACTGTATGTGTCATTTGCGCCCAAACCTATCAACGCAGGCCGGCGTGTGTTTATTGATGGCGGATATCGAAGCGCTCAAGCCCAGTAATACCGGGTGGCTGGTGGCTGATGTCCTTGTAGATACCTACGCCTTTGGCTGGGCGCGCACTGAAACCGACCCCGCGTTGCTCGCCTTGCTGGCCGACCCACAATGGCAGCCTTATGTGGTGTTCCCCGCAGAGTACGTGGCGCCGGAGCGTGTGGTGCACGCCGTGCACGAGGCGTCCGGGCCCAGTGCTAAGCGTCCCTTATTTATTTTGTTAGACGGCACATGGGCAGAGGCGCGCAAGATGTTTCGCAAAAGCCCTTATCTGGACCGATTTCCCGTACTCAGCTTGTCGCCCGCCCAGCTCTCGCGTTACCAACTGCGTCGATCGCATCGCGACGACCAGTTTTGTACCAGCGAAGTCGCCGCACTTTGTCTGGAACTAGCGGGCGAGGCCCTGGCCGCAGAAACATTGGACGCCTATTTGGACGTCTACACCCACCATTACTTGCGCGCCAAGCAGCAGCTACCGGTAGAGTGCGAAGGCCCGGCCTCTATGCGCTGGGGCGGTCTTGGCCATGCCGCCTAGCGTATACCGGCTCGACTGACTTGCAAGGCTGATAATTGCGGCAACACCAGATCGGCAAATTTTTCACCGACGGCTCGTAGGTACTGCGTGCGTTCCTCATCGGATTCAAACTGACTGCCCAAAGGGCCGTCTAGCAATAGGCATGCAAGCCCATGCACATGCGCCCACAGAATGGTAGCCATGGTGGCGTGGGCCTTTTTGCCGTGCACGATGCCGCTCAGCCTATCTAACTCATCCCGCGCGCGGGCGCCGGACGCTTGCACCGCAGAAAACCTCTCAGGATCGCACACTTCGGGCCGGAACATGATGCGAAATACACCGGGTTGATCCAAGGCGAAGTTCACATAAGCGGCTGCCGACGCCACCAACACCGCCCGTACACCCAGGGTGGTGCTTAAGTCGTTGGCCTCTTTTAAACAGGCAGCGAGCGAATCGAATCCGTCAGCTACCAGTGAGGCGAGTATGGCCTCTCGATTTTCAAAATAGTGATAAGGCGCCTGGTGGGTGCAGGCAGCACGCCGCGCTACCTCCCGCATGCTGAGCGCCGCCGGGCCGCCTTCGTCCAGTAGCTGTCGGCTGGTTAGCAGCAATTCGCGTCGCAAGTCCCGGGCGGGGTCCGCCTTGGGTCTTCCTAGGGTTTTGGTACGCATTGCGCCGATTCTAGTTACCCGGCTTGACGGCGTCTAAATATTAGTTAAAATAAATAGACGCTGTCAAGCGCATAGTTCTTTCAAGTGCTGGACATTACATTTTTAATTTTTTGAATGGGATGCCCATGATTTACAAAGACCGGATGACCGCAAAGATGGAGGGTGACTTTGTAGTTTTTCTGATCGGCATGCGGCTCAATAAGCCTTGGCTGCTGCACAAGCTATTGCCGGTCTTCGGCGCCATGCCCAAAATGCTTAAAGAGTTGTACACCCAACCGGAGCTGGGTTTTATTCACCATGAAATGTGGTTTTCGCGCACCATCATCTTGGTTCAATATTGGCGCTCCATAGAGCAATTAATGGAGTACGCCAAAAACAAAGACGCTGCGCATTTGCCAGCCTGGCAGGCCTTTAACAAAGCGATTGGCACCGACGGCACGGTCGGTATTTGGCACGAAACGTATAAAGCCGGCCCGGGTACGCACGAAAGTGTGTATGCCAATATGCCAGCATTCGGTCTAGGCAAGGCGGGCAGTTTGGTGCAGGCCAAAGGGGCTCTCAAATCTGCTGCGGATAGGCTGAGCATTGAGGCCTAAAAGTTGCTGCGCTTTTCACGCAAGCGCAGGCCCCAAACCGAGGTGCTTGATTTAAGATGCCCTGCGCTGTAAGGCCATAGCACTGCGTGCACTGTGATTGCGCAATGGAGCGGGTGAACTTGGCTGTCATTACGGTACTTCTTCAACAAAGCGAAACATTGCCATGCGCATACCTGATTGGACTCCAGAACAAAAGCCACAACCCACTGATTTGGTGCAAGCCATATTGGAACGTCGCGGTGGCACGCTGATCAATTTGGACAAAGCCTTGCTGTGGAGCGAACCTGTCGCCAGGGGGTGGAATGTCTATCTCAAGGCGGTGCGCACCGGTTTGCCCACCAGTCGCAAACTGCGCGAGCTAGGTATTTGCACCGTTGCGCTGTTGACCGGGGCGCACTATGAGTACCACCACCACGCCCCCGACTTTTTGGCAGCGGGCGGAAGCCAGGCCGAACTCGATGCTTTGCGCATGCACGTTGATGCCGACCCGCGCGCGGTACCTGCCGGTGATGTATGGGGCGATGTGGAAAAAATAATCATCCAGTATGCCGCCCAGATGACGCTGGACGTGACCGTGAGCGATACGGTGTTTGCCGCCGTGCGCACGCATTTCGACCCGACGCAGATTGTCGAAATCACCAGCGCTATTGCTACTTACAACATGGTGGCCCGCATTTTGGTGGCGCTGCAGATCAGCCCTGAAAGCTAGCGCAGTGGCTGCCAGCCCTGGCTGGGGCTGGCCGTGCTCAATCGGCCTGGATGTTGTTGTCCTTCACAACTTTGGCCCAGATATTCATTTGTCGATCGATAAAAGCGCGTGCCACTTCGGGGGTGCCGCCCACCACATCAATGCCTTGCGCGTCCAGCCGCTTTGCGGTGTCGGGCATGCGCATGACTTTATTGATTTCTTCGTTCATCCTTTTGATGATTTCCGGGGGCGTCTTGGCGGGAGCGAGCACGGCCCACCAGGCCGGCGCGTCAAATCCGGCAAAACCGCTCTCGGCAAGCGTAGGTACATCGGGCAAATCGGGGGACCGTTTGGACGTAGTCACCACCAGCGGGCGCATGCGCTTGCTATCCACGTGGGGCTTGACCAAAAACACCGAGCCAATCGCCAGCGGAACATGGCCCGCTACTGCATCGTTCATCAAGGGACCGCCGCCTTTGTAGGGGATATGTTGAAAGTCCAGCCCGGCACTCTTGCCCAGCAATTCCATGGCCAGATGGCCCAGGCTGCCGGAGCCGATGGTTCCGTAGCTCACGCCTTTTTTGGTTTTTGCGGCGGCCACTACATCGGCAAAAGTTTTGAATTCGGAATTGCTATTTGTCGCCAACACCATGGGCGCCGTGCCAATCAGCACTACCGGGGCCAGGTCTTTGCGCGAGTCATAGGTCAAATTGGGCATCAGGCTGGGATTGACGCCATGCGTGTCAAAGACCACCGCAAAGGTATAGCCGTCGGGCGCGGCCGCTGCGACGGCGGCCGTACCGATAGCACCAGAGGCGCCGCCTTTGTTCTCAACGATAACAGTTTGTCCCAGCTGATGAGACAGTGGCTGCTCCAGTAGGCGCGCCACCTGGTCCACCGATCCACCGGGCGGGAAAACCGCCACCAGTTTGATCACTTGCTTGCTGGGCCAAGCCTGCGCTAGTGCGGGTTGGGCGCAGGCCAGCATCAGGGCTGCCGAAATGGCAATCAGAGGGGCGAGGGCGCGAATCTTCATTTTCATAGTGCTTTCCTAAAGAGACTGGCGATGGGAGCTGGAGCATAAGTCCCCCGCCGGTGCCTGGACCTTGGGGTTTACGCCAAGCGGCGATCCTTTGGTCACCTTGGGCCCTAGAGCCAGGGCGATACGCCAGCGAGGTGAGGACCTGCGCCCAAGCCGCTGCCGATATTGTTAAAACGCCAGTCGCAATTGCATCGTTCCGGGTCGCTGGGTTCAATACACTGTCGGGTGGCCTCGGTGGCCCCCCAATTCCCCATTCTGTAGGAGCAAGCGCAAACATGGCCCAATTTCCTGAACGCGCCAAAGTGGTCATCATCGGCCAAGGCGGCATCGTCGGCGCCTCGGTGGCGCACCACCTGATTGAACGCGGATGGGACAACATCGTCGGCATCGACAAGTCCGCCATTCCGACCGATGTGGGCTCTACCGCACACGCGTCTGATTTTTGCTTCAACACGATGCACGATCAGATGACCATCTTCACCACCAAGTACAGCATCGACTTTTACGAGAAGATGGGCCGCTATGACCGCATTGGCGGCATTGAGGTGGCGCGTGTCGGTGACGACGAGCGCATGCTGGAGCTCAAACGCCGCGTGGCTTCAGGCAAGGCCTTTGGCAACCGGGTCGAGCTCATTAGCGCAGCTGAGGCGAAAGCCAAAATGCCGCTGCTGGAAGAAAGCATGCTGCAAGGCGCCCTGTGGGACCCGGATGCGGGTCTGGTCAAACCCCGCTCCCAAATGGTGGCGGGCGAACTGGTCGACGCGGCGGTTGCGACGGGCAAGCTGCAGTCCTTTGCCAACACCGCCTGCACCGGTTTGCGCATCGAAAACGGTCGCATCCAGGGCGTGGAAACCACCAAAGGCTTTATTGCCGCCGACTACGTGGTGGTCTGCGCCGGTCTTTGGGGGCGCCTGATTGCCAATATGGCCGGGGAAGACCTGCCCATCATGCCGGTGGACCATCCGCTGACCTTCTTCAAACCGTATTTGGAATTTGCAGGCACGGGCAAGGATATTGGCTACCCGCTGCTACGCGACCAAGGTAATTCGGCTTACCTGCGGGATACCGGTGACCCTAAAACTCCCGAGGGCGGCCAGATCGAATGGGGCTACTACGAAGAGAAGAACCCGCGCATGTGCCACCCGCGCGATTTGCTGGAGAAAGAGCAGGCGCGCCTGTCGCCTTCGCAGCGCGACTTGGAGCTGGACCAAATCATGGCGCCGCTGGAACGCGCCATCGAACTCACGCCCATCCTGGCCGAACTGGGCTATGACGACAAATATTCCTTCAACGGCCTGTTGCAGGTGACCACCGACGGCAACCCGTCTATCGGCGAATCGTCCAAGGTGCGTGGCCTGTGGTACGCCGAAGCGGTGTGGGTCAAAGACGCGCCCGGCGTTGGCAAAATCGTTGCCGACTGGATGACCGATGGCTACACGCACATCGACCACGCCCGCATCGACGTGGCCCGCATCTACCCCTACCAGCAGGACGAGCAGTACATCCATGACCGCTGCTACGAGGGCGCCTTCAAGATTTACAACCCGCCGGTGCACAACCGCGAGCCTTACAGCGCCGGGCGCGGCATTTTCAAAAGCCCGTTTTACGAGCGTGAAAAAGCGCTGGGCGCTTACTTTATGGAACTATCGGGCTGGGAGCGCGCCCATGGCTACGCCAGCAACGAGCATTTGCTGGCCGTTTACGGCGACAAGGTACCGGTGCGCGCCCACGAATGGGATAACCGCCATTTCTGGCGGGTGTCCAACGCCGAGCACCTCAAAATGACCGAGGACGTGGGCATGATCAACATCTCCCACTTTGCCGAAATCGATGTCGAAGGCCCCGATGCCGCTGATCTGCTGGAGTACATCTGCGTGGCCAAGGTCGGTGGCGACACGCCGGTAGGTAAGGGCGTTTACACCCATTTCTTGGACGCCAAAGGCGGCGTGCGCGCCGACCTGACGGTGTTGCGCCTGGCCCAAGACCACTACCGCGTGATCGATGGCGCCGATGCCGGCCACCGCGACCTGGTGTGGATACAGCGTATGGCGCAAGACCGGGGCGCGAAGGTAAAAGTTACCGACACCACGACCGCCTACGGCTGCCTGGGCGTGTGGGGCCCCAACGCCCGCGCCACCATCCAAAAGATAGCCGATGCGCCCGAAGCCTGGACGCATGAAAACTTTCCCTTCGCCGCGTTTCGCAACCTGAAGATTGCAGGCGTGCCGGTATTGGCCTTTCGCATTTCGTATGTGGGCGAACAGGGCTGGGAGTTGCACTTCAATTACGAAGACGGCTTGGCCCTGTGGGACGCGCTGTTTGCGCTGGGCGTCACGCCCGTGGGCGTGGAAACCTATGCCAACAGCCGCCGCATGGAAAAGAGCTTGCGTTTGCAAAACGGCGACCTGCTGACGGAATACAACCTTATGGAATGCGATCTGGCCCGCCCCAAAGTCAAGGCCGCCGACTTCCATGGCAAAGCCGCGCACCTTGCCTTTAGGGAGCGCGAACACCAACCGGCTTACCTTTGTACGCTGACCATGAGCCACAACATCGACAGCACCGGTGTGGCCCGCTACCCGCTGGGCAACTTGCCGGTGATGGACCCTGCGACCGGCCAAACCCTGATCGACAGCCAAGGCCGCCGTTCGTACACCACCAGCATCGCCTTTGGCCCAAGCATCGGCAAGAACATTGCACTGGCCTATCTGCCCTATGCGTATTGCCAAGTGGGGCGCGAACTGCAGATTCAGTACTTTGACGATGTCTATCCGGTTAAGGTGGAAGCGGTGGGCTACGGGGCTTTGTACGACCCGGAAAACGTTAAACCGCGTTCTTGAGGAGATGGGTTCGCCCAAGAGGGCTTGACCTTGGTCGAGGAAGCGGGTGGTCGGGGTGAGAGGATTCGAACCTCCGGTCTCTACGTCCCGAACGTAGCGCTTTACCAGACTAATTTAAACCTGCTCGACGGTTTTCGAGGGTGAAGCATTGAGCACAAAAATGCCAAAGATCTTATTTTCAGCACACGTCAAACAAACGGGTTTTCTGTCTTTTCGGGCTGATACCAAGCGTAAAAAATAGACACTCAACTTGAATATAGGCGAGTCGGCTTGCGTCTCAGGCGGCAATGCTCGCTTGGCGAAACAATGGCGCAAGTGCTGGATTGCTTTTGAGCTTGACTCCCGCATCCCACAGGTCAACGGCCTGCTGCATGCTGAGCCAGCTCTCAGGCGTTCCACCCACAGCGCTGGAAATTCGGATCGCCATTTCTGCCGTGACTGATTTTTCCTCATGCAGCAGTTGTGAAACGGTTTGCCGGCTGACCATGAGCCGATGAGCCAGCTCAGCTTGGGTCCAGCCCAGTTCGGGCAAGACATCTTCGCGCAACACTGCGCCGGGATGTGTCGGCTTGCGATGGGGGTTTCGTAGAGACTTCATTAGTGGTAGTCCTCCAAGTTAACGTTTACGGCGTTTTGGCCATCAAACTCAAAGGTGATTCGCCAGTTCCCGGAAACTGAAACCGCGAATTCGCCTTTTCTATCACCTTTGAGTGCATGGAATTTGTAGCCCGGCAAGTCCATGTCCTTGGCTTCGCGGGCGGCATCCAATCTGTCCAGCATCCGCTCCATGCGGGCTCCATGCTGCGCAGGCACGCCCTTGTAACTGCCCTTGGTAAAAAACAGCTCCAAACCCTTGTGC
>CANFJQ010000013.1 GCA_947447615.1 Comamonadaceae bacterium
AGTTGCAGCGCTTGGTGCAAGTACACGGCTACGCGCTTTTGTGGGACGCGCACAGCATCCGCTCGGCTATTCCCTGGTTGTTTGAGGGCACGCTGCCTGCGCTCAATATCGGCACGGCCAGCGGCGACAGCGCGCACCCTGCGATTGCGCACGCCGTAATGGCCGTTTGTGGCGAAGCGGGGCGATTCAGCCATGTGCTCAATGGTCGCTTTAAAGGTGGCTACATCACCCGCCACTATGGTCGGCCCGATCAGCATGTGCATGCCGTGCAACTTGAAATGTGCCAAAACTTGTACATGCAGGAGAGTGCTCCTTTTGCGTATGACGCAGCCTTGGCTGCGCAAGTGCAACCCACACTGCGCGCCATGCTGCAAGCGGCGCTGGATGCGGGCGCGGCTTTGTACGCGGGAGGTGGAGATGGTCACTAAGGCGAACCGGTTTTTCGCAAGCCAGGCCTGGGTGCAGGGCGCATGGGCCAAAGACGTGTTGCTTGAAGTGGATGCCAGCGGCCACTGGTCGCGCATCGTCATGGACGCCGCGCCGCAGACGGTGCGCGACGCGGAGCGCTTGGCCGGGCCGGTCTTACCCGGCGTGGTTAATGCCCATAGCCACGCCTTTCAGCGCGCCATCGCGGGCTTGACCGAGCAAGGCGCATCCAGCGGGCAAGATAATTTTTGGAGCTGGCGCCAGCGCATGTACGAAGTGGCCCAGCGCATCACGCCTGAGCAACTCGAAGCCATTGCAACCATGCTCTACACCGAGCTGCTGGCCGGTGGCTACACCCAGGTTTGTGAGTTTCACTATTTGCATAACGCCAGCGCCCATGCGCCACAGGCCAGCGCGCTGGACATGTCCATGGCCTTGGTGCGCGCGGCGCAACGCAGCGGCATAGGTTTGACGCTTTTGCCCACTTTGTATATGCGTTCGGGCTTTGCCGCTGATGGGTTGCGCCCCGACCAGCAGCGCTTTGCCTCCACGCCCGACAGCATTGCCCGCTTGGTGCAGGAGGTGCAGACTGCGACACGCGACATGGCGCATGTGAACCTGGGCGTGGCGCTGCATTCTTTGCGCGCGGTGACACCGCAAGCGCTGACGCAATTGGCGGCCTTTGCGGATGCGCAAAGCCTGCCGATTCATATCCACATTGCCGAGCAGCCGCAAGAGGTGCAGGACTGCATCGCGCATACCGGCCAGCGGCCCATCGAATGGCTACTGGCGCACGCGGCATTGCACCCGCGCTGGAACCTAGTGCACGCCACCCATGCCACGCAGGCCGAGTTGGACGGCGTGCGCGCCAGCGGCGCCAGCATCGTGATTTGCCCGACGACCGAGGCCAACCTGGGCGATGGCGTGTTTGATTACACCGGCTATTGCGCGCAGGGTGGTAGCTGGTCGATAGGCTCGGACAGCCACGTCAGCCGCACTTGGAACGAAGAACTGCGCCTGCTGGAATACGGCCAACGCTTGACCCGCGGGCAACGCAATGTGGCAGCGCAAAGCGGCGCCTCCACCAGCAGCGCAGGCAATATGTTGCAAGCTTTGCTGCAAAGCGGGGCGGCTTCTACTGCGCTGCCCTTAGGCGGCTTGCAAGTGGGGCAGCGGGCAGATTGCGTGGTGCTCGATGCTGCTTCCCCCGCACTGTGTGGCGTACCCGCCGCGCATGTGCTGGAGGCGCATGTGTTTTCCAGCCCAGGCAGCGCGCCCTTAGGCGTTTGTTTGGGTGGGCAATGGCATGCCCATTCGGCGCTAGGTGCGGTAGCGCGGGAGTATGCGGCAACGTTGGCGCAAATCTTTGCCTAAATTTTTTTACGTAAACCTGTAAATGCCTAACCCACCGTGCGCGTGCGCGCCAGCGGTGGGTTTCTACCAAAGTAGGCGCTGATGCCGCGCATTAAGGCATCGGCTACTTGGTTTTGGTAGTCCTCGGTAACCAGCTTTTTTTCCTCCTCGGGGTTGCTGATAAAAGCCGCCTCCACCAATACGCTGGGAATATCTGGCGCTTTGAGTACTGCGAAGGAAGCTTGTTCCACGCTGCCTTTGTGCAGCTTGCCGACGCGGCCCATTTCGCCCAAGAGCGTGCCGCCTAGTTTCAGGCTGTCGCTGATTTGTGCGGTGGTGCTCATGTCCAGCAGGGCGCTTTGCACTTCGGCATCTTTGGCTTTGACGTTGAGCCCGCCTATCAAATCGGCCTTGTTCTCTTTGGCCGCCATCCAGCGCGCTGCGCTGCTGGAGGCGCCGCCTTGGCTAAGGGCAAAGACGCTGGCGCCTTGGGGCGCGGGGGTGTAAAACGCGTCTGCGTGCAGGCTCACAAACAGGTCCGCCTGCACACGACGGGCTTTTTGCACGCGCACATGCAGGGGCACAAAATAATCAGCATCGCGCGTCAGGAAAGCGCGCATAGGGTTACCTTTGACGCTGGCGGCGTTGATGCGGTCGCGCAGCAGAAAAGCCAGTTGCAGCACCACGTTTTTTTCTTGGGTGCCGCCAGGGCCGATGGCACCTGGGTCTTCACCCCCGTGGCCGGGGTCTAGCGCGATGATGATTAGGCGGTCGGTGCCGGTCAGCGCTGGGCTGGGGCCTATGAAAGCGCCAGGGCTGGCACTGCCAGTCTTTGCCGACGCGGGTGCGGCCGGTGCCACCACGCTGCCTTGCGCGCTGTTCGTCACCGTGGTAGGGGTACTCGCAGCGTCCGCGCCCTTGCTTTGCGGAGCAGTCTTCGCGGGTGGGCCCGGCAGCGTGCCGCTATTGCCCGCCACTGCGGGCGGCAAATCACGCTTGCCTGCGTTTTGTGCCAACAACTCTGCCATCGGGTCGGCCGCTTTGCTAGCCGCAGGCGCTGGTACGTGCTGGGCAATGAGCGCGTCCAGCGGGTCAATCGCTTGCAGCGGGTACAGGTCGAGCACCAAGCGGTGTTGGTAGGCGGCGATAGGCGGCAGGCTAAAGACCTGCGGGCGCACGCCTTGCTTGAGGTCTATGACCAAGCGCACCACTTCCGCGCTGTATTGCCCCACGCGTATGCCCGCGATATTGGGGTCGTCCTGACGAACTTTGGCTACCAGTTCTTTGAGCGCTGGGTTCAGGCTGATACCTGCTATGTCCACCGCCAAGCGCGGCGGGTTGTTGACCATGCTTTGCGTGGCTTGCAGCGGGCTGTCCGACTCGATAGTGACGCGGGAATAGTCGGGCGCCGGCCAGATGCGCACATTGACGATGCTGGCGCCGCGCACCAGGCTCGTGCTCAGGCACAAAACCACGGCCCCGCTTTGGACAAAAGCGCGGCGCTTCATACTGCTCCACCTTCGCCGCCGGGTAGTGCAGCTTGCAAAGTTTGCAACAGCACCATGCCGACGGTGCTTTGGGCCTGCAGCGTAGCGCTGCGGCTTTGATCCGGGTTCACCTCCAAGCGAATTTCCAAGTCCGGCAGCGGCAATACCCCAGCGGCTTTGTCCGGCCACTCGGCCAGTTTCAGGCCTAGGCTGGCAAAAATATCCCGAAAGCCCGCGTCTTCCCATTCGCGCGGGTCGTTAAACCGGTAAAAGTCGAAATGCCAGATGTCCAGGCCTGGAAGGCTATAGGGCTCGACCACCGCATAAGTGGGGCTTTTGACACGCCCTTGCACCCCTAGCGCGCGCAGCAGATGGCGTACCAGCGTGGTTTTACCCGCGCCTAAATGGCCATGCAGGCTGACAAAGGCTTGGCGCAAGCCCGCTTGCGCAGCCAGGTGCTGTGCAAAGGCCTGCGTGGCGCTTTCGTCAGGCCAGTGCAGCAGCAAAGGCGGGGTTTTTACAATCACAAGGTGAACAATCCAAAGGCCCAGACTAGCACCCCGCAAGCGGCGGCGCTGGACATGGCGCAGTTGCAAGCTTGGGGGCAGGAACTGGGATTCTCCCAAATCGGCGTGGCGGGTGTGGATTTGGCCAGCGCCGAGCCCGGCCTGCTAGCTTGGTTGGAGGCTGGTTTTCACGGCGGCATGGACTATATGCAGCGCCACGGACTCAAGCGCGCGCGGCCTGCTGAACTCATCCCTGGCACAGTGCGTGTGATTACCGCGCGCATGGACTACCTGCCGCGTGGTACCGCACCCGACTGGCAAAGCATAGAGATGAACCGTCTGCAAAGCCCAGCCACTGGCACCGTAGCTTTGTATGCGCGGGGGCGGGACTACCACAAGGTCTTACGCAGCCGCTTGCAAAGCCTGGCTGAGCGCCTGGCTGTCCATCTGGGGCCGCTGGGCCACCGTGTGTTTACCGATTCCGCGCCGGTGCTAGAGGCCGAGCTGGCCACCCGCAGCGGCCTGGGCTGGCGCGGCAAGCACACCTTGGTCTTGCACCGCGAAGCGGGCTCGCTGTTTTTTCTGGGGGAGATATTTGTCGATGTGGCGCTGCCGCCCACACCGCCGGTGGAGCCGCACTGCGGCACCTGCAGCGCCTGTATCGATGTCTGCCCCACGCAGGCCATCGTGGCTCCCTATCAGCTAGATGCCAGGCGCTGTATTTCGTACTTAACGATTGAGCATGCAGGTAGCATCGATGAGCAACTGCGGCCCTTAATGGGCAACCGTATTTACGGCTGCGATGACTGCCAAAGCGTGTGCCCCTGGAATAAATATGCGCGCACCAGCCGCTTGCCGGACTTTGACGAGCGCGCGGGGCTTAATGGCCAGTCCCTAGCGACTTTGCTGGCTTGGACCGAATCCGAGTTTTTGCAGCGCACCGAAGGCAGCGCCATCCGCCGCATAGGCCATGTGCGTTGGCTGCGCAATGTGGCAGTGGCGGCTGGCAATGCTTTGCGCACTGGGGATACATCCGCGCCCGCTTTGCGCCGCGCTTTGGAGGTGCACTTGGGCCACGGCAGTGCGATCGTGCGCGAACATGTGCAATGGGCCTTGGCGCAGGAAGCGGCAGCGCTTGCCGCTGTGCGGAAAATGGATTAGCACCTAAACAAAAGCGCCGCTTGGAAGCCATAACTGCGCTGCCAAGCACCGGGTAGGTGGGCATATGTCCGATCCAAGGAAAAAGCCCTTCGGAAGTGAACTCGCCGTGTTTTTTTGTTGTTTTTGCAGCCGCATAGCGGCCAACATATTTTAATTAATTTTTTTAAAAAACAAAATTTTTTAAAAAAAATGATAAAAATACAATAAATGCAAAGTCGTAACAATTATGTTATTGACAACAAAAAATTTTCACCCTACAGTCCTTCCGTAAGTCACGTAAAAAGAGCCTGGCGCGCAGCTTTAAGCCCCGATGGAGTGCCGACCTGCTCGTTAGGTGACTACCAAAGTGAGGCTGGCAATGCCTCGTTTTTCAAAGCGAATACCAAAGGAGCTAATGATCATGACAAAGATGTCGACTTATGCGGTGTGGATAGCTATGCTTTTTCTCTCCGCCTGTGGCGGAGGAGTGGACCAAGGCGTGGGTTTAGAAAACCAGGGTGGCCCCAACGATCCATTGAATTCAAATAAGAATAACCCAACAGGCAATTCTCCATCGGCCAAGAAAAACCTAGATCAAAAAATTTTGGATGGCGTTACAGAGATGGTGCAGGCAGCAAAAAACTCCAACACCAAATTTCGGTTAGATGAAATTGCAGGCAAGTGGACAGATCCTGTGTCCGGCCTGCATCCTGTGATCACAGTGACTAGTGACGGCATTATTAATATTGATATGGGCGAACTTAACCGTGTTGACGCCAGTGGTCACAAGATAGGGCGCGCTGTCGGTAAGTTTGACGATCAGCTATTCTTCAAGGTAAATTTTCCAGACGATAAAGAGTTTGTGGGCGGCTACCAAAGCGGCAATAAAATATTTTGGAGCAACGGAACCTTCTGGACACGTGGGGATACTCCAGAGGCTAGTACTGTCCCGAAGGGACCTAAATTTAGGTTGCAGGATATCGCTGGAAGCTGGACTGACGAATCTGGCCGCCATCCTGTCATTGCAGTTGATAGTGAAGGCATGATAACGGTAGACATGCGTGATCTAAATCGGACAGATGCTACTGGTAGAAAAATTGGTCGTGCGATCGGTAATTTCGGTGCGGAATTATTTTTTACCGTCATCTTTCCTGACGATAAGCGATACACCGGAGGCTATCAAAATGGCGACAAAATTTACTGGAGCAATGGAACAATTTGGACTCGCAACTTGGATACTGCAAAGCCAACGCCTCCAATAGTTTCAACCGGTAAGACTTCGGATAAGGCGGAGTCAAATGCAGCGACTGACAAGCCCGCAGGTACGCCTACCGCTGAGAATGTAAATTCCAATGGGATCTCTCAGGCTGATGTATGCACTGCGGAGTCGTCGGAACATAGATTAAGTGGCCAGTGGTTGGATATGGGCGGCCAAAAGCCTCAAATTAAAGTCTTGAGCGGTGGCAAACTTTGTGTTGACATGAGCTCAATGAAACGGCCCACTGCCACGGGAGTGCTAGTTAATGAAAATATGATCAAGGTTAATTTCCCTGATGATGCTTCTTTTTACGGCTGCCTGAATGGCGCTTCTATCTACTGGTCTAACGGTACGGTTTGGACGAATAGCGCATCCGCTGTGCAAGCGGTTGAACCCCCTGTTGCAAATGAAAGACTCGATGGTAATTGGAAGTATGAGAACTTCCCCATTGAAGCGCCGATCAGCGTATCTGCGGACGGAAAAATAAAGATTGATATGAGTGCCTACGGGCGTCCCAATGCCTTCGGTGAGTTTGCCACCGTTGGAGGGAGTAAGTCGGTAACCAATTTCAGCGTTAATTTTCCTGACGATGCCACTTATTCCGGCTTCTTTTCAGGAAATGTGATTAGATGGAGTAACGGGACGGTTTGGAATCGTTCCACGGTTGTAGGCAACTACTCAAGACAAACGGAAATTGATCGCCTACTTATTGGTCAATGGCAAGATATAGTTAACCAAGTCACTTCTCGAATTACCAAAGTGGATACGCGAGAAATCGCCATAGCTATGGACGGTCGACCGCAGGCCACTGGTAAATGGTTAAACCAAAACCTGATGTTCGTTACCTTTCCCGACGATACGATTGATGGGCCAAATTTCTACGGTTGTGTGGTTGCTAACAAAATTTATTGGATGAACCAAAAAGAAACGATCAAGGTACGTACTTGGCAGAAGCGTTGATCGACGCTCGGGTAGTGGATTTTTAACCCGCTGCCCTTGTATCCATTTGCTTGGTAAGCATGGGGTCATTTGGCATAAAGCGGCAGCAAAATTCCTAGCGACAAGCCCAGGCTGCCCATGCCCAGCAAGGTCGAGGCCGTCACCAGCGCGCCTACGAAGCCCCCGTCATAGCCCATCTTGGCCGCCAGTACATAGCCACTGGCGGCAGTGGGCACGGCGGCGAAGGTGAGCAAGATGGTGGCGTGCGCCGGCGATAGCTGGAGCGCAAATGCCAGGCCCAGTGCGGCCAGCGGAAGTAGTACATGGCGGATGCTCAAGAGCGCGATGCCCAACACTTTGGCGCGCGCCAGTGATTGCAGCTGCATGCCCGCGCCAGCGGCCATCAGGCCTAGGGCCAACGAGGCCGCGCCAATACGCGCCACCGTGGGTTCCATCCAGTGCGGCAGCGACAGGCCCAGCAAATTAGCCGCCAGGCCGCTGGTGGTGGCGATGATCAAGGGGTTGCGTAATAGCTCGCGACCGAAGCCGCGCTCGCTGCCGCGCGCCATCGGCCAAACCGCTGCCACATTGGCCAGGGGTACGCAAAAACCGATCAGCACCGCTATGGACAGAAGGCCGGTAGGCCCGCCCAGGCGCTCGGCCAGCGCCAGGCCGATAAAAGAGTTAAACCTAAAGCCCACTTGCGCCGCCGCAGCGTGGTCGCGCCTGCTGATGTACCGGCGCAGGCCTGGCAGGTAAGGCAGGCTATAGGCTAGCGCTACGCCGCTGGCCAATACGCCCAGTCCACCGGTCAGCAGGCGCGAGGCTTCGCCCAGATCCAGCGGGCTTTTGACAATCGAGTGAAACAAGAGCGTGGGGAACAGCAGGTAATAGACCAACGTATCCACCTGGCTCCAGACGCTACGGTTCAGCTCGGTATGGCGGCAAATCAGGTAACCCAGCAGAATCAGCGAAAACTCGGGCAGCAAAAGTAGGGCATAGTTCACCCGTGCGAGGATACCAGCGCTAGCTGGGCGCAGCCCATCCACGTAGCAGGCGCATCCAGCCTTCGCTGGCTTAAGGCCTACACCCTATGGCGGCTTTCGGGTGGGTGCAGTGGGCTTCGTTGTAGTATTGCTCTTTGCCCACCGGGGTCGCCGAGTTGGTGCGTGGCCCCCAATCCACTGGAGTTTTTTATGCAGCGTCGCCCTTTTGTCGTATCCACTTTGGCCCTTGGCGCCTTGCTAGCGGCCAACGGCGCTTGGGCCCAGGCCTATCCGAACAAGCCGGTGAAACTGCAAGTGCCGTTTGCCCCCGGCGGCACGACCGACATCGTGGCCCGCGTCATTTCCGAGGCCATGGGCAAAGCCCTAGGCCAGAACGTGGTGGTGGAAAACAAGGCCGGTGGGGGCGGCGTGATCGGCGCCAACGAAACCGCCAAGGCCGCGCCTGATGGTTATTCCCTGGGCATGGCCACCGTGTCTACGGTAGCGGCCAACCCGGCTATCAACCCCAAAATCCCGTACAACGCGCTGACCGATTTCACCCCCATCATCAACGTGGCGGCCACACCCAATGTGATCGCAGTGCATCCCAGCTTCCCCGCCAAGGACTACAAAGGCTTTGTGGCTGAGCTGAAAAAAAATCCCGGCCAGCACTCGTATTCGTCATCGGGCACTGGCGGCATTGGGCACCTGCAAATGGAGTTGTACAAAAACCTAGCCGGTGTGTTTGTCACCCATATTCCCTACCGGGGCGCAGGCCCCGCGCTCAATGACACCGTGGCCGGCCAGGTGCCGATTATTTTTGACAACATGCCCTCGGCATTGCCTTTTATCCAGGCCAACAAGCTGGTGGCCATCGCAGTGGCCGCGCCGCAGCGTTTGGCGCAGTTGCCGCAAGTGCCCACTTTCAAAGAGGTGGGCCTTGAGCCAGTGAATCGCATGGCGTTTTACGGTATTTATGGCCCCAAAGGTTTGCCCAAAGACGTAGTGGACAAGGTCAATGCCGCCGTGCGCAAAGCCCTGGAAGACCCGTCAGTGCGCAAGCGTATTGAGGACACTGGCTCCATCGTCATTGGCAATACGCCCGAGCAATTTTCCGAGCAGATCAAGGCCGAATATGCGGTCTATAAGCAAGTGGTGGATTCAGCCAAACTTAAGCTCGACTGAGCTTGCCAAGTTTGCCCGTCAGCGCTGCTGTCACACCTGCCGGTGATGCGTCTATCGACGCTTTTATCGATGCGCTGTGGCTGGAGGACGGGCTGGCGCTCAACAGCTTGCAGGCGTACCGGCGCGACCTGGTCAAGCTGCAAGCCCATTTACAAGGCGCGCCGTTGACCAGCTGTTCGCAATGGCAATTGCAGCAGTACTTTGCCGCGCAGCACGCGGGCAGCAAGGCCACTACCGCCAATCGGCGCCTGACGGTTTTTAAGCGCTATTTCCGCTGGGCGCTGCGCCATGGACTGGTGCAACAAGACCCGACGCTGCAATTGCAATCGGCCAAGCAGGCGCTGCGGGTGCCCAAGACTTTGAGCGAATCCCAGGTCGAGGCCTTGTTGGCCGCGCCCGATGTGGCAAGTGACATCGGCGTGCGTGACCGCACCATGCTCGAACTCATGTACGCCAGCGGCCTGCGGGTGAGCGAATTGGTCAGCCTCAAAGTGTTTCAGCTAGGCTTGAACGACAACGTCTTGCGCGTGATGGGCAAGGGGTCCAAAGAGCGCTTGGTGCCCTACGGCGAAGTGGCAAGCCAGTGGCTGCGCGATTACCTGGGCGGCGCGCGCGAGGTCTTGCTGGCGGGTAAACAAACCGAGGCTTTGTTTGTGACTACGCGGGGCACTGACGCGGGTAGTGCCATGACGCGGGTGATGTTCTGGATGTTGGTCAAAAAATACGCGCTGCTGGCCGGCATCCACGCGCCTTTGTCGCCGCATACCTTGCGCCATGCATTTGCGACGCATTTGCTCAACCACGGCGCTGATTTGCGCGCCGTGCA
The DNA here is from genome assembly GCA_947447615.1 of Comamonadaceae bacterium. Lineage (GTDB taxonomy): Bacteria > Pseudomonadota > Gammaproteobacteria > Burkholderiales > Burkholderiaceae_C > Allorhodoferax. The sequence continues at coordinate 10,107 of CANFJQ010000013.1, forward strand.
ATTGTTGCTGGGGCACGCCGATATTTCTACCACCACCATCTACACCCATGTAGCCCGCGAGCGCCTGGCCAAGCTGCACGCCGAGCACCATCCAAGAGGCTAAGGACGGTCTGCAAAAGTGCGCCATCGCGAGGAGCGAAGCGACGTGTCGATCCAGGTTTGCGTGGAGTCATGGATTGCCACGGCCTACGGCCTCGCAATGACGAGTCCAGCGCCCTCAGCGCTAGCGCTCAGTCCGCCCCGCGCGGTTTCCAAAACGGCAAGCTCCACAAGCCGCTGGACAAACTGGTACCAACGACGATGACCACTGCACAGCCGAGCATCCAGTGGGTTACGCCTTCGCCCAGCAAGATCACGCCATAGGCAATCGCAAAGACCGGAATAGCAAAGGTGACTGTCAATGCGCGCGCCGGGCCTGCATGTGCGATCAGGCGGAAATACAAGATATAGGCGGTGCCGGTACACAGTACGCCCAGCGCGGTGACGGCCAGCCAGGCCTGCGTGCTTGGCGCCTGATCAGGCCAGTAGGCCACGCAAAACGGCAACAGAAAAATAGACGCGCCCACTTGGCTGCCAGTGGCCGATACCAAAGAGGGCACGCCACCCAAAAAGCGCCGCGTGTAGCTCGCTGCAATGCCGTAGCACAGGCAGGCCAGCAGGCTTGCTGCAATGCCCCAGGCGCTGGAGCTGCCCAGGGCATTGGTGTCAAAGCTGGCGTTTTCGCTGGCTAACAGCGCAATGCCGGCAAAGCCGATCAGCAAGCCCACCACGCGTGAGCCCGAGGGCCGGTCGCCCAACCAGGCCCAGGCGATGAGCGCGCCAAACAAAGGCACGGTGGCATTGAGCACCGAGGACTGGCCAATCGAAATGCTTTGCAATGCAAAGGCTATGCAGACAAAGGGAATGGCCGAATTAATGACGCCGACCAGCAGCACTTTTTTCCAGTGCAGCGCAAAGTCCGCCCGGTGGCCGCGCAGCAGCATCAGGGGCAGTAGCACGGCGCTGGCGATGAGGACGCGCAGCGCGGCGGTGACTACCGGCCCAAAGCCGAGCATGCTCAAGCGCGTGAATAAAAAAGAAGCGCCCCAAATAGCTGCCAGGGCAATGAAATCAGGCACCCAGCGTGGTGGGCGCGCATCAGAAATAGGGGATGTCAAAAAGCGCTTTCGAGTTGCAGGAGGGCGATCTTACGTGGCAGGCCACCGGCGTAACCCGTAAGTTGGCCATTGCTGCCGAGCACCCGGTGGCAGGGCACCACAATGCTTAAGGGGTTGCGTCCAATGGCGCCACCGACCGCGCGTACCGCAGCCGGCTTCCCGATGGCCTGCGCAATAACGGCGTAGCTGCTGGTTGTGCCTGGCGCTATCGCGGTCAACTGGCGCCAGACTGCTTGTTGAAAGTCAGTGCCTGCGCTGTAATCCAGCGGCAAGGAAAATACTTGGCGCTGCTGCGAGAAATATTCGCGCAGTTGCGTGTGCGCCATGGCGTGGATGGGATGCGCGGTGTTTGACGCAAAGTCATTGAGCGCGGGGAAGTGGTCTTGGCCTTCAAACCAAACGCCCAGCAGCGCGTGGGCATGAGCCAGCAGGTGAATGGTGCCCAAAGGACTTTGGTATGTCGATCGCACGGCTTGGGTGTCAAAAGGTTTCATGCTTGGATGTGGTTTGTAAGATAGCGGATTCAGTGGCATGCGGGGATGATACGTAGGCTTGGCGCGGCAATTGGCCGTAATCGGACATGTGGTTACAGGGGTGCAGTGGGCTGGGCTGAAATCCGCATCGATCTGTTGGGTCGTGGTCTGGATCGGGAAATCATTGCGCTTGCACCATTAGCCTAAGAGATGATCGCTTTACTGTCTAAAACAGAGCGCTACATATAGAGTTGGCTAAAAACGATGCACTACAAGGGATTTGACGGATAGCAATGGGTGCTTATGTCCAGGCTTTGCTCGCCAACTGCCGACACAGTTCGCCCAATGGCACCGCCTCGATAGCCGGGCTCAGCGCGAAGCTGTCGACCCCGGGGTAGACCACATACTGGCGACTGGGTTGGAGGTCTTCGCAGGCGACATAAAAGCCGCGCTCCATCTTTGGCGACAAACTGCGTTTGACTTCAATCGCCCAGGATTGACCATCGGGCCAGCGCAACAGCAAATCGATTTCTGCCCCCGCGCTGGTGCGGTAGAAGTAGGCGCTGGCATTCGGGCCTGCCGCCGTGATTAGGTTTTCCAGCACAAAGCCTTCCCAGCTGGCGCCGACGACGGGGTGACCCAGCAGCGTTTCTTCATCAGACAAGCCCAGCAGTGCGTGCAGCAAGCCGCTGTCGCGCACATACAGTTTGGGCGATTTGGTCAATCGCTTGCCCAGGTTTGCATGCCAGGGCTCTAGGCGGCGCAGTACAAACATCTGTACCAACAGATCGATGTAGCGGTTGACGGTGCGGGTGTCCAGCGCCAGACTGCGCGCCAGCACCGATGCATTGAACAAACCGCCTTGTTGGTGTGCCAGCATGCCCCATAATCGTCGCACCGCGTCCGTGCCCACACGCCCGCCCAGCTGTGGGATGTCACGTTCTGCATACGTGCGAATGAAATCCTGTCGCCAACGAAAACTGGCGCTGACTGTGCCCGCCAAGTGGCTGTCAGGAAAACCGCCACGCAGCCACAAACGGCTCAGTTCGCGGTCGGCAAGCTCCAGCGCGTGAAACGGGGTGAGTTCGCGGTAGGCAATACGTCCGGCCAGACTCTCACCTGCTTGTTGTAGCAAGTCCAAGGAGGCCGAGCCCAACAATAGGTAAAGCCCGCTGCGGCGACCTTCGCGCCGGGCTCGGTCGATCAGGCCGCGCAGCACCGGAAACAGGCCTGGCACCCGGTGTACCTCGTCAATGACAAGCAAACGGTCTAGCCGCTCACCCAAGTACAACTCAGGTGAAGCGAGTTTGGCCCGGTCGAGTTCGGACTCCATGTCCAGATACACACTGTGTTCTGGCAGGGCGAGCTGGTGGGCGACGGTGGTTTTACCGGCCTGGCGGGGCCCAAGCAAGGCTACAGCGGGGTATTGGGCTAGGTCTTGGCGTAGGTAGTTAAGTAAGTTGCGGTCCAACATCCTTGCATTTTATGCATCTACATGTATAAATTGCAAGGATATTATTTCCCTAAACAGAGAAAAATAAGCCCAAAAGGCGATGTACGTGTAACAGCTCGCCCTTGATGGATGCCGCCACCCCCGCGCCGAGGTCTGCTATGCATCAATACGATGCGGGCATTGCACCTAGCCCGCTTTCAAGCCTACGTCGTCCACCATGGCGTCCACACTGGCCCGCCAGGGGATCGGCTCAGTGCTGTGCCCTACGCAGCTTGCTGATCTGGCGGCAGCGCTTTGAGTCTTAGTCTTGGGCGGCACTTTTTTGCATCAGCGTCCAGCTCGCGCTTTCGTCGTGCTGATCCGCCTTTTCTAGCGAACACCAAGAGGACGTTTCTATTAGGCGCAAAAAGAACATTATGGTGTTGGGCTTACGCTCCCATGGGCTGGCAGATGCCCCTTCTACAATGCTTCCCACGCAGTGCGTACCCTACGCACACTACTAAATACTCAAGCACGGCCACGCTATGCAACTATCTCCCAGTATTTTCAAAGCCTACGATATCCGAGGTATCGTGCCCTCCACCGTGCATGCAGAGATGGCGCGCGCTTTGGGTCGCGCTTTCGGCACCTTGGCCATGCGCCAGGGCGAGCGTACCGTAGCAGTGGGGCGCGACGGACGGCTTAGCGGACCGCTGCTGGCTGGCGCCTTGATGCAAGGCTTGCAGGACGCCGGTGTGCAAGTCATCGACATCGGCCCCGCCACCACACCCATGCTGTACTTTGCGGCCTGCACTTTGTGCAAGAGCGGCATCCAGGTCACCGGCAGCCACAATCCGCGCGATTACAACGGCTTCAAAATGGTCTTGGGCAGCAAAGCGATTTACGGCGAAGAAATCCAGTCCCTGCGTCGCATCATGGAAGACGAAAGTTGGTACTTGCAAGCCGGTGGCGGCTGCACCCAGGCCGATGTGCTGCCAGCCTACCGTGCGCGCATCGTCGGCGACATCAAGCTCGCGCGCCCGCTCAAAATCGTCGTCGACTCGGGCAATGGCATCGCCGGGGCCAGTGCGCCGGATATTTTGCGCGCCATAGGCTGCGAAGTGACCGAGTTGTACAGCGAAGTCGATGGCAACTTTCCCAACCACCACCCGGACCCGAGCAAGCCCGAAAACCTGCGCGATCTGATCGCTGCCTTGCAGGCGGGGGACGCCGAGCTAGGCTTGGCATTTGACGGCGATGGCGACCGCCTGGGCATCGTGACGCGTGATGGCAGCAATATTTTTCCAGACCGTCAAATGATGTTGTTCGCGCAAGACGTGCTCTCGCGCGTACCCGGCGGCACGATTGTGTTCGACGTGAAATGCTCGCAACGCTTAGGCCCGGCGATCGCCGCAGCAGGCGGCAAGCCCTTGATGTTCAAAACCGGCCACTCGTTGATCAAAGCCAAGATGCGCGAGATCGACTCGCCGCTGGGCGGTGAGATGAGCGGCCATATCTTTTTCAAAGAGCGCTGGTTGGGCTTTGACGACGGCACCTATGCGGGCTGCCGCTTGCTGGAAATCGTCAGCCGCGTGGCCGACTCCAATGCTTTGTTGCATGCGCTGCCCACCAGCTTTTCCACCCCGGAGCTGAATGTGCCCTGCAAGGAAGGCGAGCCGCATGCGGTAGTGGAGCAGTTGATCGCAGCCGCAGACTTTGCCGCCCCGGCGGTGTGCACCACCATCGACGGCCTGCGCGTGGATTGGCCCGATGGCTTTGGCCTGGTGCGCGCTTCCAACACCACGCCGGTGCTGGTCTTGCGCTTTGAAGGCCACAATGCGGCGGCGCTCGCTCGAATTCAAGCAAGCATGATGGTGCTCTTGCACAGCGTCAAGCCCGATGCGCAGTTTCAAGAGGCAGCGCATTGAGCGCGAGGACCGTGCTGAGCACTTTGTCTTTATGCGCATTCTGATTGTTAAGTTGTCCTCGCTGGGCGATGTCATTCAGACGATGGCGGTATTACCAGACGTCCTAGAAGTTTTCCCGGATGCGCAAATCGATTGGGTGGTCGAAGAAGCTTTCGCGCCCTTAGTCCAATTAGCGCAGGGGGTGCGCTGTGTCATACCGATTGGCCAAAGGCGGTGGCGTAAGTCGTATTTCAGTGCGGCTACACGCACAGAACGCCGACTTTTTCATGCGCGCTTGCGCCAGGATGCGTATGAGGCGGTCATTGACTTTCAGGGCCTTATCAAATCGGCCTGGGTGGGGCGTGCCGCCCGCCTGGCTGCTGGCGGCTTTAGCCTGACTTACGCAAATGGCAGTGATGCCTGTTCGTACGAGTGGCCGGTACGCTACCTCTTGCAGCGCAGTGTGCCTATGCCGCAGCGTATTCATGCGGTGGCGCGTTATCGCTTGCTCGCGGCGCAGGCATTGGGCTACAAGCACCTGCCGCTCTTGCAAATGCCTGCACGTTATGGATGGCATTTGGGAACACCACCCCATGCGGCCCATGGCTTGCCCGAAGTCGTGTTGGCGCATGGCACCACCCGCACCGACAACGAATGGCCAGACGACCATTGGCTGGCTTTGGCCCGCCAACTTATCGCGAACGGCTTTTCGGTGGGCTTGCCGCACGCGGGGCCGCGCGAGCTGGCACGGGTGCAGGCGCTCGCGCAGAGCCTCGGGCCTGCGGCCTGCGTCTGGCCGGCGCTAAGCCTGGATGCGCTGGCCCGCCGTATGGCTGCCAGCACCGGGGTAATTGGCGTGGATTCTGGTTTGAGCCATTTGGCGGTGGCGCTGGACTTGCCGCATGTGCAAATCTTTAGCCAGGACCGCGCCTGGCGTGCCGGCCCGGTGGGGCATGATTACCAAGTTGTGGTCGGCGGTGCCCAAGCGCCCGATGTAGCCCAGGTGTGGGACAGCTGGCAAGCGGTCCTAGCGGCATCGCATGCAGGTGCGGCGCGACCATGATCGATACGGGTAAGCAGCCAACCGCACGCCGCTGCGCGTTGCAAAGTCTGGTGCATCTGCTGTACAGCGCTTTGATGGTGGTCTTGCAGCCCGCGCTGCGTTGGAAGTTGCGCCGTCGCGCCCGCAGCGAACCGGCGTATGCGCAGCAGGTGGAGCAGCGCTTCGGGCATTACGGGCGAGCCCAATTGGCCGATGGGCCGGTCTTGTGGGTGCATTCGGTTTCGCTGGGCGAGACCCGTGCTATTGAGGCCTTGATTGCCTTGTTGCGTGCGCAATGGCCTGGTATGCGTTTGCTGCTCACCCATGGCACGGCCACCGGGCTGCAGGCTGGCGCTGACTTGCTGCAAGACGGGGATTTGCAAGTCTGGCAGCCATGGGATACGCCGGGCGCCACGCGCCGTTTTGTGCAGCGTTTCAAGCCCCGTCTGGGTTTGTTGGTGGATACCGAAATTTGGCCTAACCTGGTGCACGCCTGTGCCCAGGCCTGTGTGCCGCTGTGCCTGGTCAATGCGCGCCTCAGCGCGCACTCGCTGCGGCGTGCGCAGCGCTTGCGTTGGTTGGCGGAGCCGGCCTACCAAAGCCTGGCCGGTGTCTGGCCGCAAGATCTAGACCAAGCGAACCGTTTTCGTGCGCTGGGTGTGAAGCCGCACGCGCCAACCGGCAACATCAAATTTGACATGGAGCCGGACCTGGCTTTGTGGAGCCAAGGCCAGGCGGCTCGCCAGGCGCAGCTGCGCCCGGTGCTGATGCTGGCGGTGAGCCGCGAAGGGGAAGAACAGATGTGGCTTGATGCGCTGCGCAGTGCACGCACCAACGGGCTTGGCGCGGGGCGCGTGCAGTGGCTGATCGTGCCGCGCCATCCGCAGCGCTTTGACGCCGTGGCAACTTTGTTGCAATCGGCAGGCCTAACGGTGGCGCGCCGTTCGGTCGATGGGGCCATGTTTTCTGAGGCAGACGTGTGGTTGGGCGATACGCTAGGTGAGATGGCTTTTTACTACGGCCTGGCCGATGTGGCCTTGCTGGGTGGCAGCTTTGCGCCACTGGGCGGGCAAAACCTGATTGAGGCCGCCGCTTGCCGGTGCCCGGTGGTGATGGGCCCGCATACCTTCAATTTTGCCCAAGCCGCTGAGATGGCGCAGGATGCGGGGGCCGCCTTGGAGCGTCCTGATATGGCATCGGCCATTGAAACTGCCCTGCAATGGTTGGACGACCCCGCAACCCTGGAAGCGGCCAGCAGCGCCGCCTGGGCTTTTGCGCAAACCCACCGAGGCGCCGCGCTGCGTTTGAGCAAGGCCCTCGATACGCTTTGGCAAGATGGCCAAAAGCCTAGGCATTAAGCCACTGCGGGAAGCGCAGCGAGGCGCGACTGCTTAGCGCAGCAGTGCGTTGATGGCTTGCAGATCAGCCGATTTGAGGATGCCGCTGGCTTGGCGCAGTTTGAGGTTGCCCATCAAGACGTCGTAGCGCGCTTTGGATAGCTTGGCTTTGGTGTCGTACAACTGGCTTTGGGAATTGAGCACGTCGATGTTGATACGCACACCCACTTGGTAACCCAGCTTGTTGGCGTCGAGCGCGCTTTGGCTGGAGACGGCAGCCGCTTCATAGGCCCGTACTTGCCCGAGTGCCGAATCCACGCCCATAAAAGCTGCTCGTGTGGCCTGCGCCACATTGCGCTGCGCTGCTTCCAGATCCGAGCGCGCTTTGTCTTCCAACGACAAGGTTTCTTTCACCCGGTTTTGTATCGAGTAGCCGGCAAACAACGGTAGGTTGATATTGAAACCCACCGTGTAGACATTCGTGCTGTAAAACACGGGCGAAGTGGCGCTGCCGTTATTGGTCGTGGTTTGGAAGCGGCCAACCAAATCTACGGTAGGCATATTGGCAGCATTGGCCTTGCGGGTTTCCAATTGGGCCACTTCCAGCGCCAAGTTGTATTGGCGGATCGTGGGGTGCTCGGTTTGGCCGATGGTAAGCCACTCGTTCATATCCGCAGGCGAAAACTCAGACAGACTGAAATCCGGCGCGACGGGTAGCGGCTTGACTTCGGGCTTGCCCACCAGTTGCGCCAATGCCAAGGTCTTCACGCGCAAATCATTTTCCGCAGCGATCTCTTGGGCAAGTACCAGGTCAAACCGGGCTTGCGCTTCGCGCGCATCGGTAATGGTGGAAGTGCCGACTTCAAAATTGCGCTTGGCAGCGGCCAGTTGTTCCTGCACCGCCACTTTTTGGGCTTTCACAAACTCCAGGCTGTCACTCGCTGCTAGCACGTCAAAGTAGGCTTGACTCAAGCGCAAGATAAGTTCTTGCTCGGCAGCTTGCAAGGCACTGGCGGCTTGTTGCCCTGCTTTGCGGCTTTGCGCGAAGCTGGCCTCATCCGCTGGGCGGTACAAGCCCTGGCTGGCGTCCAGCGTCATGGAGTTGTTGTTAAAGCCACGGTCAGATACGGATTGACCCGCGCTCCAGGTGGCATTGATACCGACCTTGGGCAAGATCAAAGCCATGGTTTGGTCGGCTTTGTACAAATTGGCTTCGTTCTGCGCCTTGGCAGACTGGTAAGTCGCGTCAAAGTCACGCGCGGCGGCATACAAGTCCACGAGGCTTTGGGCTTGCGCCGCACCGGCCAGGCCGATGGCCATCATCAGGGCAAGTGGGCGCAAACGCAGGATCGGATGTTGATGTGTCATGGGCGGTTTCTCGGTCGTGAAATAGAAGTTGTTAGGGCCGGATAGCGTTCGTCAACGAAAAGTGTTACCGCGTCAATAGCGCGCAATGGCGCTATCGAGTTGGGTGGACCAGGCATCTATGCCACCGTCGATATTGACCACTTGGCCAAAACCGTTGCTGGCTAAAAAACGGGCCACTTGCATGCTGCGCACGCCATGGTGGCACAGGCAGGCAATGGGCTGGTCCGGGTCTAGTTCAGACAATCGCGCCGGTATATCGGCCATGGGGATTGCCAGTACGCGAAAGCCCGCGCCATGTTCCAACTTCGCCCAGCCCAGCTCATAGGGCTCCCGCACATCCAGTACCAAGGGTGCGTCCAGCGGATGTGATTGGCCGACTGCGGCCAGCCAAGCAGCGAAATCAGCGGGACGTACTTGTGCAATCATTGTTGGGCGGCGTGTGCGTTAAAAATGAAACTGCGAATGTTCGGCAAAGCCATGCAGGCGCGGTGCGTTGGCATCCCAGGGCGTGGTGCTGCGCAAGGCGGCCTCGTCCACGCGGGTAATCAGCTGCGCCGACATAATGGGTTCGTCGCCCACGATGGCTATCAGGCGTCCGCCCACCGCCAGCAAATCAAGAATATGCTGTGGCACCTGGGGCACCGAGCCGCTGAGCACGATAGCGTCAAATGTGCCAAGGCCACTCAGGGTTTGCGAGCCGTCAGCGACGCGCACTTCCACATTGTGCAAACCCGCTTGTTGTAGATGGGCGCGCGCGCTGGTCGCCAGTTCGGGAATGCGCTCCAGACTGAGCACGCTGAGCGCGCGGCGCCCCAGCAAGGCCGCCATATAGCCTGACCCAGTGCCAATTTCCAGCGCTTTTTCATGGGGCTGGATTTGCAGGTCTTGCAGCATGCGCGCTTCCAGGCGCGGTGCCAGCATATATTGGCCGTGGCCCAGGGGTACTTCCAGATCGGCGAATGCCAAGGCCTGGTGCGCCAGCGGTACAAACTCCTCGCGCCGCACATCGGCCAGCAGGTTCAGCACATCGGCATCGAGCACATTCCAGGGCCTGATTTGCTGCTCAATCATATTGAAGCGGGCTTGGGCGATGTTGGCAAGGTTCATAACAATACTTTCGGGAGCGCAGTTCAGACGGGCCCAATTTTACCGGCGGCTTCTGACGGTGCCTGTAAGGAAGGCGCTGGCAGCCCGAATAAGCGGCGCATCCAAAGACCTAGGTCGTCCAAATAGCAATACACCACTGGCACCACCACCAAGGTCAACAAGGATGAGGTAATCACCCCGCCGATCACTGCCTGGCCCATGGGCGCGCGCATTTCCGAGCCTTCGGAGAGCGCAAACGCCAGCGGCACCATGCCGAAAATCATGGCCAGCGTGGTCATCAAAATCGGGCGCAGGCGCACTTTGGCAGCCATTAACAGGGCTGCGTTACGGTCCATGCCGGGTATTGCGTGGCCTTGTGCGTCCGTGCCGCCCTCGCGCGCCCGAATGGCAAAGTCCACCAGCAAAATCGCGTTTTTGGTGACCAGGCCCATGAGCATCAGCACCCCGATGATGGAGAACATGGACAGCGTCGAGCGAAAAGCCATCAGCGCCAACACCACGCCGATCAGGGTCAAAGGCAGGGCGGTCATCAGCGCCAGTGGCTGCAGAAAGCTTTTGAACTGGCTGGCCAAAATCATGTAAATGAACACGATACCCAGCGCCAGCGCGGACACGGCATAGCCAAAAGAGTCGGCCATGTCTTTGGTCGAGCCGCTGAACTGCGTGCTGTAGCCCGGCGGCATGGCGATGCTATCCATCACTTTCTTGATGTCCTTGGATACTTCGCCCGCCGAGCGCCCGCTTACATTCGCGTTGATAGACACCTCGCGCAGCAGGTCGCGGCGGTTGATTTGGTTGGAGGTGTGCGTCTCCACCAATTTGGCGACCTGGTTTAAGCGCACGATGCGACCCGAGCCATCGGCATTGCTGCCCATGGCCAGGGGCATGCGTTCCAGGTCGGTGGCGCTGTCACGCGCTGCCGGGTTGAGTCGCACATTGACGTCATAGGTTTGGTCGTCGCTAGCGCGCCAGTTGCCCACGGTTTGCCCCGCCACCAGGGTGCGCAGGCTGTTGCCGATTTGGGCCAGGCTCAGGCCCAAATCGGAAGCCGCTTCGCGGTTGACTTGTAATTCGAGCGTGGGCTTGTTGGGCTTCATACTGGAGTCCAGGTCCACCAAGCCGGGAATGTCGCGCAGCTTGGGCAAGGCGCTTTGGGCAATGCGCTCTAAGGTTTGGATATCGCTGCCGATCACCGAAAACGTAATTTGCTTGCTGCCGCCCACCGAATCGAACAAGCCTATATGCGTGACGGTAATGCCTGGCACATGGGCTAGGCGTTCGCGCAAGATGGTGGATATCTCTTCAATGCCGCGTTTGCGCGCCTTGCGGTCCACCATGCGGATGTAAATACTGGCGTACATCTTGCCCTGGGCATTGCCGGTGTTGATAGTGGTCAATGTGTAGCGCACTTCCGGGAATTCGCGCACGATGGCTTCCACCTGCTTGGCGCGCGCCTCGGTCACTTCCAGCGAGGAGCCTACCGGGGTATAAAAGTTAACCGTGGTTTCTGAAAAATCCGACTTGGGTACAAACTCAGTACCCAACAGTGGCACCATCAATACGCTGCTGATAAAGATACCCAGCGCCAGCAGCACCGTGGCCAGTTTATGGCCCAGTGCCCAGCGCAAAATGCCTTGGTACACGTCGGCCAGGTAATCCGTACCTCGCTCGAACCAGCCGGTGACACGGCCTATGGTTTTGTCATACCAGTTCGCAGACCCGCTGTGTTTGCCATGGCGTTCAACGCTCGGGTCGTGCCAGACGCTGGAGAGCATGGGGTCCAGTGTGAAGCTGACAAACATCGAGATCAGCACCGCCACCACAATCGTCAGACCGAATTCGTGGAAAAACTTGCCGATGATGCCGGCCATAAAACCAATCGGTAAAAACACCGCCACGATAGACAGCGTGGTAGCCAGCACCGCCAACCCGATCTCTTGCGTGCCGTCCATGGCAGCTTGAAATGGTGTCTTGCCCATTTGGATATGGCGCACGATGTTTTCACGCACCACAATGGCGTCGTCAATCAGCAAGCCTACGCACAGACTGAGCGCCATCATGCTGATCATGTTGATGGTAAAGCCCAGCATGTACATAAACAAAAAAGTGCCGATCAGGGCGATCGGCAGCGTCAGGCCAGTGATGATGGTGGAACGCCAGGAATTGAGAAACAAAAACACAATCAAGACGGTGAGCGCCGCGCCTTCCACCAGCGTGCGGTTGACGTTGTCCACCGACACGCGGATTTGCCGTGAGCCATCGGCAATCGTTTCCAGTCGAATGCCGGCGGGCAATTGCTTGCGCACTTCGGTCAGTGTTTTTTCCAGGCCATCGACCACCGCGATTGTGTTTTCATCCTGCGACTTTTGCACCGACAAAAGCAAGGTGCGCTGCCCGTTGTACAAAGCCAGGTTTTCTACTTCCTGCGCTCCGTCTTTGAGCTGCGCCACCTGGCTGACCCGCACCGGCGCCCCATTTTTACGAGCCACGATGATGTTGCCAAAGTCCTCGGGCCTTTGTATGCGGCCCGACACCTGAATCACCCGCTCTTGTTCCAGTGAGCGGATACTGCCCAGAGGAAGGTCTTGGTTTTCATTGCGAACGGCGCTTACCACCTGGTCGGGCGTGATGCCAAGCGCTTCCATGGCCTGGGGGTTGAGGTAAATATTGATCTCTCGTTTGGTGCCACCCACCACGCTGACCGATCCCACGCCGGGCACATTTTCCAGTCGCTTTTTAAATACCTGCTCGGCCCAGTTGGTCAACTCCACCGCGCTGAGCGCCGGGCCTTTGCCATCAGGCAGCACTGCCACCGACCAGATGGCTTTGGCCGAAGGGTCAAAGCGCAGCACGCGCGGTTCTTTGACTTCAGTGCGCAATAGCGGCTTGACGGAGGCTACTTTTTCGCGCACGTCGTCGGCGGCTTTGCGTCCGTCCATGGTCAGGTCAAAGCTGATGACGACCACCGACTGGCCTTCGTAGCTGCGCGAAGTGAGCGAGCTGATACCGGCAATCGAGTTTACTGCTTCTTCCAACTTTTTGGAAACTTCGCTCTCCACAATCTCCGGCGCCGCGCCGGGATAGTCGGTGATAACGACCACCGTGGGAAAGTCGATATTGGGAAACTGATCGACCTTGAGCCGGTGCATGGAAAACAGGCCCAGCACCACCAGGGCAGCCATCATCATGGTAGCCAGCACGGGGTTGTGCAGGCTGACGCGGGTAAACCACATAAATTATTTGCCCGCTTGGTTGATCGTCACCGGAGTGCCTGCGAGCAAGGTGCCGACACTGCCCAGCAGCGCGCGCGTGCCTGCCGGTAGGCCGATCACTTCGACCATCGTCTGTCCTTGGTAATCGCCGATAAAACCGGTCACCACCGGCTGGTGCTCCACTTTGCCGTCCACCACGATTTGTACATAGGTCACCGGTTTATCGGTGCGCACCGCGCTCAGGGGCAGTGCGGGACCCGTTCGGCTGCCCGTACTTAAACGGCCTTGCAAAAACAAGCCCTGGCGCAGTTGCGCGTGGGGTACCAGTGCCAAGTACACCACCACGGCCCGGCTGCCTGCGGACGCATTGGGGTTGATGCGTACCACTTTGGCCGCTACGGTATCGGTGCTACCGTCCAAACTCACTTGCGCCACTTGGCCCAGCCGCACCTTGGCGGCGTCTTCTGCACTCAGGCTGGCTTCCATTTCCAATTGCGCCAAGTCCACGATCTCTACCACCCGGCCATCAATGGCAACACGCTCTCCGTTTTGCGCCAGGCGCTGCGATATCTGTCCGGTAATGGGTGCACGCATCACCGCATCGTCCAATGACTTTTGCAGTACGTCCACCCCCGACTGGGCGGCCTGGTAACTGGCCTGGCTAGCGGCTAAATTGGAGGCGGAAATCTCCAGCGCAGTTTTGGAAATAAAGCCCTGGTCCACCAGCGAGCGGTTGTTGTCATAGGTGCGCTGCGCAATATCGACCTGCGCTTTGGCCGACTGCGCTTGCTGCTGCGCTTGGCGCAGGCGGGCCTGGTATTCGGTGCTGTCCACACGCGCGATCACCTGACCGGCTTTGACGTAGTCGCCTTCGCGCACCAAAAGGTCTTGCAATTCACCGGCCACTTTGGCTTTTACAAATGCCGAGTTCACGGCTTTGACCGGCCCGGACACCGGCAGCATTTGCACCAAGGCGATGGTTTGCAAGTTCACCAGGTCGCTGGCCGCCAGCGCCACCACGGGCAAGGGTTTGGCAGCCCCGCTGGCAGCAGATGCAGGCGTTGCTGGTGCACCGGCAGTCATGCTCGCAGTGCTGCTGGCCTTAGCGGCAGTTTGCATGCGTTGCCATTGGAAGGCGCCGCCGCCTGCCACAAGCGCCAGCACTAACAATATCCAGGGTAATTTCGATTTCATAAGGCTTTTTCATCAAGGGCGGGGTGCTTGGGCTCGCGCAGCAAGACCCCGCTGAGGTAGGTATCAATCAAGGCGTCCAAATAGGCCAGGGGTTGCAAAGGGCTGACTTGTGAGGGGCTTAAGGCCGGCGCGTGGCGCCACAAGGCTAAAAATAGTATCGATGACAGCAGTGTCAAGGGGCCGTAAGTAGGGTCAATGGGCCGGAATTCGCCCTGCCGCACGCCACGCGCGTGCACGCGGGCGATCAGCTCGCGCGCCGGGTCAATCACTTCCTCGCGGTAAAAAGCCGCCAATTCGGGAAATTGCTGGCCTTCGCTCAGCATCAACTTGGCGATGCCGCTGCTCTGGCTGGCGTCGGCCTGCTGCCACCAGGCATGCAAAAACGTGCGCATCAGTTGGTCGGTAGGGCCATGGTAGGCGTCAATGGCCGCATGGAATTGCGACAACTGGCCCACAATCTTGTCCCGCACCACGGCTTTGAACAATTCTTCTTTGCTGCTGAAGTACAGGAATAAAGTGCCCTTGGACACCCCGGCCAAGCGGGCCACGTCTTCCACCTTGGTGGCGGCAAAACCTTTTTCTACAAATAGCGCCAAGGCTGCTTGCAGCAATTCGCCCGGGCGCGCCTCTTTGCGGCGTTCGCGCTTGACCGGCAAGGGGCAGGGGGTTTGAAAGAGGTCTTTAATCAACTGCATTTTTACTGACCAGTTGGTTAGTAGTGTAACGTCTGCCTGTGTCGGGCCCTAGGGTCGCGCTTGTTTAAGCTAATCGGGCGCGAAAGTCGGCCCCCAAAGCCTGTGGCGCTGGGTGCCTTGCCCTTTACGAGGCGCGCCCTTTAGGTCTGAGGTGCATGGCTTTCATGGCGCGGACACGTCAGCACCGTATGCTTGGGGTTTTGATCGTTCCGTCTAGACAGAGGAGACACTGCGCATGGCCAATCCCACACAAACCCTGGTCCTCGGAGGAGGATGCTTCTGGTGCACCGAATCGGTGTTTTTGCAGGTACGCGGCGTCGCGCAGGTGGAGTCTGGCTATAGCAACGGCCACTTACCCAGCCCCACATATGAGATGGTGAGCACCGGCACCAGCGGCCACAACGAGGTGGTGCGCTTGGCGTTTGACCCGGAGCAAGTCAGTTTGAACGAGCTGCTAGAAATCTTTTTTCTGATCCATGACCCCACCACGCTCAACCGCCAGGGCCATGACGTGGGCACGCAGTACCGCAGCGGTATTTATTGCACTTCGCCAGAGCAACTGCAGGCCGCCCAAGCCATGGTGCAGGCCTTGGACGCCGCGGGCGACTTTGGCAAACCTATCGTGACTGAGGTGCAGATGCTTTCCAACTACGCCCGCGCCGAGGAATACCACCAAAACTTCTTTGCCAAAAACCCCGGCCAGGGCTATTGCCTGGCGGTGGCCGCACCCAAAGTGGCCAAGTTCCGCAAAACGTTTGCGCGCCTGGCCAAGCCCTGATGCTGGATTGCGTTATGCCCCCTGGCCGGGTAGCCCTGCATGATTGAAACCCGGCAATTGCAATTCGCCTATGGTGCGGGCCAGCCGCTGGTATTCCCGGATGTGGCTGTGGCGCAGGGCGCGGTGTTGCTGCTGGGCGGGCCTTCTGGCAGCGGCAAATCCACCTGGCTCGCTTTGCTGGCGGCACTGGTTAAACCCCAACACGGCAGCCTGACGGTAGCGGAGCAAGACTTGACAGCTTTGGCCGGTCGCAGCGCCGATGCCTGGCGCGCACGCAACATTGGGTTTTTGCCGCAAAAGCTGCACTTAAGCGCCGCCTTAAGCGTGCAACACAACCTGGAGCTAGCGTTCTGGGCCGCAGGATTGCCGGTGAATGCACAGCGGGTGCGCATGGTTTTGGCACAGCTGGGCGTGGCCGAACTGGCGCAACGCCTGCCTTCGCAACTCTCGGGCGGGCAGGCGCAGCGCGTGGCGCTGGCGCGTGCCGTGTTGATGCAACCGCGCCTGATCCTGGCCGACGAACCCACGGCCAGCTTAGACGATGCTGCAGCGCAAGACGCCGTGCACCTGCTGGTGCAAGCGGCGCAGGGGCACAGCGCCACCTTGGTGATTGCCACGCATGATGCGCGCGTCGCGCAGGCCTTGGCGTCGTGTATGCCGGTTTCGCCGAACTTGCTGCACCTAGGGCCCGCACCGCGCGAGGCCGCATCCAGCGCGGCGGCAAGGAGGGTGCCAGCATGAACACCTTGGCCTATGCCTGGCGCTATGTGTGGGCGCGCCCGATGGCGGCCCTGCTCAATGTGCTACTACTGAGTCTGGGCCTGGGTTCAATTACTTTTTTACTGCTGGTGTCGCACCATGTAGAGCGCGCTTTTGACCGCGACCTGGCCGGTATCGATGCCGTGGTCGGTGCCAAGGGCAGTCCTATGCAATTAATTTTGTCGGGCGTGCTGCACCTGGATGTGCCACCGGGCAATGTGCCTTTGGCAGCGGTCAACGCCCTTAAGAAAAATCCGCTGGTGGCCGAAATTATTCCCATCAGTCTGGGCGATAACTTGCAGGGCTATCGCATTGTCGGCACATCGCCAGCCTATCTAAAGCACTACCAAGCCACGCTGGCCCAAGGCCACGTGTGGGACGCGCCTATGCAAGTGGTGTTGGGCGCCACTGTGGCGCGCACTTTGGGTTTGCAACTTGGACAACAATTTGCGGGCTCCCACGGCTTGGGCGCTGGCGGCCATGCCCATGGTGAGCAGGCCTATACCGTGGTGGGTGTACTGGCAGCACAGGGTGGCGTAATCGACCGTCTCATCATCACCGACACGGCTTCGGTTTGGAACGTGCATGAAAGTGCGCAAGCGGTGGACGAAGAAGACCGCCAGGCGCTAGAAGATGATCGTGAAATCACCATGGCACTGGTGCGCTACACCAGCCCCTTGGCGGCAGTGACTTTCCCGCGCTGGGTCAACACCACGACCGCGATGCAAGCAGCGGCACCGGCCCTGGAGGTGACCCGCCTTTTACATATGCTGGGCTTGGGTACGGATGTATTGCGTGCTTTTGCCGGCATGCTGTTGCTTACGGCGGGCCTAAGTGTGTTTATCGCTTTGTGGAACGCGGTGCGTGAGCGCCAGGGCGACTTGGCCTTGCTGCGTATGTTGGGCGCACCGGCCAGTCGCATCAGTGTTTTATTAATGACTGAAGCGCTCTGGCTGGCGCTACTGTCTGCGCTATGCGGTTTGGCTTTAGGGCAGGTGTTTGTTCTGGGCTTGGGCTGGGTGCTGGGTTTGCAAAGCCAACTACTGGCCACCGGTTTGTTATGGCCCAGTTCCTTGTGGGTGGTGCCTGCACTGGCGGCGCTGGTGGCCCTGTGCGCTGCAGTGCTGCCGGTGTGGCAGGCCTACCGCAGCGATGTTTTGCAATTACTTCAATCCAAGGGATAAACCATGAAAAAATTAATGCTGAGTACGCTGGCTTTATGCTGCGTGATGGCTTTTGCTGCCGATAAACATGGCGACAAAGAACGCCAGGAAGATATCGCCCGCCACCGTGCTATGGCAGCCGCCCACGAAGGCGCGGCCAAATGTCTGGAGGTAGGCAAAAAGGAAGAAGTTTGCGAAGCGGAGTTACAAGCCGCATGCAAAGGCCTGGCGATAGGCAAAATGTGCGGCATGAAGCACCAGCATTGATGCTTGCGGCGAGGTAGTGTGTGTTGCGAATGGAGTTGGTATGAAATTTTTTATTTCAATGACGGCTAGCCGATTGGCCTGTGCGCTAGGCCTGGCGATGCTGGCGACTAGTGCTGTACAGGCCCAGTCGGCATCAGGTTCGAGCGCGGCGCCTGCACCCGGCGCCTCCGCCTCGGGCGCCGACGCCTTAGCGGTGCCTATGGGAAGCGGTGCCGGTGTGCACGGGGCGAACAGCCCGTTTGCACCTTTGCAGCCCCGTGCCGATGTGCTGCCCTGGTCGGTGTTGACCGATGTCAAAACCAAAACTGTCAAAAACCGCATCCTCCCGGTCTTCGGGTCTGCGCAACAAGGTTTGAACCAGAAAACCCAGCGCATCCAAGGCTTCATGATGCCGCTAGACCCGGGTGAAAAGCAGCGCCATTTTTTGATTAGCTCGGTGCCTTTGACTTGCTCTTTTTGCCTGCCCGGTGGGCCCGAGAGCATGGTGGAAGTGACCACCAAAACCCCGGTACGCTATTCCATGGAACCGGTGGTCGTGGAGGGTAAATTTGCCGTGTTGGCCGATGACCCGTATGGAATGTACTACCGCATGACGGACGCGGTGGCGGTCAAATAAACGCCTTGCGCAAGCACCGTCGAAATTGGCTGTAAGCGTAGCGCCCGGCTATGGCGCTGAGCCTGTTCACCTATCAACGCTTAAACCAAACGCTTACCGTATTCCACAGGCGCAAGACGCGCAGTGCCTTGAGGCCCCAGGGACGGGTTTTCGCAAATAGCATGCTTGCGGCAGTCAAGACCCAGAACGCATTGCGCGGCGTGGCTTTGCGCATCCATTGCATACCCTCTTGCACTTGTTCAAGCGGCGCCAGCAGCGTGGCGGCTTGGTGTCTGGCACGCTGACGGAGCATGGCACTTTGGGCCAGCAACGCGTGTTGCCGATCATGAAGATGCGCATCGCGCGAAACCGGTGGGCTGGCCATGGACGCTTAATCCTTCGCGCGGTCGCGTTGCAGTTCGGCCAGGCTGTGCGCAAACAGGCCCGAAGGCGCGCTGAGTTTTTGTTTGGCACGGACCAGCAAATACGCCCCACCACCGCCAAACAGCAGCGCCAAGGCACAAGCGGCCCCAACGCGGTAGCTGTCCCAAAAAATCAGCAAGACCGCGACGCTGAGCATCACCAAACCCAGCGCCAGACACACCAGCGCCACCGCAGCCAACACCAGCGCGGAAAACACCCGCCGCTTTTCCTGCTCCAGCTCGGTGCCCAGCAACTCCAGGCGCACTTGCGCAGTTTCTAGCAGTGTCGCCAGCAACTGGCGCACATTGGCAAGGAATCCAGCGCCAGGTAATTCGCTCATGTTTGCAAGTACTTAGCGGCGACTGATCAGCAGGCCGATGACCAAGCCCGCTGCAGCGGCGATGCCTAGCGACTTCCAGGGATGGTCTTGCACAAAAGCCTCGGTAGCCTGGGCAGCTTCTTTGGTGCTTTGGATCGCGGCTTCTTTGAAGTCGTGCAATTCTTGTGTGGCACGGTGCAGGCGCTCTTGCACACGGGCGCGCACCTGGGCGGCCTCGTCACCCACTTCGTGGGCAGTCATTCGTAACAAGGCCTCGGCGTCTTTGATGGTGAGTTCAATGTCTTGCATAACACGGGCTCTTTGGGCGGCGCTGTGGGTACTCATGGGGTTCTTCTTTCAAAATAATCGCTAAGACGCTGACTGTAAAGACAATGGTGTGCAGCGGTATTGATGCGGGTCAATTAAACGCGGTCTTCGTTTGGGTGCGCCGCTTGGCCCCAGGGGCAGGGGGTTTGCACGCCAAGCGGAGCCTATCCGAGCGACTTTCTCCAGGCGCGCAGCCAGTCTAAACCTTGCGATGTGCCATCTGGCACCGCACCGCGTGCCGGGCGGTATTCGCAGCCTATCCAGCCCTCCCAAGCGCATTGCGCGGACACCGCATCGATGACTTCAAAAAGATAGTTGTAATTCAATTCGCCCACCGATGGTTCGTGCCGCTCGGGCACGCCTGCAATTTGTAGATGGCCCACGCGGCCCGTAGGCAAGTAGTGGCGTATCTTGCTGGCCAGGTCGCCTTCCATCACCTGGCAGTGGTAGAGATCGAACTGCACTTTTAGATTGGGTGCGCCTAGTCGCTGCACGACCAGGTGGGCCGTTTCCTGCTGATTCAAAAAATAGCCAGGCATGTCGCGGGTGTTGATGGGCTCTATCAGCACATCGATGCCTGCAGGCTGCGCTGCCTGAGCGGCCCATTGCAGATTGGTTTCATAGGTTTTTTGCAGCGCTTGGACATCGGCAGCACCAGGCGCAATACCGGCCATGACATGCACGCGCGGGCAGGACAGGGCAGCGGCGTAGTCCAGCGCCTTGGCAAAGCCATTCCGAAATTCGGCTTCGCGTCCAGGCAGGCAGGCCAGGCCGCGCTCGCCCGCGTCCCAATCGCCCGGCGGGGCGTTAAACAGCACTTGCTGCAAGCCATGGTCTTGCAAGCGCTGTTGCAGGTCTTCGGCCTTAAAAGCGTAGGGAAACAAATATTCCACTGCGCTAAAACCGTCTTGCGCGGCGGCGGCAAAGCGGTCCAGAAAATCGTGCTCGTTGTAGAGCATGGAAAGATTAGCGGCAAAACGGGGCATGCGGGATCAGGTTTCAGTGACGAGACTTCAGGTGTCAGACGTTAGAGGTGCGGCCTAGGCAAAGGGTGGCTGTTTTGCCATTCAGGGCGCCAGGCGTTCGCGAACCCAAGGACTGCCAAGCCCATCGGCAATGCGGTATTGCAGCCGGTCATGCAAGCGACTTTTGCGCCCTTGCCAGAACTGCCAGGTGTCGGGCCGCAGGCGGTAGCCGCCCCAATGCGGCGGGCGGGGCGGTTGCAGCAAAAACTGCGCGGCGTATTTGGCTGCGTTGGCCACCAGCACACCGCGGCCGCTAATCACTTGGCTTTGCGGCGACGCCCAGGCGCCGATGCGCGAATCCAGGGGACGGCTGGCAAAGTAAGCGTCCGCCTCGGCGTCGCTCACTTTTTCCACGCGGCCTTCGATGCGCACCACGCGCTCTAACTCCATCCAGTGAAATTGCAGCGCGGCAAACGGATTGCCCGCCAGCTCCTTGCCCTTGCGGCTTTCAAAATTGGTGTACCAGACGATGCCTTGCGCGTCGTAGCCTTTGATCAGCACCACCCGTGTCGAAGGCCGCAAGTCGCTGCCCACGGTGGCCAAGGTCATGGCATTGGGTTCGGGCAATTCGGCGGCAATGGCCTCTTTAAGCCACTGGTCAAACTGTGTCAGCGGGTCTGCATGCGAGGCGCTTTCGTCTAGCTCGGCGCGCTCGTAGCTTTTGCGTAAATCGGCGAGGGAGGTCATGTTGGCAGTATACGGAGAGGCTACTGCCCTAGGCCTTGCTTTTCTTTATGTCGCCAAAGAAACGTGAGTAAAAGAAAGGCTGCTTTTTGGCTGCTGTTATTTGGATTACCGGTTTCGGCCTGTTGGCCGAGTTACTTTCTTTTGCTTCGCCAAAAGAAAGTAACCAAAGAAAAGGCGAGCCAAAGGCCGTGCCCCTGCGGGGTGCCTTGCGCTACTCGCGCCGCCCGGGGTCGGGCGCAAACTCGCTACGCTCAAACAAGCGCCCGCCCTGATCCGGTCGCCGCTGCGTTGCTCAGCACGGCCTATGGCCCAGGAAGCACGAATACCGCGTGTGCTCGTTCGCTGCGCTCACCTTGCACACGCTTGTTGGCGCGTAGCGCGCGCCATCGCGGTCGCTCCCGCCACAGCAAGCAAAACCACAGCTGTACCCACAGCCGCAGCCGCGCCAAGCCCCAATCCACCAAGCCCTAATCCATTAACTACGACCGCATCGTTCCCCAATCGGGGCCAACAAACCCGCACCGCAAGCTCTCGAACCAACACCCGCATCCGGCGCAAAAAAACCAAATTGGGTATTCAAGCTCCCCTTCACCCCGGCGGGGGTGAAGGGGCGGGGGGGAAGCGGGGGACAAAAAGCGGGGGACTAGACAACGCAGGACAAGCACAGCCCCGCAGGAAAAAAGTTTGGTAACCCTGCGGTAATTTTTTACCAGGCTAGAGAAACAAACTGGGTTACCATCCACAATGTAATTTTGTTACATGTACTTGTTACATCCTCCGCCATGCCACTCCATCCCCGCATCCAATCCGTCACCGACAGCATCATCGCCCGCAGCGCCCCCACGCGCAGCGCGTACCTCACCCAGGTCGATGCCATGTCCCAGCGACCGCCAGGGGCGCAGCGTATGGGTTGTGCCAATGTGGCGCACGCCTTTGCCGCCATGGAGCCTGCCGACAAGCGCCGCGCCAGCGCCCTGGACAATGTGCAAGTGGTAGGCCAGCGTGCGCCCAATATCGCCATCATCAATGCCTATAACGACATGCTCTCGGCCCATGCGCCTTTGCAGCATTACCCCGACATCATCAAACACGAAGCCCGCCAATGGGGCGCCACTGCGCAGGTGGCCGGGGGCGTGCCCGCGATGTGCGATGGCGTGACCCAGGGTACGGCTGGGATGGAGCTCAGTTTGTTTTCGCGCGATGCGATTGCCATGGCCACTGCAGTGTCGCTCAGCCACGATATGTTTGATTGCGCGCTGATGCTGGGCGTGTGCGACAAAATTGTGCCTGGCCTACTGATCGGCGCTTTGCACTTCGGGCATTTGCCCACGGTGTTTGTGCCCGCCGGGCCCATGACTTCGGGTCTGCCCAACAAAGAAAAAGCCAAGGTGCGTGAACAAGCTGCGCTGGGGCTGGTGGGCCGCGCGGAGCTTTTGCAAGCCGAGTCCGCTGCCTACCACGGCGAAGGCACTTGCACTTTTTATGGTACCGCCAATAGCAACCAAATGCTGCTCGAAGCCATGGGCTTGCATGTGCCGGGCACAGCCTTTGTGAACCCCGGTGCCAGTCTGCGCGAGCAACTGACACGCGAGGCCGCGCGCACCGTGCTGGGCCACAGCCAGAGTGCTGTCAGCCAGACCGCTTGCCCGCCGATTGGTCGCGTGGTCGATGAGCGCTGCATCGTCAACGCCATGGTCGCATTGCTCGCCACGGGCGGCTCTACCAACCATTTAATTCACTGGGTGGCCGTAGCCCGCGCGGCGGGTATCGTGATCGACTGGGATGATTTTTCTGCGCTGTCCGATGTCGTGCCCACGCTCACCCGCGTCTATCCCAACGGCAGCGCCGATGTGAACCAATTTCAAGCCGCTGGTGGCCCCGGTTATGTGATCCGCGAATTACTGGACGCGGGTTTGCTGCATGCCGATGTGCTGACGGTGAGGCCTGGCGGGCTGCGCGAATTCACCTCTATTCCACACGCGGACGCTCAAGGCGCGCTGGCCTGGCGCGAGGCTGGTGTCAGTGGCGACCTGTCGGTGGTGCGGCCTGCTTCCGATCCATTTAGTGCCAGTGGCGGCCTCAAGCTTTTGCAAGGCAAGCTGGGCCGCAGTGTGATGAAAGTGTCCTCCGTACCCGAAGAGCGGCACATCGTGCAAGCCCCGTGTCGCGTGTTTGCCTCGCAAGAAGAATTGCAGCTTGCTTTTAAGGCGGGCGAGCTAGACCGCGACATCGTATGCGTGGTGCGCTGGCAGGGCCCGCAGGCCAATGGCATGCCCGAGTTGCACAAGCTCACGCCGCCTTTGGCGATTTTGCAAAACAAAGGCTTTGAAGTGGCCCTGGTGACCGACGGACGCATGAGCGGCGCATCGGGCAATGTGCCCGCCGCCATCCATGTGTCGCCCGAGGCTGCAGCCGGTGGTCCCTTGGCCAAGGTGCAGGACGGCGACATCATCCGCGTGGACGCCGTGCGCGGCAGCTTAGAAGTGCTGGTGGACGCCGCACAATGGGAAGCGCGGCCCACAGCCACCATGCCCGCCGCGCTGCAAGCAGCCAATGGCATAGGCATGGGCCGCGAACTCTTTGCCGGAATGCGGCGCAACGCGTTGGCGGCCGAGCAGGGCGCTTGCAGCTGGCTTTAATTTTTTACGGGATACGGATATGACGCAAGCAGCTTTAACTTCCTTGCAAGTAATGCAAGACGCGCCGGTGATTCCGGTCATTGTGCTCAATGATGTGGCCCATGCCGTGCCCATGGCGCGCGCCTTGGTGGAAGGCGGTATCCGTATGCTGGAAGTGACGCTGCGCACCCCGCAAGCCCTGGCCTGTATAGAGGCGATTGCCAAAGCCGTGCCGCAAGCGGTGGTCGGTGCGGGTACTTTGCGTTCCAAAGCCGATGCGCAAGCCGCAGCGAATGCGGGCGCGCGCTTTGCGGTCAGCCCCGGCTACACCAGCGCCCTGGGCGCAGCCTGCCGCGACTTGGGTCTGCCTTTGCTGCCCGGCGTGGCTACCGGCGGTGAAATCATGGCCGCGCAGGAGGACGGTTTTAGCGCGCTTAAGTTTTTCCCCGCGCTGCAAGCGGGCGGTAGCGCCATGCTCAAGGCCTGGAGCGGCCCTTTCTTTGATGTGAAGTTTTGCCCCACCGGCGGCATCAGCGTGCAAAATGCCCGTGACTTTCTGGCACTGCCCAATGTGCTGTGCGTAGGCGGCTCCTGGTTGGTGCCTGCTGATGCTTTGGCGCAAGGCGATTGGGTTCGCATCACTATGCTCGCGCGGGAGGCGGTGGGATTGCGGGTCTAATTTCGCCAGCCGGATCGCGATATTCAAAGCACCCGCGCCAGCCGCAAACCGTCGAGCACCGCCGCATGCGTGTTACGTGCCGCTACTGCGTCGCCGATACGAAATAGCTGGAAGCTGCCCGCCGGATTAGGCCGCAAGGTTTGGGCTTGCAGCGCCGTAAGCGCCGCATAATCGGCGGCGCCCAGATTACTGGAATGGGGTTTGAGCGCAAAGTACAAGTCTTCGAGCGGCAAAGTGCCATGGTTCACGATGACTTGGTCCACGAGGCGTTCTTTACGCACGCCACCGTAGTCGCTGCCGACCACGGCCTTCAGGCCTTCGGGCGTTTTCTCCACCGACAGTAGCCGGAACGTGACGGTAAAGGTCACGTCTAGCTTTTGCAGGCTGCGCATATAGGGCACCAGGTTCATGGCCATCACCTCGGGCGCAAAGCTGCGGTCCGGCGTCATGATTTCCAGCCGCGCGCCGCTTTTGGCAATGATTTCGGCGGCTTGCAGGGCAGGGTGGTCGCCCGCGTCGTCAAACAGCAATACGTTTTTTCCTGGCGCCACTTCGCCGCTCAGGATGTCCCAGGTGGAGGCCACCCATTCGTTGCCGCTGAGCAGCACCTCGGTATGCGGCATGCCGCCCGTGGCGATGATGACTACATTCGGGTTTTCGGCTAGCACCGTGGCCTCGTCGGCCAGGGTGTTGAAACGAAAATTGACGCCTCGCTCTTCGCAACGCGCCATGCGCCAGTCGATGATGCTGAGCATCTCGCGCCTACGCGGGCTTACCGCCGTCAGCCTAATCTGCCCGCCGGGCTTGGGCGCCGCTTCCAACACCGTCACCGTATGCCCACGCTCCGCGCTCACGCGCGCCGCTTCCAGGCCCGCTGGCCCTGCCCCGACGATCAGCACTTTGCGCATTGCTGACGCAGGCTCAATCGCGTGCGGCAGCGTCAGTTCACGCCCGGTGGACGGATTGTGGATGCAATAGGCTTCGCCACCGGCGTAAATGCGGTCCAGGCAAAAGTTGCCACCGACGCAAGGGCGGATGGTGTCTTCCCGGCCCTCGATGATTTTGCGCATGATGTGCGGGTCTGCCATGTGTGCCCGCGTCATTCCCACCATGTCCAGCTTGCCGCTGGCAATCGCATGGCGCGCGGTATTCACGTCTTGAATTTTGGCGGCGTGGAAGATGGGCACGCTAACGTGCTCACGCAAGCTGGCGGCAAAGTCCAGGTGCGGCGCGCTGGCCATGCCTTGCACTGGGATCACATCGGTCAGGCCGGCGTCGGTGTCGATATGGCCGCGAATGATGTTCAAAAAATCCACCATGCCCGAGTTGGCCAAATAGCGCGCAATGCCTATGCCTTCCTCGGCACTGATGCCGCCGGGACGCACTTCATCGGCCACGCCGCGCACGCCCACGATGAAATCCGGCCCCACGCGCTTGCGGATGGCGCG
>CANFJQ010000014.1 GCA_947447615.1 Comamonadaceae bacterium
AAATCAACGCCGTCACTTTTGGCTTTGGCGGCGGCACGCGCATTGCGTCCTGCTTGCAAGATGCGGTGGAGGTGCACATGGGCCGCTGGCTGCGCCGGGGCGATGTGTTTTTGGTGTTCAGCGATGGCTACGACACCGACCCGCCAGCGGCGCTGGGCGACTTGCTGGCACGCCTGCATGCGCGCGGCGTGCGCGTGTGCTGGCTGCACCCGACCAAAGCGTTGCCGCAATCCGAGGCGATGCAAGGCGCACTGCCCAATATCTACCGCGCCATGCCGGCCCATAATCTGGCTAGTCTTGCGCGCCTGCCGGATTTACTGCGCAGCACACTTTTTTCTCACCACACACACAAGGCCTAAGCATGGGATGTTTACTCAAACAAGGTGGCGGACTCTATGCCCGCTTGCGTATTGGCGCCGTGCTGCTGGCCGCTGGCCAGGGCAGCCGCATGGGCGGGGTCGCCAAGTCGCTGATCACGCTGCAAGGCGTGCCGCTCATCAAGCGCCAGTTGATTGCCCTGAGCGGCGCGGGGGTCGATGAGGTGGTGGTGGTCACCGGCTATGCGCGCGATGCGGTAGAGGCCAGTATTGCCTCCTTCCCCGTGACCCTGGCCCACAACCCAGACTTTGCGCTGGGCCAGCAAAGCTCGGTGCGCTGCGGGCTGAATGCTTTGCGCGGTAATTTTGATGCGGTGCTGGTGGCCCTGGCCGATCAGCCACTCTTGGGCGCTGCCGATTTAACCGAGTTGATCGCTGCCTTCAAAAAACGCGCCAGCGGCCATGTGCTGGTGCCTATGGTCGATGGGCAGCGCGGCAACCCTTTGGTGATGGACGATGTGGCGCTGGCCGACATCCGCGCAAGTGATGTCAACCTGGCCTGCCGCAACTTTGTCGAAAACCAACCGGCTTTGGTGCATTTGCACCACACCAGCAACACGCGCTTTATTACCGACCTGGACACGCTGCAAGACATTGAGGCCCTGGCCACGCGCACCGGCTGGAAGCTGGAACTGCCGCAAGCCTTGGCCGACGTGCACGCATGAGCGGGTCTACGGAGGCGACAGGCGTGGGGCTATGAAAGAGGACGCAAGCAAGAGCTTCACCGGCCAATGGCCGGTGCCCATGGGGCGGCACCGTTTTGCTGGGGCGGCCGATATCAATCCGGTGCTTTCGCGCGTGTTTGCCAGCATGCGCGCCACCGATGTGGCACTGCACCCGGAGCGCGCCGGTGCGTTTTACGCCAGCGAAGATGATTTGCTCAACCGGGTGGACGTGCCCGAGTTTCGCGCCCTGGTGCAGTTCATCGTGCATTCACTGCAAGACACCGCGCAGCGCGCCAATGCCCAGGTCTGGCCACCGGGCCAGCAGCCGCTGCAATTGCTGCTTACTGGCGTGTGGTTTCAGATTCAAAACGGGGCCGCTTTCCATGATGTACACACCCACGGCAATTGCTCGTGGTCGGGCGTGTACTACCTGCAAATCGACCCGCCGGACACACGCGCGAAACATGCGCAATGGGGTGCGCACAATGGCGTGACGCGCTTTTACAGCCCGATGTTCCCGCTGCTCGGTGGCGCGCACATGGACATGGGCAACGCCTTCATGCAAAACGCCACTTTGGACGTCAGTCCGCAAGAGGGTGAGCTGGTACTTTTCCCTGCATTCTTGCCCCACAAAGCCATGCCTTACGAAGGCGAACGCGAACGCATCATCCTGTCCTTCAACGCGCAAATACACGCGCCACAAGGCAATCAGATTTACCGCTACGCGGGAACCTAAGCCGCGGTTTCAGCCGGCTTTCGTCCGCGCTTGCACTGCCAGCACAGCCACTTAGAAGCGCCCGCCCACCAGGGCGCGGCATGGCGGCGTTAGTTCAGTGTGCGTGGGCGTCTGAATGGCCCTTGGCCACTTCAATCTTGCCACGCATGCCAGATTCAAAATGGCCGGACTGCAAACAAGCAAAATCCACCGTCATGGCGCGGGTGAAATGCCACAGCAGTTCGCCCTGTCTACCCGGCGCCAGGCTCAAGCTGTTGGGATCGCGGTGCTGCATTTGCGGCGCTTGCTGCATGGCCTTGGCATGGGCCAGCAAATCTTGGCTGTTACCCATCACCAATTCATGCGTCATTGCGCCCTTATTGCGTACCAACAAACGTATGGTTTCGCCCTGTTTCACAACTAGCGTTGCAGGCACAAAGCGCATGTTGTCTTGCATGTCAATGGTGATTGTGCGCGTGACTTTATCCGAATAGCCAGGCGCGCCAATTGGAGTGTCCGGATGGGTATGGGTGCCTGCGGCTTGCACCCAAAGGCTGGCCCCACACATGGCAAGCGCAAGGCTCAAGGCTTTTAGTGACATAGCGATCTTTGGTTCCATCTGCAAGCCGGTACCTTGCGCCCAACTACCTGACGGCGATTACCTAGGCAGGCCCTTAGTGAATCACTACCGGGTTTTGTGCCAGCCCGGCGTATTGTTCCAAGGTCTCCTCGACCTCTTCCTGGGTGGGCATATTCACCTGCCAGGCCACGATGTGCTGCTGAAACAACTCGGCCCAAGAGCCGTCCAGATACACCTCTTTGCCCGAACGCTTGTCCACAATCTCAAAGCCGTGGCGCGCCAGCATGGGCACGCCTTGGGGGTATTGCGCGGTTTTCACGTCGCTGAGGGTGGTATTGCCCTGGCCCAGGAAAGCAGCGCTGCTGTCACTGTGCGCCTGTGCGTTGGCCAGCATATGGGTCACGGTAAAGCTGTCAGAGTCGTAAAGCGTATTCATAGGAAAGCGCGGTGGCGAGGAAAGCCTGAGGGTAACAGGATTTACCCCTCGCCCGCCGGGCAGAGGCCACTATCAGGGCTTTTGGCTGCGCGTCCAGACCATATCGATTTCGTCGCCGCTGGTTTGCGTCAGGCGAATGCGCACAGGCAAGCCCTCCAGCTCCTTAGCCAGCCACAGTTCGGCGCGGGTGTCGTATTCGGCCCGGTGCTCGCGCACCAGTTTGTAGGCCGTCCACTCTTTGCCCTGGATTTTCGGGCGCTCGGGCGGCTCGACCAAAAAATCCCAGTCCTCGGTGCCGCGCGCGCCCACGGTTTGGAACACCAGTTTGCTGCCCGGCACAAAAGTCTGGCCCTCGGCCGCAAACATGGCCGCCAGTTGCACAAAGATGCTGACCTGGTCTTGCGCCATCGGCAGCAGCGGCACATCCGGGGTGTTGGCGCTAAAGCTGACCTTGCCCTTGTCGCGCTCAAAATGCGCCGCCACTTCGCTGCGCACTTTTTCGCCAAAACGCAGTGGCTCCAGGCCGCGCGGCGTGATGGCGCCTTTGCTGGTTTGCACCTTGGCGCCCAATAAAAAATGGCTGATTTCCAGGCGTGCGGTGTAATTGCTGCCGTCGTGCAACCAGGACAAATCGCCCGACACAAAATACTTAAAGCCTTTGACAATCCCCGCGACGTCGTATTTCAGGCGCACCGAGGGCGGGAAGACGTAGTTGTAGGCCGGTGGCGGTGTGCCTTTGGCAGTGCTGGATTGGGCGGGGCTTAAAGACGCATCCGAAGCAGGCGGCGCAGTGGTGATTGCCGGTGTAGCCGCTAAAGGCGCAGATGCCACAGCCGCAGCGGTGGCGGTGGCGGTAGCGGTGACGGACGGTGGGGCTTCTGGCACAGCGGCGCTAGGGGCAGTTGTAGCGCCGGCTGCGGTGATGGCGCCAGATGCCGCCGTAGCAGGCGGCGCAGCAGCCTCGTCCGTCTTTGGCAGCACGACCGGCGCCGATTCGGCCCCAAAACTCATCGTATTGCCTTGGGGCGCGTCCAGCGGCAGACCGGTATTGGCAGCAGGTGGCGCAGTCGGCGCAACAGGCTTGGGCGTCTTACTGATGTCCTGGATCGCTTGCGCCGTAGTCGCCGCCTCACGGTTATCAATGCGGATGCTGCGGGTGCTGAACACGCGCCCCGCGTCCTCGCCCGCCATGCCATCGGGCATGTCCGGCAACAAGCGCGATACGCCACGCAAAAAAAGCACATGTAGCAACAGAACCAGCACCAACGTAAATAGCAAACCCCGCCAGGCGCGGGCGGGCACATGCGCAATGAAGCTAGGGCTGCTAAGCGCGGCGCCTGGGCCGCCCATGCTGGCTGCGGCTGCCATCTCAGGGCCCGGTGGTCTGCCAGCTAGGGGCCGGCCATTGCATCAGTTCGGCCAGGCGGCATACGACCCAGCGCGCATGGTCTTCTTCCATCACCGCGTCCGGGCCGCACAAACCGTCCAGGCAACGCCGCAAGACCTGGGCACTGTCCGCGTCACTGCGCAATTGCAGTTCGGTCGCCGTACCGGTCAGCATCTGCGCCAGGTCTTCGCACAACTCGTAGCGCTGTGCAATATGCGCCTGCGAGGCCGAGGGCTTGTGCGCGCCGGGCGCCAGGTACAAGGCCAAAAACGTGAGCGGTATGAATAGCTGGTTGCCTTCAGACATGGTGTCCGCCCCTTAGCCGCAATGTCACACCACCACGGCCAGCGCAGCAGCAGCGGCGCGCAGCTTGTCTTTTTTGCTCGGGCGCTTGCCCTTGATGCCGCCATGCGGGTCCAAGGCGCCAGGCGCGCCCGGCACTGGCAATTTGGGCGCAGGGGCACTGGCTTCAAATCCCGGCTCGGTTTCCAGGCTGACCGACAAGGACTGGCGTTTCACAATCAGCTGCCAATGCGGCTGCGTGTCCGGGCAGACAAAGCTGATCGCCAGCCCGCTTTCCCCTGCGCGGCCAGTGCGGCCTATGCGGTGGGTGTAGCCCTGGGCCGAGCGCGGCAAATCGTAGTTCACCACCACCGGCAGTTGCAGCACATCGATGCCACGCGCGGCCAAATCAGTAGCCACCACCACGCGGATACGTGCGGCCTTGAAGTCCTCCAGCACCTGGCTGCGTTTGCCCTGGCTCAGGTGGCCATGCAAGGGTTCGGCGCTCAGGCCGGCTTTGCGCAATTTATCAGCCACGATTTCTGCGGCGTACTGCGTGGCCACGAAAACCAGTACCCGGCTCCAATCGGCGCCAGCCATCAAATGGCGCAGCAAGCGCGTGCGCTTGTCACTGTCCACCGCAAAGGCGCGCTGCGCAATATCAGCCTGTTCTGTAACGGCCTGGCGCAAGTCCACACGAACCGGCTGCTGCAATAAAGCCATGGCCCAGCCACTGACGGCTGGCGCAAAGGTAGCCGATAAAAACAGGCGCTGGCATGGCAGGGGAATGTGGCCCAAAATGGCCTGCACCTCATCGGCAAAGCCTTGGTCCAGCATGCGGTCGGCTTCGTCCAGCACCAGGGTGCGCACGCTGGATAAAGGCAGCGCGTTGTGGGCCATCACATCCAATAAACGGCCCGGCGTGGCCACCACGATGTCGGTACCGCCGCGCAAGCCGCGCAACTGGGGTTGGATGGACACGCCGCCAAAAATAACACTCACTTTGACGCCATAGGGCAAGCGCTGGGCCAGGCTCTTGAATACTTCACCCACCTGCACGGCCAGTTCTCGTGTGGGCACCAGTACCAAGGTGGCGGCCAATTTGGCGCCTTTGGCGTTTTGCTGCGCGCCCTGTGCTGCCGCATCGAGCAGGGGCAATACATAGGCCAGGGTTTTGCCCGAACCGGTGGGTGCGCAGACAAATACGTCTTGACCCTGCAATATGGGCGCGATGCTGCGGGACTGCACCTCGGTCGCGCTGCGCAAACCGGCATCGCGGGCAGCGGCATGCAAGGCCGGAGATAGCGCAGAAAAATGGGGGTCCATGGCGGGCCTTAAAAAAAGCGGGCGCCCAAAAAGCGCCCGCCATGGGTCGATTGTGCGCCCAGCCCAAGCGCAGCGCACATGCGCCTGGCCTGTCCAGGCGGCAAAACCGAATTAGGCTTTCTTAGCGTAGGCGCTGCACCAGCCGGCTGCTGCGACTTGTTTGCCCGCAAACAAGGGGCAACCACCGGCGGCATCACCGGCTTTACCTTGGAACAATGCACAGCTGCCGCATTGCTGACCGGCGGCATATTTGGGGAATTTGGTTTTATCCACTTTGGTAGCGTCCGCCTTGTAACCCAAGCTGGCGGCATTGGCATCGGCCTCGGCCACCATGGGCGCAGCAGCAAACACTGCACCTGACACCAGCGCACTTGCGCCTACACCCAACTGCACCACGAATTCACGACGATTTGACATGTAAAGTTCCCAAAAAAATAAAAACGAGCTACGCACTGCGCGCGGCCCCCGATTGTCTTACCAAAACGCTAAGCCCTTTTTGACGCTGAACATATCCGGCAAAACTACTCAGCTAAACGCGGTAGACCCACAGCAGGTGCACATCAGGCCGCAGCCCGGCGCGCCAAGATTTCAAAAGCCGGTAGGGTTTTGCCCTCCAGCACTTCCAAAAATGCCCCGCCGCCCGTGGAAATATAGCCCACTTGCGATTCAATGCCGTATTTGGCAATCGCGGCCAGCGTGTCACCCCCGCCGGCAATGCTAAAGGCGCTGGAGGCAGCAATCGCCTGCGCAATGGTTTTGGTGCCTTGCTCAAAAGCAGCAAATTCAAACACGCCCACCGGGCCGTTCCAAACAATCGTGCCTGCCCGCATAAGCTGATCGGCCAATAAACGCGCGGTTTGCGGGCCGATATCCAGAATCAGGTCATCATCTTCCACCTCGCTGGCGGCTTTGATGGTGGCCGGTGCATCCGCAGCAAAAGTCTTGGCGGTAAGCACGTCGGTGGGAATAGGCACCGCCGCGCCGCGCGCGCGCATGGCTTCAATCACGGCGCGCGCCTCGTCCAACAAATCGGGCTCGGCCAGGCTTTTGCCGATTTTGAGACCGGCTGCCAACATAAAGGTGTTGGCAATACCGCCGCCTACGATGAGCTGATCCACATTGGCGGCCAGGCTTTTGAGAATGGTGAGCTTGGTAGAGACTTTGGAGCCGGCCACGATAGCCACCAGAGGACGGCGCGGCGCCAGCAAGGCCTTGGAGATGGCGTCCATCTCGGCGGCCAACAAGGGCCCGGCACAGGCCACGGTGGCGAACTGGGCAATGCCGTAGGTGCTGGCTTCGGCGCGGTGGGCGGTGCCAAAGGCATCATGCACAAAAATATCGCAAAGGCGGGCCATTTTGCGTGCCAGGGTTTCGTCGTTTTTCTTTTCGCCCATATTGACGCGGCAGTTTTCCAGCAGCACGACCTCACCCCGACGCACCGCGACGCCATCGACCCAATCGCGCAGCAAAGGCACCGGGCGGCCCAGCAGCTCTGACAAGCGCTCTGCCACGGGTGCGAGCGAGTCTTCGGGGCGCCATTGGCCTTCGGTGGGACGGCCCAAATGCGAAGTCACCATGACCGCAGCACCCGCCTCCAGCGCCATGCGGATGCAGGGAATGCTGGCGCGTATGCGCGTGTCTTCGGTGATGGCGCCACTGGCATCTTGCGGTACGTTCAGGTCGGCGCGGATGAATACGCGCATCCCAGCGACCTTGCCCTGGATGCATAAATCTTGAAAGCGGATGACGTTCATGGTTTACTCAATAGCGGGTTAAAAAATGCGGGGCGTCCGCCGATTCTAGGGATGCATATGCCGCCGCGCCAACACAAGCTTGCGCAGCACTGCCAGCGGCGTGCCTACCAATGCAATCCAAGGTGCAAGGGGATGTAAACCAGCATACCCGCCACAATCGTTCCCAGCACCGCTTGCCCGCTCCCGCGCCGCCAGAAAAAGTAGGCGGCACCGGCCAGCGCACCGTAGATGCGCGCATCGGCCAGGGAATGGATAAAGACGCCCTGGGTCATCAAAATTTCCGGTAACACCACGGCAGCCAACGCGGCTATCGGCGCGTATTGCATGCCGCGTTGCGCCCAGGCAGGCAGCGTCCAGGGCGCGTCCGAGATAAAGAAAAACGAGCGCGTGATGACCGTAATACAAGCCATCAGCACAATGGTTATAAAAGTCCAGGGATCCCAGTCTTGCAGGCCCCAAGCGCTGAGGTAAACCAGAAGTGCGTCCATGAATCAGGCCTTTTGTTCCGCGGGCGGCAGATAGGACTCGAGCACCAAACATAGCACCACGGATACCCCAATGGCTACCAAAATATTGAGCTTGAGCGGGAGTGCGTACGCCATGATGGCCACCACCGCGCCCATAGCGGCGGACAAGACGCGCATGCGGCTGGTGGCCAGGGAACACAAAATACCGGTCAGCGCCAGCACCCCGGCAAAGCCCAAGCCCCAGCTCGGCGGAATGTAATTGGCCAACACCACGCCCAACACGCTGCATCCCGTCCAACTCAGCCAATTGATCGTCGCATTGCCCGCCAAATAGGCCATTTGCTCGGCGCGCGCAGCGTCGGTGGCGCCAGGCACGGGGTAGCGCTTGGTGAACAAAACATAGGTCAGGTCGGCGACAAAATAGGCGATGAACAAGCGCTGGCGGCGCGGCAAATGCATGACATAGCTGCGCATGTGGGCGCTAAACACCACAAAGCGCAAGTTCACGCAAAACGCGGTTGCCAAAATCACCCATAAAGGCGCACCGGCGCCTAGCAGCGGAATAGCGGCCAACTGCGAGCTTCCGGCAAATACCAATATCGCCATGGCCAGCACTTCGGGTGTCTGCATACCCGAGGTGGCCATGGCC
Source organism: Comamonadaceae bacterium (assembly GCA_947447615.1). GTDB lineage: Bacteria > Pseudomonadota > Gammaproteobacteria > Burkholderiales > Burkholderiaceae_C > Allorhodoferax. Next base: position 8,639 of record CANFJQ010000014.1, read on the forward strand.
ACACCGGTCATCAAACCCCAGGCGGCAATGCCCGGTGCCACTGTCAGCATTTCCATAAAGCCTTGGCGGTACGCTGGGTTGCGGCGCTGTTGGCCGGAAAAAAACATCAAGCCGCGTCCTGCTGTGCAGGGCTGTCAAAGCTTTGGCCGGGTGCCAGTGCATGGCCTTGCAAATAGTCTGCCACTGGCAGTCGTTTGCCGCCGGGCCGCTGTAAATGCGTGATGCGCAGACAGCTGCCCGCACCGGCAGCCACCAGCAAACCGTGCGCATCGCTGGCCAGAATCAATCCAGGGCGCGCCTGTCCGCTTGCGCCGCTGGCCATCAAGTCTGCGTGCTGGCGCGGGACAAAGGACGCTATGGGACCGATGGCGCTGGGGGCAGGGTTCGATGCAGCAAGATCCCTTGCAGCTTGCGTTGTCCTTGGCACGCGTCCGCTAGCCAAGCTTTCTTGCGCAAGCGCTGCGCCTTCGCTGTGCGCCAGGGCCTGCGCCCCCCAGATTTTCAGGGTTTCGCCCGCCAGGCGCGTGCTGGCGCCGGGAAAGGGATCAAAGGCGCGGACTTTGCGGGCTATGTGTTCTGCGGGTAGCTGCCAGTCAATCGCCGCTTCGGCTTTCTCGATTTTGTGGGCATAGCAAACACCTTGCTCGCTTTGCACACGGGGCTTCAAGGCGGCCCGATGGTCTAGCGCTTGCACCATCAAGCGCGCGCCCATTTCGGCCAATGCATCGTGCAGCGTGGCGGTGCTGTCGGTGTCCCGGATCGGCATGCGCGCTTGCAAAAGCATCGCTCCGGTGTCCAGACCGGCATCCATTTGCATGATGGTGACGCCGGTTTCGGTATCCCCGGCTTCGATGGCGCGGTGGATGGGCGCCGCGCCGCGCCAGCGTGGCAGCAAGGAAGCATGGATATTGAAACAGCCCCAATGGCCGGGTCCGGCCATGGTGTCCAACACCCATTGGGGCAAGATGAGTCCGTAAGCCACGACCACCATGGCCTGGGCACCGGCCTGGGCGATCAGTGTTTGCGCGGCCTGCGCCTCGTTAGCAAATTTTCCGTCCAATCGCAAACTGGCCGGTTGCGCTGCCGTTAATTGGTGCTCCAGCGCAAACTGCTTGACCGCCGAGGGCTGTAGCTTCATGCCCCGCCCAGCGGGACGGTCCGGCTGGGTCAGCACCAGGGCGATGTCATGTCCCGCCGCATGCAGATGCGCGAGTGCGACCCGGGCAAATTCCGGGGTGCCCGCAAATACCAGCCTCAACGCGCGTCCTCGCGCCGGGCTTTGAGCATTTTGGTTTTGATGCGGTTGCGCTTGAGCGGCGAGAGGTATTCCACAAATACCTTGCCCATCAAATGGTCCATTTCATGTTGGACACAGACGGCCAGCAATTCTTCGGCCTCGATAACCCGGCTCTTGCCATGCTCGTCCAAAGCGCGGACGTGTACCGCATCAAATCGCTCTACCCCATCGTAAATACCGGGTACCGAGAGGCAGCCTTCTTCGTTGAGGTGTTTGCCGGGGCTGGTCCAGACCAGTTCCGGGTTGATTAGCACCAGGGGCTGATCACGCTCTTTGGAGACATCGACCACGATCATGCGCTCGTGTACATCCACCTGGGTGGCCGCTAGACCGATGCCGCTGGCCTCGTACATGGTCTCCAGCATGTCCTTGGCCAATTGGCGGATGCGCCCATCCACCGCCGCCACCGGCTTGGCCACGGTATGCAAACGCGGGTCGGGATAACAAAGAATCGGGAGTATGGCCATGGAAACTTGAACAGCGAAACCCTGTATTTTCGCTTTTTTGCCCGCTTAGCCGCCGATTTGTGGAATTTTTTGTTTCTTGTCTAGAAATTTGCGTAAAAATAGATTAATAATTACCAAATTAATAAAATTTAATGCATTGGCCGAGGAATGCGATGAAATATAAATTGTGGGTCGCGCCGATTTTGCGCTGGCTACCATTAGCGCTGCTGTGGTCTGCGCAGCATGCCGCATTTGGTCAAACCATGGCGCGGTACGCCGCCGAGCCCGAGCCGCCCACTGTACGCCTACGCCCCCAGATGCGCAGCGAGCCCTTGGCTGCCATGGCTTTGACGGCCTTGCAACGGCAGTCCATCGAGCCGTTTTTGAGCGCGCCCCAGGTATTTGACCCAGACCAATTCAATGCCCTGCCGCGCATCGTCGGCGCTGTCGGGCAAAGAAGCCTATTTAGCAAAAGCGATGTGGTGTATGCGCGCACAGTTCCTGGCAATGTTTTTGTGCTGGGGCCTGGCGTGCCCCGCGAATGGAATATTTACCGCAACCCCAAAGCGCTGAAAGACCCGTCCACGGGCGAATTGCTGGGCATGGAAGCCGAATATCTGGGGCGGGCGCGCTTGCTGAGCAGCGAAGGCGTAGCGCAAAGCCAGAAAGACGGCAAAACCCTGGAAACCATTGTGCCCGCCAGTTTTGAAATCGTCCATGCGGTATCTGAAATCCGCGCTGGGGACCGGCTGTTCCAAAGCAATGAAAGCGCCTGGCGCGAACTCACCCCGCGGGCCCCTCAAAGCGAACTGGGAGCCACCATTATTTCCATTTACGGCAGCGGGGTTGCCAACGCCTCCAAAAACCAAATCGTAGTGCTCAACCAAGGCCGCCAACAAGGGCTAGAGCCGGGGCACTTAATGGCCATTCGCAAAACGCCCAGCTTGACCACGGATACAACCGACCCCGCTCGTCCGGCCCTGCGCCCTTCGGTCGGCACCTCAGGACAGGCCTTGGTATTTTTGACTTTCGACAAACTGGCCTATGCATTGATTAGCGACATCAGCGACCCGGTGCAAGTGGGCGACCGTTTGACCAGCCCTTAAGTCGCAAACGATGCAGCCCTCTAACCCGCACTCCATGGACGCCACCGAGCTGGGCGCATGGTTAAGGCTGCAATTGACGCCAGGCATCGGTAGCGTGCACGGCTGCCGCTTGCTCAAGGCCTTCGGATTGCCCACCGCCGTATTTCGTCAAAACCTGAGCGCATTACGCTCTGTCGTTTCTGAGCGTCTGGCGCAGGCCGTGTTGGAAGTGCCGCCCGACTTGGAGTCCAGCCTGCGTACCCTGATGCAATGGCTGGACGCGGGTGACGGGCAGCACCGCTTGGTGACCCTGGGTGACCCGTCTTACCCCACCAGCTTGCTGGACATCGATGATCCGCCATTGATGTTGTATGCGCAGGGCACCGATGCGGCCTGGCAAGCCCTGGAGCAGGCGCCTTGCGTGGCCATTGTTGGCAGCCGCAACCCCACGCCCCAAGGCGCGGACAACGCCAAGGCATTTGCGCGCAGCCTGGCACAGGCGGGTCTGTCTATTGTGTCGGGCATGGCGCTGGGGGTGGACGCAGCGGCGCATCGTGGTGCCTTGGAAATTCAGGAAATAGGCTTGCCCACCATCGCGGTAGTGGGCACCGGCCTGGACCGGGTGTATCCGGCGCAACACAGCAAGCTCGCCCAAGCAATTGCAGCGCGGGGCCTGGTGATCAGCGAATACCCGCTGGGCAGCGCACCGCTGGCCGCCCATTTCCCGCGCCGCAACCGCTTGATTTCGGGTCTGGCGCGGGCCACCTTGGTGGTGGAGGCGGCTTTGCAATCGGGCTCACTTATCACCGCACAGCAAGCCCTGGAGCAGGGCAAAGACGTATTCGCAATTCCCGGCTCCATCCACAGCACGCAAGCGCGGGGCTGCCATGCGCTAATCAAACAAGGCGCGCAATTAGTCGATTGTGCGCAGGATATTTTGGACGCCCCCGGTTTCCAAACTATTCAAAAAAGTCCGGCAAGCCCTGCAAGCGCTGGCGAGTTCGGCCTAGACGCGCAAGTCCAAGGCACGGACGCGGATGCCGCCCTGCTAAACGCCTTGGGTTTTGACCCGAGCAGCCTAGAAGTGCTGCAAAGCCGCACTGGCTGGGATACCGCGCGCCTGCAAGCCCACTTGATGGAGTTGGAATTACGTGGCCAGGTGGGTCGATTACCCGGCGGCCTATTCCAGCGCAGTCAAGGCAATCCATCTATTTTGATTTAACTATTGATTTTCATATTTTTTATAAATATAATATTGAATAAAGTTTCTTTTTATCATCAAAAATTCACACCATGAACGATACACCGGACGTCCTGACCAGCCAACAAGCGGCGCGCCTGCTGGGCTTATCCACCACAACGGTACAGAAAATGGTGGCCAATGGCGAGTTGGAGGCTTGGGTTACCTCGGGTGGACATCGCAGAATTTTCCGTAGCGCGGTAGAAAAAATGATGCCCAACCGCGTGGGCATGAGCGATACCTCGACCCGCCGGGCACTGCGGGTTTTGTTGGCCGAGGATGACCCATTGCAGGTGGCCTATTTCGAATCTTTGGTTCGGCGCAGCGCGCATCCAGTAGCCTTGAGTATCGCGGCAGACGGCTCGCAAGCCTTGATTCAAATTGAACGCCAACGGCCCGATGTGGTAATTACCGATTTAATGATGGAGCCATTTGATGGCTACCACCTGATTCGCGCCTTGGCCAGCGAGTCGGCCTACCAGTCGCTGGCGGTATTGGTGGTTACTGCCAAAACACCTGCCGAAGCGCGTGAGGACGGCCAGTTGCCCGAGTGGGTAACGCTGTACCAAAAGCCGGTGCCACCCGAGCGCCTATTGGGCTATATGGACGCACTCAGCGGGCGGGTAGCGCGCAATAAGCACGGCTGATTGCCAGCCGGGTCAGGGGATGCGGGCTTAGACGGTAGCGCCCGCGTTCGGATCGTTAGGGTCTATATCCTTCTTAACCTGACCTTTAATCAAGTCTTCGCGGGTAATACCCAGCCACATGGCAATGGCTGCGGCCACAAACACCGAGGAATAAATACCAAACAAAATACCGATGGTCAACGCCAGCGCAAAATAATGCAAGGTAGCGCCGCCAAATAAGAGCATGGACAAAACCATCAATTGCGTGCAGCCATGGGTAATGATGGTGCGGCTGATGGTGGAGGTAATCGCGTTATCAATAATTTCCACGGTATTCATCTTGCGGTACCGCCGAAAATTTTCGCGGATACGGTCAAATATAACTACCGATTCATTCACCGAGTAACCCAGCACAGCCAGCACCGCCGCCAAGACCGGTAATGAAAATTCCCACTGGAAAAATGCGAAAAATCCCAGGATAATAATCACATCATGCAAGTTTGCAATGATGGCAGCAACAGCAAACTTCCATTCAAAGCGCACTGCTAGATACAGCATGATGCCCACCACCACAAAGGCCAGCGCCTTCAAGCCATCGGTGGCTAATTCATCGCCCACCTGCGGGCCGACAAACTCGGTGCGACGCAAATTAGCCGAGGGGTCAGCCGCCTTGAGCGCAGCCAATACTTTTTCACTTTGCTGGCCTGGCGTGCCGCCTTTTTGAGCAGGCATGCGAATCAGCACGTCTTGCGCAGTGCCGAAGTTTTGTACCTGCACATCTTTAATGCCCAGATCATCGACGGTGCTGCGGATAGCCGCCAAATCAGCGCTTTGGGAATATCCCACTTCCATCAGCGTGCCGCCGGTAAATTCCACCGACAAATGCAGCCCGCGTGAAAACAGGAAAAACACAGCGGCTAAGAAAGTAATCAGCGATATGCCATTGAGCACCAAGGCATGGCGCATAAAAGGAATGTCGCGGCGAATTTTGAAAAATTCCATATCTATTTCTCCCCATCCACGGTAAGCGCGGTGCTGGTGCTGCCATCGGGACGCCAGACGGTGCCGATGGAGACAGATTTAAGTTTCTTCTGCCGACCGTACCAAAGATTGACCACGCCACGCGAGAAGAACACGCCGGAGAACATGCTGGTCAAAATGCCCAGGCAATGCACCACCGCAAAGCCGCGCACCGGGCCGGAGCCGAAGGCCAGCAAGGCCAGGCCAGCGATCAAGGTAGTCACATTGGAGTCCAAAATCGTGGCCCAGGCACGGTCGTAACCGGCATGGATGGCCGCTTGTGGCGCCGCGCCGTTGCGCAATTCCTCGCGCACACGCTCATTGATCAGCACATTAGCGTCAATCGCCATGCCCAGCACCAGTGCCATCGCCGCCATACCCGGCAAAGTGAGCGTGGCTTGCAACATGGACAGCACGGCCACCAGCAGCAATAAATTGACCGCTAATGCCACACTGGAAATCACACCAAAGAGCAGGTAATACAGACACATAAACACCGCGACCGCCGCAAAGCCCCATGTGACGCTGTTAAAGCCTTTAGCAATGTTCTCGGCGCCCAGCGAAGGCCCGATGGTTCGCTCTTCAATAATTTCCATGGGCGCGGCCAGCGATCCGGCGCGCAGTAGCAAGGCGGTATCCGCCGCTTCCACCGTAGTCATACGGCCGGAAATTTGCACCCGACCGCCACCGATTTCGGAGCGGATCACCGGCGCGGTCACGACCTCGCCCTTGCCTTTTTCAAACAGCAAAATCGCCATGCGCTTACCCACGCTCTCGCGCGTCACGTCGCGGAAGATGCGGGCGCCTTTGGCATCCAAGGTCAGGTGTACCGCCGCCTCTTGCGTCTGGCTGTCAAAGCCGGGCTGGGCGTCGGTCAGGTTTTCGCCGGTCAGGATGACTTGCTTTTTCACAATCACCGGCGCGCCATTGCGCTCTAAAAAGCGTTCTGCGCCCAAAGGCACGGGGCCGGTGCCAGTTTCCGCAGCGCGCGCTTCGGCGCCGTCTTCGACCATGCGGATTTCTAGCGTGGCGGTACGGCCCAAAATGTCTTTGGCCTTGGCCGTGTCCTGCACGCCTGGCAGTTGCACCACGATGCGGTCCAGGCCCTGTTGCTGAATCACCGGCTCGGCTACGCCCAACTCGTTAATCCGGTTGTGCAGGGTGGTGATGTTTTGCTTGAGTGCTTGTTCCTGCACTTTGCGTGCAGCCACGGCTTGGATGCTGGCGACCAGCTTGGTCTCGCCGGCATCCACGCTTTCTGCGACCACCAGGTCGGGGAATTGGTCTTGGATCAAGCGTTTGGCGGATTCCACCATGGCGGCATCGCGAAAGCGGATCTCCACGGTTTGCGCGTTGCGGCTGATGCCGCCGTGGCGTATGCTTTTCTCGCGCATGGCGCTGCGCAATTCGCCGGCCAGGGATTCGGCTTTTTTGCTCAAAGCCGCTTGCATATCGACTTGCAACATAAAGTGCACGCCGCCGCGCAAATCCAGGCCTAGGTACATGGGCGAAGCATGCAGTCCACTGAGCCAAGCCGGTGAGCGCGATAAGAGGTTGAGCGCCACCACATAGGAGGGATTGGCCGCGTCCGGGTTCAGCGCCTGCGACATCACGTCTTTGGCCTTGAGCTGCACATCGGTGCTGGCAAAGCGTGCCTTGATCGAGTTACCGTCCAGCGTCACCACTTCGGGGTTGATGCCCGCCGCCTTGAGGGCCTCTTGCACCTGCGTCACGGTGCCAAGGTCCAGCTTGAGCGAGGCTTTGGCCACCGAGACCTGCACCGCCGGTGATTCGCCAAACATATTGGGCAGCGCGTACAAGCCGCCGATCAGCAGGGCGACCAAAAGGATCGCGTATTTCCACAGGGAATAACGGTTCATAAGAACAAAGGCCGCCTAAGCTGCGCTAAAAAAGAGAATTACTTGATGGAGCCTTTGGGCAGCACTTGGATAACGGCGCTGCGCTGGACCTGGATGTCCACGCCAGGCGAGACTTCCAGCCCGATAAAGGTATCGCCCATTTTGCTGACTTTGCCCAAGAGGCCGCCGCCGGTAATCACTTCATCGCCTTTGGCCAGGGCGGCGATCATGGCTGCGTGCTCTTTTTGCTTTTTCATCTGCGGGCGGATCATGACGAAATACAGCACCACAAACATCAGCGCCAAAGGCAGCATGCTCATGAGGGTCGATTGCATGTCGCCGCCCGCAGCAGGCGCGGTTTGGGCAAAGGCCGAAGAAATAAACATTGGATAACTCCCGGAAAATGGCTTGAAATCGGGTGCCGGACAAGGCGGCAGCCGGGGGTGACAGGCGCCCCGGTGGGGGCAAAGATCAACCGCGCATTGTACGGGGCCGTCTGAAAGCCACCAGGCGCAAATGGGCCGGGGCAGGAAAGCGCAAATTAGACGGCGGCGGAAGCAGCAGGCGGCGTCCCCGTGCCGCGACGGTGCAAAGACCAGAGCATCCAGGCCGTCAAGGCCAAGGGCAGCAGCGACAGCGCATTAAGCCAGAACCAGCCGCTGGTTGTCACCAAGGCCCCGGAGGCAAAAGAAGTGAGCGCCATGACCGCGAACACCGCAAAGTTGATAACCGCCTGCGCGCGGTCTTTTTCATGCGGCGCATAGGCCTGTAAAGACAAGCTGGTGCCACCAGTGAACAAAAAGTTCCAGCCCACGCCCAGCAAAAACAAAGCCACGCTGAACTGCAACACATCCACCCCGCTGAGCGCTACCACGACACAGGCGACATTGAGCAACACGCCCACCCCCATCACCGGCAGCGCGCCCCAGCGCTTGATGAAATCGCCGGTAAAAAAGCCCGGCGCAAACATGCCCAGCACGTGCCATTGCAACACCATGGCGGTAGCGCCAAAGTCCAGCCCGCATTGCTGCATGGCCAAAGGCGTGGCCGCCATCAATAAATTCATCACGCCATAGCCCAGCGCGGCGGCCATACAGGCGACAAGAAACACGGGTTCGCGCAGGAGCTGCCAGACGCTGCGGCCCCTGTCCTGCGGCGCAGCACCTGCCGCCCGCACCGGCTCGGGCGCGAACTCGATGCGCCCCATGATGAGCAAAGACAGCAGCGCCACCGCCGCCAGCGCTAAATAAGCACCCACAAACGGCACCTGCCAAATTTGCATCGAGTGCACCGCCAGATACGGCCCGATTACCGCGCCGAACAAACCAGCGGCCAGCACCCAGGACACGGCGCGTTCACGCGCCTCGGGCAGCGCGAGTTCAGCAGCGGCAAAACGGTAGAGCTGACCATTGGCGCTGTAGTAACCCGCGATAAACGTAGCGCACACCAGGCCCCAGAAACTGCGGACGTCTATCGCCCAGGCGGCCAACAGGGTGGACAGCAAGGCGACCAGCAAGCCGGTTTGAAACCCGATGCGCCTGCCCCACCGGGCCTGCACGCGCGCCACGATGGGTGTTGAAAAAGCCGAACCCAGCACATAACCCATCACCGGCAAAGTCGCCATCCAGGCCATGGGCGCCAGGCTAAAGCCGACTAAGCCATTGATGGCTACAAAAGCGATGTTGTTGGTGAGTAAGAAGCCTTGGCAGAGGGCTAGCAGCCATAGATTGCGGTTCATGGGGGAAGTGTACGCGGCCCATCCGCAGAGGGGCTTGAGGCGTGCATAGCCTAACGCAGGGGTTATCTTGGGATTCTTGCTTGTTGGACTTTCTTTTGTCCCCCGCTGATTTGTCCCCCGCTGATTTGCCCCCCGCTTCCCCCCCGCCCCTTCACCCCCGCCGGGGTGAAGGGGAGCTGGAATACCCAATTTGGTTTTTTTGTTTCGGAGACGGGTTTTGAGTCGGGGGGTTGCGGAGCGGGTTTGTTGGCCTGCATTGGGGAACGAAGCGGTCGTAGTAAATGGATTGGGGCTTGGCGCGGCGGCGGTGGGGGTGGCGACTAATGTGGGGGCGCGCGCAGCGCCCCACCAAGCGTGTGCAAGGTGAGCGCAGCGAACGAGCACACGCGGTATTCGGGACCCCCGCTGCCATAGGCCGTGCTGAGCAACGCAGCGGCGCACGGATCAGGGCGGGCGCTTGTTTGAGCGTAGCGAGTTTGCGCCCGACCCCGGGCGACGTGAGTAGCGCAAGGCACCCCGAAGGGGCACGGCCTTTGGCTCGCCTTTCTTTTGCTTATCTTTTCTTTGGCGAAGCAAAGAAAAGTAAGGCCCGCGGCAGGCGCACGCCCTGTGGCAAGAAGAAAAAGCCGGCTGCAAGCCAAACACAGAAGGCTATTGGCTCGCCTTTTCTTTGTTTACTTTCTTTTGGCCAATCAAAAGGAAGTAGCTCGGCCAACAGGCCGAAACCGGTATTCAAGCCTCAGGGCTTACGCCAACCCAGCCCCTTGGCATGCAGACTTTGGATATACAAACGGTCCGCAGTTTCAGTCACACCGGTGGCTTCGGGGTAAGCACCGGTCGGGTCTTGCATATCGACTACTACTTTGCCGTCCTCAGTAAACGCCATGACATGGCCGTAGGCCTTGGGGATAGGCCACAGGGCGCGCGGCAGGCGCAGCGTCAGCGAACGCAGCAAGGGTTTATCAGCAAAGCCGTCAATTGTGGGGTTGCGCGGTTTGGCAAAGCCGAGCCAGATTTTTCCGCCCTGTCCGCGCATTAAGTTGTCCGGGTAGCCGGGCAGGTTTTCGAACAGCACTTGCGCGCCTGCTGGTGGCGGGCCGTCGCCCAGTTGCAGTTTTTGCGCATCCACGGCCAGCTTCCAGACGCGGTATTTGCCGGTCTCGTTCACAAACAAGCTCGCCTCGTCCTGGCTGAGCGCCACGCCGTTGGCAAAACTCAGGCCCTGGGCTACGACGCGCGTGACACTGTTGGTCGGGTCGTATTCCAGAATCCGCCCGGTAGCCGATTGCTCCAGGATGTCCAAAATACTGGCTTCAAAAGTACCGCCCCACTGGGCCGGCCCAAAACGGGTGGAGGCGTCGCTGAAATACATCTTGCCGCTTTTCGCGACCACTACTGCATCGGCATAGCGGATGGGGTCGCCGTCCACCTTATCGGTCAGTACGCTGACCTTGCCATCTTGGCTGATGGACAAGAGCCCTTTTACCGCATCGGCCGCTACCAATTGGCCCTGGGCATCGAAGTCAAAACCCAGCACGCGCCCGCCGGTGTTGGCAAAGGCTTCTTGGGCGCTGCCGTCTTGCGCCATGCGCAAAATCTTGCCGCTTGCGACTGTGGTGTAGAGCTTGCCGTCCGGCCCGATCATGATATGTTCTGGCCCCTCTTCGCCATGCAAATCGATGAGCGTGAGTTGGGACAGCTTGTCATTGACCGCATGCGGCCCCTGGTAACCCGGCGCTTTGGGTGCGTTCCAGGACACAGGTTGAACCGGCACAGGCCACAGCAGCAGGTAAGCCAGGCCTAGTACCAGCAGCAGCGCAATCAGTTTGAGTAGTTGTTTCATGTGGTTTCCTCCTTGTAGTTCGGTGCGGGTTGGCTTAGCGACACGGCAAACCCGCTAGAAAAGCGACAACCACCGCAAGCTGAGCGCTGCGCGATGTCACAGCGCTGAGTATTGGGCACTTAGCAGGTCCATGGCTATCGCAACCGTGACTTAAGTTAGCCGCCGTAGCGACGTGCCCATTCTTTTTCTAAGGCATCGACCCAGCTGGCGTGCGGTTCGGGAATGGCGGGGGCCGAACTGCGCAATTGGCCGGGCACTGTTGCGGATTGAAACCAATCCCGCTGCGCGGCAGGTAGTGCATCGACGGCGAGCACCGTCGGATCGCCCCACACCGCGATGTCGGCTTTGCGCGCCTGGGCTTGGGCACCCAGTAAAAAGTTGGCGGTCACTTGCGCGGCGGCAAAGGCCCGGGTGTTAAACGGTATGGCTAAAAAATGCGTGTTGCCAAGGGTGCCGCTGTCAAACTGGTAGCTGATGGTGCTGGCTGACAAGCGACCTGCCGCGATTTCATTGGCTGCTTCATTGGGGTTGAAGGTAATGGCCCACAGCAGTTCACCATCAGACATCATTTGGCGCTGCGCGCCCGCACTCAATGGGAACTGATGGCCTTTGCGCCACAGATGCGGATGCACTGCGTCCAGTGTGCGCCACAGTGCAGCGCTCCGGGCCTCGAACGCGGCGCTTGTCAGCGGCTGGTACAGCGCCTGGCGCTGCGCACCGGGGTTGAGGTCCAGCAGCATTTGCTTGAGCCAGCTTGTGCCATGAAAATCCGGCGGGCGCGGGTAGGTGACGCGGCCCGCATGGGCCTGTGCAAAAGCCAGCCAGGCCGCTAGGCTGCGCGGCGCTTGCGGCACGCGGGCACTATCGACCATAAAGGTCAGTTGCGCCATGCCCCAAGGCGCTTCCATGCCATCGACCGGTTCAGAAAAATCGATGCGCGTAGTGGGCTTGCCTTGGGTGTCCACCCAGGCATAAGAGGGCAATTGCTCGGCGAACGGGCCTTTGAGCAAGCCCTCGCGCTTCATAGCCAGAAAGTTTTCGCCGTTGATCCAGACCAGGTCCACCGTGCCATCAGCCTTGCCAGCGGCTTTTTCATTGCGCACGCGTTGCACCATGTCGGCAGCGTCGCTGATCTTGACGTGCACCAAGCGCAAGCCATAGCGCTGCTCTAATTGTGCAGCCGCCCATTGGAGGTAGCTGTTGATGGCAGGTGAACCCGCCCAGGCGTTGAAGTAGACGGTTTGACCTTTGGCCTGCGCTTCGATAGCGCGCCATGCGGGGCTGTCCAGCGCCAAAGCGCGGGTGACCGCATGCGCGGCAACTGGCAGGCTCAGCGTGGCAGCGGCCAGCGCCGGACTGGCGATGCGGGCCAGGGCCTGGCGGCGGGAAATAGAGAAGGGGCGGCAATAGGGAGACATAAAGGGCAGAGCCTACAGGCTGGGCGCATGGGGCCGCTGGCAGCGCCGCCTTTCAAGCATAGGCAAGCTGGGCCTATTGCAAAAGCGCCTGGGCGAATTCGCGGGCGTTAAAGGTTTCCAGCTCCTCGAGTTTTTCGCCCACGCCGATAAAGTACACCGGTACCGGGCGCTCGCGCGCAATAGCCGCCAGCACGCCGCCCTTGGCCGTGCCGTCCAGCTTGGTAATGATGAGCCCGGTAAGGCCTAGCGCATCGTCAAACGCACGCACCTGGGCCAAGGCGTTTTGACCGGTATTGCCGTCAATCACCAGCAGCACTTCACGCGGGCAATGCTCCAGGCCCGAAGCCACTCCGGCTTTGGCCACCACGCGCTGCATTTTTTTTAGTTCTTCCATCAAATGCATTTGCGTGGGCAAGCGGCCTGCGGTATCGATCAGCACCACGTCTTTTTTTCGCGCTCTACCAGCGCACACCGCGTCATAGCTGACCGCCGCCGGGTCGCCACCTTCTTGGCTCACGATCTCCACGGTATTGCGCTCGGCCCAAACCGTGAGTTGCTCACGCGCCGCTGCGCGAAAGGTATCGGCTGCGGCCAAGAGCACGGAGGCGCCCTGGTCGGCCAGGCGGTGGGTCAGCTTGCCGATGGAGGTAGTTTTGCCTGCACCGTTGACCCCTGCCACCATCATCACCGTGGGCTGCTCTGGGCCTATCACCAGGCTGCGCTCCAAAGGTTCGAGCAAGCGGGCCAAGGCATCGACCAGCAAGGCTTTGAGTTGTTCAGGTGTTTCGGCTTTGCTGTCTTTGGCCAGGCGGCGCAGCTCGGTAATTAAATGCGTGGTGGCAGAAACACCCGCGTCGGCCATGAGCAAGGCGCTTTCCAGGTCTTCAAACAAAGCCTCGTCGATGCGCGAACCGCCAAATACCGAGGCAATACCCGCTGCGGTTTTGCCCAAACCAGCTTTGAGTTTGCCCAGCCAACTTTGGCGTTGCGGGGTGCTAGGGCCAGAGTCCACAGTCGCTGGCGGTGCTGCCTGCGGGACTGGCGCTAGCGCTGTGGCACTGGGGGCAGCAGATGGCGGAGGAGATTTTTTTTTGAAAAAGCTGAACATAGCGGCGTTCTTAGAATGTGCATTCTATGAAACGCCTGCGCATTCTCTCGTTCTGCCCCGCCGCGATAGCCGGCAAAGCGCCTACCCAAGGCGCTAAGGCCAGTGGTAGCTGCAACGATGGTCACCAGTCGCCATGAGCAAAGCCTTCACCAAAGAGAGTGAAGACGGTGAGGATGAAGATGACATCCCGCTGGCGGCACTACCCGGTGGCGGGAAAAACTACATCACCCCGCAAGGTTACAAAACGCTGCGCGATGAGCTTTTGCACCTGATCGACGAGGAGCGGCCCAAAGTGGTAGATGTGGTGCATTGGGCCGCCAGCAATGGCGACCGCTCGGAAAATGGCGACTACCTGTATGGCAAAAAACGCTTGCGCGAGATCGACCGGCGCATCCGCTTTCTCACCAGGCGCTTGGAGATGGCTGTCATTACCGAGCCCAGCCTGCACCACGGCAACGAGCAAATATTTTTCGGCGCTACCGTGACCTATGTGGACGACGTGGACGAAAAGCGCACCGTCACCATTACCGGCATCGACGAGGCCGATAGCGCAGCCGGAGAGGTGAGCTGGATTTCGCCCATCGCACGGACGCTGCTCAAAGCCCGCGTGGGCGATGTACTACGCCTGCCCATGCCGGGCCGGGTGGCGGAAATTGAAGTGCTGGAGGTGCATTACCCGGCGCCGAGCGGGAGGCCAGCGGACTAAAGCTGGCGCACGGCACTGCGCCGCGATGGATTGCACATTGAGGCGCAGGACCTACAAAAACCTCAAACGGTTTTCTTGCTGCGCTTGGCATGCATGACCACCGCGGAGCGCTGTAGCTTGGTCAATATGCTGTCTAAATGCGCGCGGTCGCGTACCGCGATGACGAAGTGCATGTCTTTGGCATCGTGGCTATTGGCTTCGCCCATTTCGATGTGCACGATATCGGCCTCAGCAGCGGCCAGCACCGAGGCGACCTTGGCCATAACGCCGCGCCCGTCGATCACGGTGAGCGCCAAGTCGGCCTCAAAGGGGCGTACGATCTCATCGCTCCACTCCACACCCATAAAGCGCTCGCCGTCTTTGTGCTGCAATTTTTTGGCAACCGGGCAGTCCGCCGCGTGCACCGCCAGGCCTTCGCCGCGACCCAAGTAGCCCACGATGTTGTCGCCCGGAATCGGGCGGCAGCACAAAGCGTATTTCACCGATGCGTTTTCGCTGCCGTCGAGCGCGAGCGTACCCATGCCGTGCGCGTTGTCCGAGGCAAAGCGTTCGCGCGTGAGCAGCAAAGCGTCCGGCTTGTGTCCTGCATCGGCCAGCAAGTTCACCATGCGCTTGGCGACGATGTTGGCGATGCGCTTGCCCAGGCCGATGTCGGTAAGCAGCTCTTTGCGGTTTTTGCTACCGGTAAAGCGCAAAACCTTGTCCCATAGCGATTTAAACGCATCGCCTTCGGGTACGCTTTCGATGCCTTCGGCGCGCAGGGCCTGCGACAGCAATTTGGAGCCCAAGTCGGCTGACTCGGTCAACTGCATGGTCTTGAGGTGATGGCGGATTTTGGAGCGCGCCCGGCCGGTGCGCACAAAGCTCAGCCAGGCTGGGTTGGGAGTGGACGTCGGCGCGGTAATGACTTCCACCACATCGCCATTTTTCAGCTCGGTGCGCAGGGGCACTTGCTCGTTGTTGATGCGCGCCGCCATCGTGCGGTCGCCCACATTGCTGTGAATCGCATACGCAAAGTCCACCACCGTGGCGCCGCGCGGCATGGCCATGATCTGACTTTTGGGGGTGAACACATAGACCGCGTCCGGGAACAAGTCCACTTTCACGTGCTCCCAAAACTCGGTGGCATCGCGGGTTTCGTCCTGGATGTCCAGCAGCGATTGCAACCACTGCGCGCCCAGGCGCTCTTGCGCACTGTCTTGCGGTTTGTTGACTTTGTAAAGCCAGTGCGCCGCCACGCCCGATTCCGCGACCAAATGCATGGACTCGGTGCGCATCTGAAATTCCACGTTGATGCCGGCCGGGCCTACCAGGGTGGTGTGCAGCGATTGGTAACCATTGATTTTGGCAATCGCGATATGGTCTTTGAATTTGCCGGGCACCGGCTTATATAGCTGGTGCAAAAGGCCCATCGCGGTATAGCAGTCGGTAACTTCCGGCACCAGCACGCGAAAGCCATACACATCGGTGACCTGGGCAAAACTCAGGTGTTTACTGCTCATCTTACGGTAAATAGAGTACAGGGCTTTTTCGCGACCCGAGATGCGCACCAGCATGCCGTGGGCGGCAAAGGTGGCCTCCACTTCGCGCTGCACTTTTTGCAACAAATCGCGCCTGCGGCTGCGCGCCTTGGCCACTGCCTTGGACAGCACCGCATGGCGCCAGGGCAGCAGGTAGCGAAAGGAGAGCTCCTGCAACTCGCGGTAAATTTCGTTCAAACCCAACCGGTGCGCAATAGGGCTGTAAATGTCCAAGGTTTCTTGCGCAATACGGCCCCATTTGGCGCGCGGCATATCGCCCATGGTGCGCATATTGTGGGTGCGGTCGGCCAGTTTGATGAGGATGACGCGCACATCGCGCGCCATGGCCAGCAGCATTTTTCGAAAGGACTCGGCCTGGTTTTCTTCGCGCGTGGTGAAGCTGAGTTTGTCCAGCTTCGTCAGGCCATCGACTAATTCGGCGACCGGTGAGCCAAAGCGCTCTATCAACTCCACCTTGGTCACGCCGCAGTCTTCCATGGCGTCGTGCAACAACGCAGCCATCAGGGCGGGTGCGTCAAGCTTCCAGTCGGCGCACTGGGCGGCCACTGCAATCGGATGCGTGATATAGGGCGCGCCGCTACCGCGCAACTGGCCCAAATGCGCCTCGTCGGCAAAGCGGTAAGCCTGGCGCACCTGCTCCACGTCCGAGGCCGATAAATAGTCCAGCTTGGCGCTCAGACCGGCAAAACCCGTTAGCACCGCATGCGGATCAGCGGTGGTGGCTTTGAACGGTGGAGGTGACTTGCCCATGGTCTAACTGTAGCGCGCCTGCGGGCGGCGCCGACGTGGTGGGGCTTTGGGCCGTAAAAAAAACCGCGCGGCGCTGAGCCGGGCGGCTTGAAAATAGCGGGCTTAGGGCAAACCTGTACCCGCTACGGAGGGTTTATTTCACGCTGGACGCGCTCACATAGCCGGAGACGACTTTCCACTTGCCGTCCTGAAGTTGCGACAGTCGCGATGCATCGCTACCCAGGCGTTTGGTGGCGCTGAACGTGGCTTTGGCGCCGCCAAACATATCAGGCTCCAGCACCATACTGTCCATGGCTTTGATAAAGGTATCGGTGGTCAAGTTTTTACCAGACTTGGCGGCGGCGGCCGCAAAGCTGTTGATGATGATGTAACCATAGACCGAGAATACGGTGGGGTCCTCGTTGAACATGGTTTTGTACTTATTGGCCCAGAAACGGATGGGCTGAGAAGCTTCGTCCAGGTAAGGGTTTTGCACCGTCATCGTGGCATAAAAGCCGTCCATAGCCTTGCCGCCGATTTTGTGGATCAGGTCGGTATAAGCGGCGCTAGAGCCCACAAAGATCGGGTTAAAGCCCAGTTTGCGTGCCGTGCCAATGGCGCCAATGGTCTCGCGAATGATGGTGCCCAGCACCACCATGTCACACCCGCTGGCTTGCAGCTTGGAGATTTGCGAAGAAAAGTCGGTAGCGCCCCGCTTGTACGTCGTCTTTTCGGTGAACTCCATATTCATGGCCTTAAGACCAGCTTCGGCGCCGCGGAAAACCTCTAGGCCAAAGTCATCGTCCTGGTACATGGTGCAGACTTTTTTCACGCCTTTTTCCTTGATCAAGGACGGCAGTGTGATGCGCATCTGGTCAAAGTAGGTGGCGGCAAAGGAATATTTCAGGCGGTCCAGCGGTTCGTACATTTCACGCGCCGCAGTAATGGGGAAGAAGTTCACCACATTCTTTTCGAACTGCACGGGCATCGCTGCCAGATTTTGCGCGGTACCGATATGGCCAGCCATGATGAAAATCTTGTCCTGGTTCACCAATTTTTGCGCTGCCAGCACCGATTTCTTGGGGTCGTAGCCATCGTCTTCTACCAGCAGTTTGAGCTTGCGCCCATTGATACCGCCCTGCTCATTGAGCTCGGCCACCGCCAACTGCATGCCCGACCGCGCTTGCTTACCAAAACCCGCCAGGGGGCCGGACAAGTCCTGAATGGTGCCGATCACAATTTCATCTTTACTTACGCCTTGCTGCTGCGCCTGGACGCCTAAGGCCAGCATGGCGGCCAAGGCAAATGCGGTTTTCTTTAATAAGCTCGATACTGTCATCGTTGTCTCCAAAAAATATAAGGGAAGGGTCGCGCCGACTCAAGGCGCAGCACCACCGAACTACAAGGTTACTTCACTTCCATCACTACGCGCCATTTGCCATCTTGGATTTGCGACAGCTTGGCCGACTCGCTACCCAAACGCTTGGCGTTGGTATAGGTCAAAGCGGGGGTACCAAAAAAGTCCGGCGGGATGGACATGCTGTTCATAGCTTTCACAAAGCTAGCGCTGGTCAGGTTGGGGCCAGCTTTTTGGGCTGCCTGGATGAAGATGTCAATCATGATGTAACCGTAAGCGGAAAACACGGCCGGATCTTCATTGAACTTGGTTTTGTATTTGTTGGCCCAGAAACGGATGGGCTGTGAAGCCTCGTCCAGGTAGGGGTTTTGCACCACGTTAGTGGCGTACACACCATCCATCGCTTTGCCACCGAGTTTGTGGATCAGGTCGGTGTAAGCAGCGATGGAAGCCAAGAAAATCGGATTGAAACCGGTTTTGCGGGACTCGGCCACGGTTCCGATCGTCTCACGAATAATGGTTCCCAACACCACCAGTTCGCAGCCCGAGGATTTCATCTTCGCGACCTGGGTGGAGAAGTCAGTGGAGCCGCGCTTGAATGAGGTTTTTTCAGTTAACTCCATATTCAGCGTTTTGAGGCCTGCCTCGGCACCGCGCAGCACTTCCAAGCCAAACTCGTCGTCCTGGTAAATGATGCACGATTTTTTGACGCTTTTATCCGTCACCATCTTGGGCAGCACCATACGGATCTGGTCGTAATACGAGCTGAGCAATGCGTACTTCAGCTCATTGGGCGGGTCGTACATATCGCGCGACGCCGTCAAGGGCATAAAGTTGACGATCTGTTTTTCAAACTGGATCGGCATGGCGGCATTGTTTTGCGCAGTACCCAGATGTCCGGCCATGATGAAAATTTTGTCCTGGTTCACCAGTTTTTGCGCAGCCAGTACCGCACGCTTGGGGTCATAGCCCGAGTCCTCGACCAAGAGTTTGAGCTTGCGGCCATGGATGGCGCCTTGCTCATTGAGCTCGTCAATGCGCAACTGCATGCCGTTGCGCGACTGTTTGCCGTAACCAGCCAGGGGGCCAGACAAATCCTGAATCGTGCCGATTACGATTTCGTTTTTGCTGACACCTTGTTGTTCGGCAGCAAAAACAGGCGTTGCACTTAAACAGGTGGCCAGCGTAAGCGCCAGGCCGGTAAAGGGAAATAAAGTTTTCTTCATGCTTGGGTCTCCTAAAAATAATAATTACGCAGTGCTGCCCGACGGCGGGGGCTCAGCCGTACATCGCCTCAATATTAGCGTTGTATTTCTTTTCCACCAATTTGCGCTTGAGCTTCATGGTGGGGGTAAGTTCTTCGTCTTCTGCGCTGAGTTGGGTATCGAGCAGGAAGAATTTTTTGATTTGCTCCACGCGCGCAAACTTTTTATTGACGCGGTCTATTTCACCCTGTATCAGTGCCTGCACTTCGGCCGAGCGCGTCAGGCTGGCGTAGTTACTAAAGGGCACGTCTTGGTCCTGGGCGTATTTTTCGACGTTTTCTTGGTCGATCATGATGATGACGGTCAGGTAAGGCCGCTTATCGCCAATCACCACCGCGTCGGTAATATAGGGCGAGAACTTCAAATCATTTTCAAGCTCGGAGGGGGTGATGTTTTTACCGCCGGCCGTGATGATGATGTCCTTCATGCGGTCGGTAATGCGGAAATAACCATCGGCATCGACCACGCCCACGTCACCGGTATGCAACCAGCCCTCGGGGTCTATGGTTTCGGCGGTTTTTTCTGGTTGGTTCAGGTAACCAGCAAAAACGTTCTTGCCGCGCACCAAGATTTCGCTGGTCTGCGGGTCCAGGCGCACTTCGTTATACCCCGCCGCAGGGCCGATGGAGCCAGGGCGGATGCGGGTGGCCGGGACGCCGGTAGCGGCGCCACAGGTTTCGGTCATTCCCCAGACTTCCAACATAGGCACGCCTAGAGACAAATACCAGCGCACCAATTCGGGCGATATGGGCGCGGCGCCGGTGACCAGGTATTTGGCGCGGTGGATGCCGATGAGTTTGCGCACATTGTTGAGTGCCAGCCATTGGGCCAGCACAAATTGCGCTTTCAACCACGCACTGACCGATTCGCCAGCGAGCACCTTATCAGCAATGCGGCCACCCACGCCGATACCCCAGGCATAGATCGCTTGCTGCACAAAACCGGCTTCTTTGAGCGTGATCATGACGCCTGAGTAAAACTTTTCCCACACGCGGGGCACGGCGGTGAACACGGTGGGCGCAATTTCGCGCACGTTCTCGGGAATGGTTTCAGGGTTTTCCACGAAGTTGAGTTTGGAGCCGGTGTAGAGCGAAAAATACTCGCCCCCCATGCGTTCGGCGATATGGCACAGGGGCAAAAAGCACATGCGCTCGTCGTCCATAGTTTGAGCGACCAGCGTGTTGTAGCCGTGCACAGTAAACACCAGGCCCTTGTGCAAATGCATGGCGCCTTTGGGTTTTCCGGTGGTGCCCGAGGTATAGACCAAGATGGCCAGGTCTTGGGCCTGGCACTGGGCGGCGCGCTCGCGCACCGCTTGCGGGTGCGCGGCCAGGTGCTCGCGCCCCAAAACGCGCAAGGCATCCAGACTGATAACGCCCGGGTCTTTGAGGGTGCGCAGACCCTCCATGTCGAAAACCACAATTTTGCGCAACAGCGGCAATTGGGCACGTACTTCCAAGGCCTTGTCCAGTTGCTCGTCGTCTTCGACAAACAAGATCGTGGTGCGCGAATCCTCGCTCAGGTATTGCACTTGGCTACTGGCATCCGTGGGGTAAATGCCATTGGACACGCCACCGGCAGACAGCACGGCCAAGTCGGCCCAAACCCACTCCACCACGGTATTGGATAGGATGGAGGCGCACTCGCCTTTGGCAAAACCGAGGTGCATCAAGCCGGCGCAAATTTCCTCTACGGCGGTGGCGGTCTGATTCCAGGTCCAGCTGCGCCACAGGCCCAGGTGCTTTTGGCGCATCCATACCTGCGGGCCGCGCTGTGCCACGGCGTTCCAGAACATGGCGGTAATCGTGTCGCCCTCCAGCACCACCCGGGTTTCTGGCTGGATGTGGGCTAAATCCCATAAGCGGCTCATAGACAGGCTCCCGACCGCAGGCCGCAATAGTTGGTTGAAGCAGCGCTAGGCATCATCATCTCCAGGTCTTTTTCTTTTTCCAGCGACGCTCGTCACGCACGCCTTCTTCTTTGAGTCCGAGGTAGAACTCTTTGATGTCTTCTTTCTCGCGCAAACGGGCGCAGGTGTCTTCCATGACGATGCGGCCGTTTTCGAGTACATAGCCATAGTCCGAGGCGTTAAGCGCCATATTGGCGTTTTGCTCGACCAGCAAAATCGTCGTGCCGCGCTCTCGGTTAATGCGCACCACGATTTCAAAAATCTCTTTGGTAAGCTTGGGTGACAAACCCAAGCTGGGTTCGTCCAGCAAGATGAGATCAGGATTGGCCATCAGGGCGCGCGAGATCGCCAGCATTTGCTGCTGCCCGCCCGACAGCAAGCCCGCGTCCTGCGAACGGCGCTCTTTGAGAATCGGGAAATAGCCGTATACCGTCTCCATATCGCGCACCACCTGGTCGCTGTCACTGCGCGTGTAGGCACCCATGAGCAAGTTGTCGTGCACGCTGAGCAGTGGAAACACCTCGCGACCTTCAGGCACGTGGCTGAGGCCTTGTTGGACGATATGCGATGGGTCTTGGGCCGTGATGTCTTGGCCTTTGAATTCGATGGAGCCTTTGCGCGGGTCGATGATGCCGGAAATGGTTTTGAGAATCGTAGTTTTACCGGCGCCATTAGAGCCCAGTACCGCGCCAATTTCGCCACGTCGCACTTGTAAGCTGATGCCGCGAATGGCTTTGATCGGCCCGTAAGCGCTCTCGACGTTGAGCAGCTTAAGTACCGGTAAATCGCTGACCGGGGGTGGGATATTGCTCATACGCCTACTCCCGTAGCCGATTCGCGACGCAGGGACGATACATCGTCCAAAGTGCCCAAATAAGCCTCGATGACACCCGCATCGCTTTGCACTTCGCGCGGTGTGCCCATGGCCAGCACTTCGCCCTGGTTCATGGCCAATACGCGGTCGGACACTTTGGAGACCAAGCTCATATCGTGCTCCACCATGAGCACCGTAATGCCCAATTCATGCTGGATATCCTGAATCCAGAAGGCCATATCGTCAGTTTCTTCTACGTTCAGCCCAGAGGAGGGTTCGTCCAGCAGCAAGAGCGATGGTTCGGTACACAAAGCGCGTGCCACTTCCACCACTTTGCGCACACCATAAGGCAAGCCGGCAACAAAGGTATCGCGGTAGTGTTGCAGGTTGAGAAAGTCGATTACTTCCTCCGCTTTTTCGCGGGAGCGTAATTCTTCTTCGCGGGTGGCGGCAGTAAAAAACATGTCCTGCCACAAGCTGGTTTTGCGGTGCGTGTGCCGACCGATTAACAAGTTGTGCAACACAGAGGCGTGCTCAAACAACTCGATGTTTTGGAAAGTACGGGCGATGCCCAGGGCCGCCACATCCTGTGGCGCCTGTTCGGTGAGCTTGACCATGCCTTTAGGGCCGAGAAAATCAATGCTGCCCGCGGTAGGGGTGTAAATACGGCTGATCAGGTTAAACACGGTGGTCTTTCCCGCGCCGTTGGGGCCGATCAGGGTAAAGACCTCGCCTTTTTTGACGTCAAAACTGACCTGATTGACCGCCAGCAGACCGCCAAAGCGCACGCTCAAGTCTTGGGCTGATAAAAGAAAGTCCGTCATTTCAGGCGATCCGATTTCTGGAAAGATTTCTGCCGCTTGAACATGCCTTTGCGGTAGAAGGGGAACATTTCAAAATAAGTGCGGATCTTGAACCAGCGGCCATACAAACCCATAGGTTCAAACAACACAAAGGCAATCAGCACGGCGCCATAGACCACGCCTTGCAAGCCCGGCGCCTGACCGACGACCGCAGGCAAATAGTCTTTGACCATAGCGATGAGCTGCGGCATGGTGATAAGGAAGATGGCGCCCAAAAACGCACCGTGTACTGAGCCCAGGCCGCCGATCACAATCATCAAAAGCAAGTCGATGGATTGCAGGATGTTGAATTGATCGGGCGAAATGAAATGCAATTTGTGCGCATACAAAGCCCCGGCCACACCAGCCAGCGCTGCGGATATGGCAAAAGACATGGTTTTGTACTGCGCCAGGTTGATGCCCATGCTTTGCGCGGAAATTTCCGAATCGCGAATCGCCACAAACGCGCGCCCGGTGGGCGAGCGCAGCAAGTTCAAAATGCCCAGCGTTGCCACCACTGTCAGCACTAAGCACAGAAAATAAAACTCGATTTCGCTCTCCAGCACCCAGCCAAAGATATTGGGTTTTTTCAGGTGGATGCCAGCGTTGCCCCCGGTCACCGACTCCCAGCGCGCCAGCACCTCTTCCACGATAAAGCCAAACGCCAACGTGGCCATGCCCAGGTAAATCCCTTTGACACGCAAGGCAGGCAAACCCACCACCAAGCCCACGGCCGCCGACAAGCCGGCGGCGCAGGCCAGTGCGACAGGAAAAGGCACACCCATATTGGTCAGCACTGCCTGCGTATAAGCGCCCACGCCTAAAAACGCCGCATGACCCAGGGAGAACAAACCGGTAAAGCCCGCCAGCAACATGATGCCCAGGGCCGCAATGCTGTAAATCAGCACAAAAGTCAGTTGCGCCAGCCAGTATTCAGTAAACAGCCAGGGCGCGGCCAGCAGGAGTAAGACCAGCACGCTGTACCAAAAGACATGGCCTTCGTGCTTGGCCAGGCCGATGTCCTGGGCATATTCGGTTTTGAAAATAAAACGCATGTTCAGACCTTTTTGCGCAGTTTTTCGCCGAACAAGCCATTGGGCCGCACCATCAGCATCACCAGCACCACGATATACGCGGCCGTATCCTTGAAGCCGTCAGGCAAGTAAAAGCCCGAAAATGCCTCGACCACACCAATCACCAATCCACCCACGATGGCGCCAGGCAGGCTGCCAAAGCCCCCCACTACCGCCGCCGGGAAGGCTTTGAGGCCAATAAAGCCCATATTGGCGTGCACAAAGGTGATGGGCGCGAGCAGCAGCCCGGCGATACTGGCGACCGCCGCCGCCAAACCCCAGGCGATGCTGTTGAGGCGCTTGACCGGAATGCCCATGTAGTAAGCCGCCAACTGGTTTTGGGAAGTGGCCTGCATGGCAATGCCAAGCTTGCTGTAACGAAACAGCGCAAACAACAATACGCACAAGACACCGGTAGCGGCGATCACCACCATGTGCTCCACGTTCAGAATCAAACCGCCCAATTTCCAGATTTCATCTTTGTAGGGCACGGGCAGGGCCTGGGTATCGGTGCCGATGTTGGGAATCATGGTGATCAGACCGCGGGCCACATAGCCCACGCCAATGGTGAGCATCACAATGGAAAAGGCCGGCTGCCCCAATATAGGGCGTATGACAGCCATTTCGATGAGCCCGCCGACCAAGGCCATCCCCAGCACGGCGGCCATGATGGCCAACCAATACGGCATACCCAGCATGGTCATAGCCACCAGGCCGCCAAAAGCGCCGAGCATCATCAGTTCACCCTGGGCGAAACTGACGGTCTCGGTGGCCTTATAGATAAGGACAAAGCCGAGAGCGATCAGCCCGTAAATGCAGCCCTGGGCTACACCGCTGATCAACAATTGAAGAAACTGCACCATACCTCCTAGGTTTGTCCACCCAGGGTTATAGCCTTAACTCGAAAATTCTTTGATAGGGTTGTTACCAATTTCAATAGGCAAATTGACACCCGGCGGCTGTTCGCCCCGATGGCGGAGGCCTATGTCTTGGGGATTTCCCTTGGTTTTCCCGCGTCATCGATAGCCACATAGGTGACAAGGGCTTCGGTAACCTTGATGTAACTGCCCTGGTTGCGAAAGCGCTCGGCGAACACTTCCACCTTGACGGTGATGGAAGTACGACCTATGCGCACCACTTTGGAAAAGAAGGACAAGATGTCGCCCACGCGCACCGGCTGCTTGAAGATGAACTCATTGACCGCCACCGTCGCCATCCGGCCCTGGGTGTAGCGAGCGGGCAGCACCGAACCGGCCAAATCCACCTGGGCCATCACCCAGCCGCCAAAAATATCGCCATTGGCATTGCAATCGCCCGGCATGGGAATCACTTTGAGCACCAACTCCTGATCGGTCGGCAAGGCGGTGGTGGGGGCGGCAGCGTGGGACATGGGCACAATCTCGGTTTAACGCTTCGAATTGTCACCCATGCGCTCTTTTGGCCCTGCCTCCCGCTCCCACGCCCTGCCCGGCGCCCCAGGTGCAGCCGCGGTCCAGGCCGGTGACTGGGGCACTTTGCAGCGCCTTTTCCCCTATTTGTGGATCTACAAGTGGCGGGTCATGGTGGCGCTGTCGCTCATGGTGGGCGCCAAAGTAGCCAATGTGGGCGTGCCATTGCTGCTTAAAACCTTGGTGGACACCATGACGCCGCAGCCCGGCCAAATGACTGCCGTGCTGGTGGTGCCAGTGGCCTTGTTGATCGCCTACGCTGCGCTGCGCCTGTCCACTACCTTGTTTGCCGAATTACGGGATCTGGTCTTCGCCAAAGCCACCGAGGGTGCGGCGCGCAGCATCTCGCTGGCGGTGTTTAGGCATTTGCACTCCTTGAGCCTACGCTTTCACTTAGAGCGCCAGACCGGTGGCATGACGCGGGACATCGAACGCGGTACCCGTGCGGTGCATTCCTTGGTGTCTTATTCTCTGTACAGCATTGTTCCCACGCTCATTGAAGTAGGGTTGGTGCTGACCCTGCTGGCGGTTAAGTTTGATGTCTGGTTTGCCGGTATCACCATCATTGCTTTGGTGCTCTACATTCTTTTCACGATCAGCATGACGGAGTGGCGCACGCAGTTTCGCAAGCGCATGAACGAGCTGGACTCCAAAGCCCACAGCCGCGCCATTGACTCGCTGCTGAACTTTGAGACCGTCAAATACTTTAACAACGAAGAATTCGAAGCCCGGCGTTATGACGAAAACCTGGAGCGCTACCGCCGCGCCGCCCTACAAAGCCAGCGCACCTTGAGCATGCTCAACGCCGGCCAGCAACTCATCATCGCCAGTGGCCTGGTGGCCATGCTTTGGCGCGCCACCCAAGGCGTGGTCGAGGGGCGCATGACGCTGGGCGACCTGGTCATGGTCAACGCCTTCATGATCCAAATTTACATACCGCTCAATTTTTTGGGCGCGATTTACCGCGAGCTAAAACAAAACCTGGCGGATCTTGAAAAAATGTTCACCCTGCTCGAGCGCGAGCAGGAAATCGCCGATGCGCCCGACGCGCACAAGCTGCGCTTGCATGAGCAGGACGCGGCAGGTCAATTACAAGCCAGCGTTCGCTTTGAACATGTGTTTTTTGCCTACGACCCTGCGCGGCCCTTGTTGCACGACATTAGCTTTGAGATACCGGCAGGCAAAACCGTGGCGGTGGTTGGGCCTTCGGGCTCGGGCAAAAGCACGCTAGCGCGTTTACTCTACCGTTTTTACGATGTACAGCAAGGTGGTATTTACATTTCGGGGCAAAGCATCCAAAGCCTGACGCAAAACAGTTTGCGCGCCGCCATCGGTATCGTGCCGCAAGACACCGTGCTATTTAACGACACCGTGGAATACAACATCGCCTATGGCTGCCCCGGCAGCTCGCTGGTGCAAGTGCAAGAGGCGGCGCGCGCGGCGCATATCGACGACTTTATTGCCAGCACGCCCGCAGGCTATGGGACGATGGTGGGTGAGCGGGGACTCAAACTTTCGGGCGGCGAAAAACAGCGCGTGGCGATTGCGCGCACCTTGCTCAAAAACCCGCCAATTTTGGTATTTGACGAAGCCACCAGTGCGCTGGATTCGGCCAATGAACGCGCCATACAGGCTGAGCTGCAACGCATCGCCCAAAGCAAGACCACCTTGGTCATTGCGCACCGCCTGTCCACCGTGGTCGATGCGCATGAAATTTTGGTCATGGAGAGCGGTCGCATTGTCGAACGCGGCACCCATCAGGCTTTGATGCAGCAGCAAGGCCGCTATGCGCAGATGTGGGCGCTGCAACAAAGCAG